>JBLIRT010000172.1:0-6788 GCA_049472445.1 bacterium
AAGAGACAGAATATGTATCTTGACAAAGGCTATGATTATGATGCGGTGATACAGATTCTCTCTGAGTGGGGCAATACAGCATACATACGGTGTTGAGAGGGACATCCGGTATGACTATACTGACACGGTATTCTTCGAATTCTGCTGAGAATTTAAGTGGATGGTTATGTTGGGATTGCCGGGCTGCTATCCGAAAACCCTGCTTTGATGCAGCGGTTCTGCCTGTTGCCGGAGGTTTTCGGCACTTGATGCAGCCATGCTTCCGAGAGTATCCATTCCCCTCAATGGTGATGAGGGGAATGGATAATTGCTTACCTGTATTGGGTCATACTTTTTTCCTTTCCCGTAGAAAGGATCAACTTTTCAATGGGAAAGGTGGATAACTTCTGTCAGGCATACACCGTATGCCCTATTCGTTTCCGCTCTGGCTTTGGGTCGGATCCTGAGTCTGGGTCTGAGTCCGGGTCCCCGCTTGGTTCTGGATCGGATCTTCCGGCTGGGTCTGGGTTTGAGTCTGATTCCGGGTCTGGGTCTGATTATGGGCCTGGGTTTGATTATGGGCCTGGGTTTGAGTCTGATTCTGGATCTGATCTTGAGTCTGGGTCTGAATAGGATCCCGGGTTTGAGTTCGAACCTGGGTCCGGCTCATGTCTCTGGTCTGGCTCTGCGTCATGGTCATGAAACGACTTTGAACCATGCTTCTCGTCTGTGTTCTTTGGGCGTAACCTTGGGTTGGGAGAGCTAATAACACGGACAATACCGCCAATATGACATATGTAAATATCCGTTTCATCTTTTTCTCCTTTTTATGGTATGGAATGACAAGAGATCGTAACCAGTCAGCCGAACAGGTCTTCCTGCTCTTGGTCACCAGATTCCACGGTATCCTCGTCAGCTGCTTAAAAGTTCAATCGGACGACATCCCACCCCCTTTCGTTTATCTTCTGTCATGATTGCCTACCCGAATTTACCTAAATATACAATCATGAGAGAAATATGGTTACATCTCACTCCTCCTTTTTTCTCATGAAATGGATAAGTGTTTATTTTGAAAAACAAAATCAAGATAGCCGGGGAAATGTTTTCTGACATAAAAACTTTCTACTCACAATTCCTTGACAAAAAATGAAGCCTGTGGTAATTTTCATAGTAAATTTGTAATGAGGAGATTTTTATGAAGTGCGCCATCATCCTGGGTTTCCTTGCTGGGTTGCTGCTCCAGAGCCAGCCTGGGGTGGGTGCGATCTATCGCTTTCAGGGTAAGGATGGGGTAACCCACTATACCAACACTCCCAAAGACCCGAAATTCAAGCTCTTCCTTAAAGATATTGAAGAGCCTGAAAGGAAACCCAGCCGGAAGAGACCATCCAATCTCTATGACCGTTGGATTCTGGAAGCCAGCCTGAAACATAATGTCGATTTTGCGTTAATTAAGGCCATCATCCGGGCCGAGTCCGGTTTCAATCCTCACGCTGTCTCCAAAAAAGGTGCAAAGGGATTAATGCAACTGATGCCTGAAACCGCCAAGAGAATGAAAGTATCGGACGTCTTTAATCCCCGGGAGAATATAGAGGGTGGAGTCAGCTATTTTAAGCATCTCCTTTCCCTTTTTGATAATAATCTCAGACTCTCCCTGGCTGCCTACAATGCAGGAGAAACGATAGTTGCTGAATTGGGCACCGTACCTCCTTACCGGGAGACCGTGAACTATGTCAAGAAAGTGCTGAGCTTTTATAATTCTTATAAAGATTGAAAAAAATGTAGTAGTGCTGAGAGGCAAAAGCCGATCTTTGAATTGCCGTTGGTGCTATGGGCTTTGTGAAAATCTTACAGGGAAACCTGTGAGACTTCCACCTGCGGGTGGATATGCAAAGCGTAAAGCACCAACGGTTTTTTATTTTTAAGGTTCATCCTGCCTACCTCTCCCCGGTATTGCCTCTGTACCCTATTGAAATGAAGGAGCTTCAGCAGGGAAAAGTTCTTGCGTAAGAGGAGAGGGATTCAATGTGAAGGACTTTCATATAGTAGCTCTCTGAGGAGGGATATCTGCGTCTGTAGAGGAAGGATTCAGTGCAAATGAGCTGTATCATTGATCACTTTGACCTTTGATCCCTTTGCGCTCAATTCAATGACGGTTATCCCTCCGTGGTCGAGGGGAAAGCGAAATACCTCGTTTTCAGGCATCCCACCTGCCTGAGAGAGGATAACCCTTATAGACCCGCCATGGGCGAGCACCACGGTATCACCCTCAGCACGTAAAACCTTTTCCAATGAATTGATGACCCTGCTCTTGAAATCACTTACCGACTCCCCGCCCGGAAAGCTGAAGCTCCAGGGATCAGCCAGCCATGATGCACACTCGATCGGATATTGAGCCTGTATCTCACTAAAACTCAGGCCTTCCCAAAGGCCGAAGTTCACCTCCCTTAAGCCTTCCATCACCCTGAATGAAAGGAAATGGATAAGGGCAACAGGACGGGCCGTTTCACGTGCTCTTTTCAAAGGGCTGGTGAATATGCCTTTGATTCTTTCCGAAGCCAGCTTTCTGGCCACAACGTCAGCCTGGCGGGCACCCTCGTCGGATAGGGATAGATCGGTTGATCCGTAAAAGCGTCCTCCGCCCTTGGGGCCGACTGCCCCATGCCTTATCAGAAATAATTGTCTCACTGGTATATGTATCATCTCTTCATTCGGCAGGATAAGCACAAGGGAACCGGAACCTGACCGGTTATGAAATCTTTGAAGATTTTCGTATAATACCTTGTGGCCAGGATAATGAATTTTATCCATTATTGTCAAGCCTCCCGTGCTCAAGGGCAGACTTTTCTCTTTATCAAGTATCTGGACCCCATTGATATGAAACATTTTTCATAACAGGTTACAAACTTTTGCACAAGGGGGCTACCCGAAGGAAAATTTCTGGAAAGAAACGCATGGAAAGTCAGCTTTACAAGAGATGTATTTGAAAAAACTTTTGAGATCATCCCCATGATTATATTCATTTAATTTAAAATATAATGGCAGAATGGGCAAAATCCATATTTAATCAGTAAATCGGCATGATATTTGCAAACTTACAGCATCGTGTTAAATCCGATACACACTATTTCTTATAAATGAGATTTATGGACAGAGGGAAATATGTCGGCATACCCTTTCTATGAAGGGTATTCAGGTTGACCAGATGGGGGATTGCATGTACTTTTAAACAGACAGCCTGGGCATACCTTCCCAGAAGACCAGAGGTTTTTTATCAAACAGTCTCTGTTGCAATAATTACTCGTATCTCAAGCGTCCTTACGGTTTTTCATATCCTCACTTTTCACTAAAGCGATACCCAGTGGAGCTTTATACAGGCGACTCCAGTAGTATTGCTGAGTTCATACACATAACCTGAAACATGGTACATCAGACAAAACCACCTTGATAATACAGAAAGGCCGGGATAATCATACATTTATTTCTCTGACCATGGGAAATAATGATCGTGAGGAGGGCACCTGTATTATATAGGCCCCATAAAGTGATCATGAAGGAGGTGATGGTACTTCAGGATTAAAGAAATATTTTGGCAAGGCTTTTGAGGGAAACGGAACAGTTGCCACAAAAATTCAGGAGAAGAAAAAATGAAAGCGAAAAGCAAAACGGTTCTTATTTTAAGCATTATGATCCTTTTATCAATTACTTTTGTAAGCTCTGGCCATACCCAATTTTTACCCCCTTTACCCCCTTTACCCCTTTTTCCCCCTACTTACTTAGTTCCCCCACCAGTTTTCCCTCCGCCCTTCCCTTTTTACACTTTTCCAACCTTTAGAAGTGCTGCCGTACTGCTCCCAACAGCGACTACACTTTTTGGAGGAATCGGAGGAACAGGAGCCACACCGGGAGGGGGGCTTTTAACCTTACTGCCCAGCCTTGTGCCGACAACTACCGTGCCGGCAGTAACCACTCCCGTCCTGCCGGTCGTCCCGACTGTTGCCCCGAGCATAACCGTTACCCTCAATATCCCTTCGTTAACATTAACGATTCCTGGTACAGCTCTGGCCGGTCTTATTCCTGCACCGGCACCGGTACCTGTTGCCCCTGTTGTTACCACCCCTGCTCTCACCGGCTTAACTGCACTCATGGGAGGTCTTTCAACGACCACTTTGCTTGCCCTGGGTATAATTTAAGACATGGCTCTCAAGCTCATTCGTGATTTATAAAAAAGGCCATACCACTTGTAATTACAGGTGGTATGGCCCCCTTACCTGCTTCCTGCCGTGATCACTTTTCTTTCTCAAGCAATAACCACAACTCCCTTCCTCTTTCCTGGAGGCCATCATACAGCTTCCCTATATCAAAGTTCTTATCTTACACGTTAACGGTATCCGGTTCTATAACCTCTCTCAATACCCGAAGAAGATCAGGCAGATCAAAAGGCTTCTGAAGAAACCTGAATCCCCTTTTCCGGATGACGGGCCATTGGGACTTTTGATCCGTATAACCGCTTACGATGAGAACCTTGAGGCCGGGTTGACGCCACAGCAGTCGATCAACCAGGTCAAGTCCGGTTTGATCGGGCAGTATCATATCACTGAAGACCAGGTCAAACCTTCCCCCCGCCTGGTCAAAAATGTTCAGAGCCTCCTGCCCATTGACAGCCTCGGCTACCAGGTAGCCATTTTCCTGAAGTGTCTTTACCGCCACTTCCCGTACAGATTCTTCATCCTCCACCACTAAGATCCGCTCACCCCGGCCTTGGAATTTCTGCAAGGAAATCTTCTCATCCGGCTTATCTTCATTCATCGCAGGGGAAACGGGCAGGTAGATTTCAAATGCAGATCCTTTCCCCGGTTCACTGGAGACATGAATCCACCCCTCATGCTGTTCGACTATCCCATAGACTACAGCCAGACCCAGGCCGGTACCTTTGCCCAGGCCTTTGGTGGTGAAGAAGGGCTCAAATATATGGCTCATGGTCTCCCTGTCCATACCTGTTCCCGTATCCGCCAGAGACAGGCGGACAAATCGGCCCGGCCGTGCCTGGGGAATAGCAGCGGAAAGGTTTTCATCCAGGGTTACATTCTTGGTCTTCACGACCAGTTGCCCTCCTCTGGGCATGGCATCTCTGGCGTTGACGGCCAGATTCATGATCACCTGCTCAATGGTTCCCTCATCAGCCCGAATCGACCACAGATCCGGCTCAAATTCTGTCTCGATAAGGATATCCTCACCAATGAGGCGGTGGAGCATTTTGAGCAGATTCACAACTGTCTTGTTAAGATCGAGAGAGACTGCCTTCATCAGCTGTTTGCGACTGAAAAGAAGGAGCTGCCGGGTAAGGTTGGTTGCCCGCTCAGCAGCGAGACGCACCTGCTTCAAGTCTCCGAACAGGGGATTCGATTCATCGGCCTTCAGCATGGCCATGCTGGTATAGCCGATGATCGAGGTCAACAGGTTATTGAAGTCATGGGCCACACCTCCAGCCAGAACACCGATGGCTTCCATCTTTTGAGACTGAAGGAGTTGAGCCTGGATTCTGGCTTTTTCCTCCTCCGCCCTCTTTTGTTCCGTAACGTCGGCCACCATACCGAGCGCTCCGCTAAAATTTTCCTCATCATCAATGATTGGTGAAGCTACCATGCTGGTATAGATCCGTGATCCATCCTTGCGAAAAAACTCAAAATCATGCCGCTCCCTGATTCCCTGCTCGCGCCGTTTAAAATAATGACAGGCCAAAGCCACTGCCTCCTCATCCATGAAGAAAAAGAGACTCTTCCCCAGCATCTCATCAACAGTATAGCCAAGCATATCGGCCATACGCTTATTGACGAAGGTGGTTTTGGCCTCTTCATCAATGGCCCAGATACCCTCCTGCGCATTCTCAACGATCAGCCGGTATTTCTTCTCGCTTTCCCGCAGCGCTTCCTCAGCCTGCTTAAGCTCTGTAATATCCTGAACAAATCCGACGATTTTAACCGGTTTGCCTGTGGTATCGGTAAAGACTTCCGCTCTCCCCTGAAGGATGCATGTTGCCCCATCACCCCGAACACATCGATGCTGATACTCAAAGGGTTTTTTGTCATTGAGTGCTGTTTGGAACAAACCTCGTAAATAATCATGATCATCAGGATGGGCAACTTGTATGATACGCTCCTCAAGGCATAGACCCATCACGTGTTCCTCGAAACCAAAGATTCTGTAAAGCCCTTCAGACCAGGACACCTCATCTTTGGCAATGTCCCACTCAAAACTTCCCACACGGGCCAGCCTTTGGGCCTCGGCCATCTGCTTCTGGCTTTTTCTCAAGGCTTCCTCTGTTCTCTGTCGTTCGGTGAAATCCTTAAAAACCACAACCGCACCGGTAATCTTCCCTTTTTCTTCAATCGGAGTACTCACATAGGCTACGGGGAAACTGGAACCATCTTTCCTCCAAAAGATCTCATCAGTGATATGGCGGGGGATTCCATCCTTGATCGTAGCGTGAATCGGGCATTCTTCATAGGGGTAAGGGCTTCCATCCGCTCTGGTATGGTGGAGGATTTCATGCTTGTGGTGTCCGCCCAGTTCTGTGGGCCCGTAGCCTGTCATTTGCACCGCAGATGGATTGATAAAGATGATATTCCCTTCCAAATCCATTCCATAGATCCCCTCACCCACAGAGTCTAAGATAAGCTTATTCCTGGCTTCAAGTTGTTCATTTAATAGCTCGTCAACCATTGCTGCCAGTTCATACTTGTTGCGAGTCATTGTATGACTTATCCAAGAACCTGAATGCATTTGAGTTGTGCGATGTGTGAAACAAC
>JBLIRT010000173.1:0-6784 GCA_049472445.1 bacterium
CAGGACCTCAGTTCGGACCATTTTTCTTACGTGGACTGCATGCTCAACCCGGTGCCGGCGAAGAGTATCCTCAGGATCTCTTGAAAATACGGTTATCTCCACCGGCAGAGACTTCCGCAGTTGAGAAATGATGCCTTGCAGGATGGCCTCATCCCCAAGGTTCAGACCGCCATAAGAGCCTACGATTCCTACCCGGTACATATATCTGCCCCTTGGGGTCAGGTCTTGAATCTTGAATTTCGATTAAATTCAAGATTCAAGACCTGACCCCATAAAGTGACCCCATAAAGTGTGCCGGCTGGCCGGCCTGAATATTTCACCTGAAACCTTCTTGACGCTCACGGGTCAAAAGCGAGCATGAAAATCTGACTTCTCTCCTCGATCGCAGTAATGTGTCGGCTCCTCATCCGGATTCTCATTACCATTCAACAGGCAAGGCTGTAATTGATTTATAACCAGGGTAAAAAAGGTCAGGAGACGTTATACTTAACGTAAGGGAGAACTCCTGCACCGAAGAAAGGTTCTCGGAGAGCACTTAGTATGATAGAATAAGAAGTATGGAATCTCCAGACACTGATTCTTTGATCAATCAAATAAGCAATGATTCTCTCATCAATCAAGCCCTGTCTGTTCTGAGGGACACCTTCGGATACGATGCCTTTAAGCCCCTTCAAAGGGAAATTATCCACAATGTGCTCAAGAAAAACGATACCATGGTTATCATGCCCACAGGAGGGGGGAAGTCCCTTTGCTATCAGATTCCCGCTCTCATTTTTCAAGGATTGACGGTTGTCGTCTCTCCCCTGATCTCTCTCATGAAAGATCAGGTTGAGCAATTGAGAGAGCTTGGCGTCAAAGCGGTTTTCTTAAACAGTTCATTGTCCTATCAAGAATATAAAAGCGCTATCCGGAGCATCATAAGGAATGAGGCCAAATTACTCTACCTGGCCCCTGAAACCCTGTTCAAAGACAAAACCCTGGCCCTTCTTTCATCGGTGAAGGTTGACTGCTTCACTATTGACGAAGCCCACTGTATTTCAGAATGGGGGCATGATTTTCGACCGGAATACCGCAGGCTCATTGAAATCAGAAACCAGATCCCCTCGGCCGTATGTATAGCTCTCACGGCCACAGCCACGCAGCGGGTGCGGAATGATATCAAAATTAACCTGGGCTTTACTCAGGCTCATGAATTTATAGCCAGTTTTAACCGGGAAAACCTGTTTATCGAGATTACGCCGAAAAGCGATCCTCTTTCCCAGTCGATACACTTCCTGAAAAAATTTCCTCATCAGTCAGGTATTATTTACTGCTTTTCCCGCCGCCAGGTAGATGATCTGTATGAGGTATTGCAGAAAGAAGGCTTTTCAGTAAAACCCTATCATGCAGGTTTGTCGGAAAAAGAACGTACTCAAAACCAGGAATTATTCATTCGGGATGATGTGCAGGTCATGGTGGCAACGATTGCCTTTGGCATGGGTATCAATAAGCCGAACATTCGCTTTGTCATTCACTATGATCTTCCCAAAAATATTGAAACCTATTATCAGGAGATTGGAAGGGCAGGCCGTGACGGGTTAAAGGCTCACTGTTTATTGCTGTTCAGCTACGGGGATATACAGAAAGTTAAGTATTTCATCACTCAGGAGAATGAACAGCAGCAAAGAATTGCCAATTTTCATCTGAATGCCTTACTGCAATTTATTGAAACCGATAGATGCCGCAGGCATCCCCTGCTCACCTATTTTGGCGAGCATTATTCCGCCTCGAACTGCAAGGCCTGCGACAATTGCCTGGTGGGGGAAAAGGAGTTGGTCGATATTACCATTCCGGCTCAAAAGTTTCTTTCCTGTGTCAAAAGGACCGGTGAGATGTTCGGAGCCAGCCACATCATTGACGTGTTATGGGGTTCGCAATCTCAAAAGGTATTGAAATTCAATCATCAAAACCTGTCAACGTACGGTATCGGCAGAGAACATTCCAAAAGGCAGTGGTTTTATCTGTCCCGGCAGTTCCTTCAGAAGGGCCTGATGATTCAGGATATGGAATTCGGCAGCTTGAAGCTCACTCCGAAAGCTTATGAGGTGTTTAAAGGCACAGAAAAAGTGCTGGGGAAAATCAGACAGGACGAAGTGGATTTCGGCCTGGGAAAGGAGGATACCCTGACCTGTGATCACGGATTGTTTGAACTTTTGAGAGCGAAACGAAAGGAATTGGCTGATAAGGGCCATGTTCCCCCCTATGTGATCTTTCCCGATAAGACCCTTATGGAAATGGCTGCCTATTTTCCACAATCCGCGGGAAGTTTGTTGAGTCTTCACGGGATCGGCTCGGCTAAAGGTGAAAAGTATGGCCATATGTTCCTGGATATCATCAGGCAGTACTGCCAGGAACGGGGCCTCAAGGAACGGCCAAAACCCTTAGCCGGACAATCTTTCGGCCTGTCAAAACCGTTACCCCGACCATCTTCCGGCACCGCAAAGCTGGTACCACAACCCTCCTCCGGGGCCTCAAATCCAATACCCCGACCATCCTCCTTCAACCCAAAGGTAGTCTCAAAACGAAAACATGTCATGATCGGCGAGGCTTATAACAGCGGCCAATCGATACGGGAGATCATGGAGACCTTCAACATAAAGTTGGATACTGTTTTAAACCACTTGTACAAATACCTTCAGGAAGGCCACCGGATAAGGTCCGAGGAACTCCTGACGCTGTCGACCTTATCTTCCGAACAGAGAACCCTTGTCCTGAACACTATTGAAAGGCTCGACACCGGCTATTTAAAGCCCGTCTTTGAGGCCCTGGAGGGAAAGATCGGCTATCCTGAAATAAGGATACTGCATCTGTATTATCTCAGCACCCGCTCCACGGTGTGAGGTCCGTTCGGGCCGGCCATTATCAGGGCAATCGCATCTTACATCCTTTGTTTCACGTACTGATCATTCATATCAAAAGAAGAAAGAATTTTAAAGATTTCCCTTCAAAATGGGCTCAAAATGAACCTCTTCAGGTATTCTGCCGGAAACAGATTTTCCACGGTGACTTGTTAAAGGCTTGGCCAGCTTAAAAATCCGTTCGTTGGCCATGGGAAAAAAGACAATTGGAAACATATAAAAAGGGGGGGGAAGTGTCAGATTTTTATTCGTGCTGACAGGTGAGGAACAATATCCTTTCGGAATGATGGCCTCCCACCTTGCACAACCACCGATAATAGGTGAGGAATGATACCCTATAGATGAAACGGGCCATTCACCTTTGAGGCGATTGCCCTACAGCCATTATCCCCGGAATTTTTTCCCGAACAGTTTTATGTTATAACTATCCTGTTGTAAAGGTTGAAGGTTCCTGGGAAATCAGGGTGAAGGAATCGTGGTGAAGGAATAGTATGGAAAGGGAGGATGATTACACTCACTGGAACATAGAGGATTGTAGGACGAATGCCCAAATATACGAGCGCTACCACGAGATGACCCTTAACTTCATGAGATTTCTGCACGAAAGAAAACCTATGGATTGGATGGCCGCAGAATTTTATCGGTCTATGGCTTACCAGTACCTCGTTTATGTTATCCCGGAGGGGAAAAGGCCAAAAGAGACCTTTATTTTTACCAAAAACAAAATTGAGGAAACCACTGCCAGGCGCTACCGGACTTTTTTCTCCTTTGAGGCCGCCAAAACCCTTGGCACTCTCAGGGCACTCTATCTCTTTGCTGAATATTTAGAGGCCACCGAATCTCTGACCAGGGGGAGAAAAGAATCGATCCAGCAATGGTGTACCGAGCTGTTTAACCAGGCCTATCCTTCCCTGGTGACGAAAAAATTTTCGGCCAGAGCCTTTGAGAGATTCCCTGCCTGAAAACCAAAGAAGACGATGTAAGTAGTATTTTTGATGAATAATGGCCGAAAAAGTATTTAAGTAAAGTTGACTATGCATCAAGCACAGATTAAGGACTGTTCCCACCGTGAAATGCGCAACAAAACAGAGAGACAGAGTTTCCCCCTGAAGTAAGCCGGGTGGTACAATACGGGATCAATATAACGTCCTGGGCCAATTACTTTAACACCTATCAACGTATTGTCGAGGGCGTTTCGCGCCCTCGATAATCACTGCGGCTACCATCCGCAGGGATTATTCTCCTTAACAGAACCTGTGAGATTTTTCATGGAGAAAGAAATTATGAAAATTATGAAAAATGTAGTGTATATTCACATAATGTTACCAATATATATTACTATGTGCTTCTTCCCTAAATTATCAGATGCCTGTTGGGGAGGCAGGCCATTGGCGATGGGTGGCGCATTTACGGGAGTAGCAGATAGTTTAGATGCTGTTTATTGGAATCCGGCGGGCTTGTCTCAGATTGGAGCTTTTGAAGTAAATTCAACTCTCGTTACTAACTGGCACTACTCCAACTACGATATTTATATTGCAGCAGGCAGCCCCGTAAAATCCGGAGGATTAGGAATAGCCTTCGTTTATAACAAAGATCATATTATGAAATTAGTATCCGAAGATGGTAGAGAACTGGGATGGTTAGCCCATGATACGAACTATTTACAGTTGAGTTATGGAGCATATCTGATTGAGGATTTGAATTTAGCTGTCGGATTAAGCGGAAAATTTATCTGGTCATCATTAGAGGCAAATATTAACAGCGGCATAGATGAGACTTTA
Source organism: bacterium (assembly GCA_049472445.1). GTDB lineage: Bacteria > SZUA-182 > SZUA-182 > DTGQ01 > DTGQ01 > JBLIRT01. The sequence continues at coordinate 4,679 of JBLIRT010000173.1, forward strand.
GACGATACGTCCACCGTCGATCTGGATGCAGGTATCCACTGGTCTTTTGGGCCCAAGGTGGGGATGAGGACATATAGGATGTTCTCAATGCCTGAACATAAAATGTTTTCTATAGGGTGCCTGGTCCAAAATTTTCTGGAATCAGAACTGAAATTTAAGAAGGAAGGTATAATCCTGAAACATGTTGAAAATATACGCCCCGGCTTTTCCTTTAGACCTGATGAATTAAGCATCATCTCGCTGGAACTGTATGATATCACTACCCAATATTTTGATGAGCCTCAAATCAGGTTCGGATTGGAAAGGTGGTTTGGCTTCGGAAAAGGAAAAAAAATAATGGCCCTTCGGGCTGGAGGATATCATGTAAACAATCAGGAAAATCTGAAAGCCTATACCTTTGGCTTGGGGTGGAAATTTGATAATAAAGTTGAGCTTGCCTATACCATGTTACATTGGAAAGAAGACAATGAAAATACGTATTTCATTACCATGAATTACTGGTAAGTCCCGTCATTTCATACAATAATTCTTTTCCAGACCTTAATTCAGGTTGATTGAACATTGAACCGCTTCCTGTACAGGGCAAATTGGTCATCAATGGTTTTCTGATCCAGATCAAATTCATCCAGTGAATACCGGTGGATGCCATACCTATGCTGAGGATTGGCTGCTAACCAGTTCTTCATGTTCGTTTCCATAGTTATCTTCACATCATAGCCGAAATAGTCGTATATGCTTCGTACCACAGCTATGGGATCGGTAACAAGATCCTGATATTGGACATCATAAAAATGAGATGCGGCAACTGAGGCCCGCACGTTCATCCCTCGGTCTACGGCTGTTTTACAAAGAAAGAGCCCCTTTTCTCCGAAGTAATGAAAGGGCAATCGATCACTGCTCATTTGAGTGGCCATGCCGGAGAGACTGCAAATCGATGGAATAATTTCCTTGGGATCACGATGAGTCTGAATAAAACAGGCATCCGGGAAAACGGAAAGCAGAGCGTCCAGAAAATAAAGATGGGCCGGTGACTTGAGCACCCAGCGCTGCCCCGGCCTTTGCCAGTGGAGCAGTTGCAACTGGCGTAAAAAGTACTGGTAGGCACCCACCATATTCTCCTGAAGGAGCCATTCAGTGTATTTCGGGATATGATAATAGAGGGGGAAGAAAAGACTTTTGAAGGTATTCTGGAAAAGGATTATACATTCTTCAGGCCCGGTCGGGTTATAGGGGTGAATGGAGAAAATCTGGGGAGACAGGGCATAAATCTGATCAATTTTTTTCCGGGTCAGGGTGAGTCGAAAGTCGGCCTTATGTTTTCCTCTGAAGATGAGCGGTGAAGGAAACAGAAGCTCCCAAAATAATGGCACCCGATTATCCTGATCCTGAGCCAGAAGATTGTGAAGTAAGGTGGTTCCTGTCCGGGGAAGTCCCACAATAAAAAGAGGCCGCTGTATAGGGATATCCTTGATTTCAGGATGCAGCCTGAGATTTTCCTGGATAGATAATCTATTCATAAGGATTCTCAGGCAGGTCTGACGTATGGCTATTCGACCCAAAACCGTCAACTTTGCCTCACCCTCAAGGGAATCGAGCAGCACGTTCAATGGGGTTTGGAAATCATCCTCTCCCCAGTCAGATAATCCGGTTTTTCGAAGTGATGTTTCAAGCAGAGAGCCGGAAGACAGGTTGATCATATTGATACCAAACCTTTGCCCTACCCTCCCCACCCAATTGATCAATTGCCTGGTCAAGGGGAGCTTGAACTGCTGTATGGTCAAATCCGAAGAAGGCATACTCTCCTCTTTAGAAAGTATTCTATAATCTTTTCAGATAGTAAGAGTCTGCTATGTCTAAAACATTACGGGCCTGCCGGTAGATTCCGATAGTTTCATTATCGGATTGTTTTTAATAAGCAGATGACGTATCAGGTTGCATAGGATACTTTCACCCTGAACTTTGAAGAGATGTTCCCCATCTTCCAGGGAGGGGGGGAATATCTGAACTTTGAAGAGAGTGCTGGAAATCAGGGATTTTTTCTGATAACATTTAATATTCAGCAAGTTTGCAAAGGATTTTTTAATTTTTGAAGTATGAAGTGGGATT
>JBLIRT010000174.1:0-6780 GCA_049472445.1 bacterium
TCAATACTATAGGGCTTTTCTTTGGTTACCGGCACTGGAATACCATGCTTCTGGGCATACAGAATCTCTTCTTCCCGGGATTTAAATTCCCACTCTCGAACCGGTGCAATGATCCGTAAACGACTGTTCAAGGCCATAATGGAAACATCAAATCGTACCTGATCGTTTCCCTTTCCTGTTGAACCATGTGCCACCGCATCAGCGCTTTCCCGTTCGGCAATTTCCACTAATGTTTTGGCAATTAAGGGGCGGCCGAGAGCTGTGGCCAAAGGATATTTCCCCTCGTAGATCGCATTAGCCCAAAGAGCCGGAAAACAGTAATTGACCAAAAAATCCTGGCGAAGGTCTTCAATATAAGCCCTGGCAGCTCCAATTTTTAAAGCCTTATCTTTAACTTTTACCAGGTCCTCCTCCTGCCCCAGATCCACAGCTACCGCAATTACCTCGCACTGGTATTTATCCATCAGCCACTTAATAATAACTGAAGTATCTAATCCGCCTGAATAAGCCAAAACTACCTTTCTGACTTTATTACTCTGGTTATCCATTCTGCCCTCTGCATCTCTCCTGAATTTTTGTCAATCCACCATCCCTGCCAATGTTCATTCATGTAAAAATACCTCATGTAACAGATTATGATGTTTGCCCCAAAAGCCTGATTAAGATAGCCTGCTGTACGTATAACCGATTTTCCGCCTGGTCAAAAATGACCGAATTTTTCCCTTCCAATACCTCTCCGCTAATTTCTTCTCCTCTGTGAGCCGGCAAACAATGCATAACAAGTGCATCCTTCCGGGCTTTTTGCAGGAGAGCCGTATCAATCTGGTATCCCGAGAAGGCTTGTAACTTTTTTTCACGCTCCTTTTCCTGTCCCATGCTGATCCATACATCAGTGTAAAGAACATCTGCATCGGAGGCAGCTTCCTCCGGTTCCTGGCAGATCACAATCTGCCTTTTATCAATAACCTCTTCCGTAATAGCTTCTTTTACGACTTCCGTGTTGGGCTCGTATCCCGCAGGACAGGCAATCCAAAGATGCAAATTCATCTTTGCCGCTGCGTATAGCCATGAATTGGCAATATTATTTCCGTCGCCAATGTAAGCAATTTTAAGATCTGTTAATCTCCCTTTCTTCTCCTGAATAGTAAATAAATCGCTCAAAATCTGGCAGGGATGCAACTTATCCGTCAATCCATTGATAACAGGAATAGAAGCGAATCTTGATAACTCCTCAACCTCCTCCTGCCTATAAGTCCGGATCAAAATACCATCAACATAACGGGACAAAATTCGAGCAGTATCCGCTAAAGATTCTCCACGTCCCATTTGTAAGTCATTGGCATGTAAGTAGAGGGCACTTCCTCCCAGTTGGAACATTCCTGCTTCGAAAGATATGCGAGTCCTCGTAGAGGCTTTATGAAAGATCATGGCTAAGGTTTTCCCTCGAAGAGGCTTATATTCATCATGATACCCCCTGCGACGCCTCATTTTTAAATCCGCACTCAAGGGAAATAAACTTTCAATATCCTTTGGATCCAAATCATGAATGCTGAGTAAATCCTTTTTCATACGTCATGTCCCACATTTGAAAAAGATCCTGGCCAATGTATGATTATTTTCCTCTCCTTATGAAATATGAAGGGGAAATAATGAGTAAAATCCCTATTGCCGGGATAGTACTGAATCCAAGATATGAATTCCCAAATCAATCTCTTCACAGCTCACGATTAAGGGGGGTAAGAAACGGAGCACGGTATCAGCAGTACAATTAATGATAAGCCCCTCCTGGAGACAAGCCTTAACAATCTGGATCCCGGCCCTATCCAATTCCATTCCCCACATCAATCCCCGACCTCGGATCTCCCTGACAAAGGGGTACTTTCGTTTTATATTCTGTAAGCATTGTTCAAAATAGCAACCCATCTCCTGACAATTCTTTAAGATTTCCTCTTTGACAATGGCCTCCACCGTAGCCAGAGCAGCAGTGCAAGAGAGGGGGTTTCCTCCAAAGGTTGAAGCATGGGTTCCAGGGGTGAAATATCCGGCCACCTCGTTCCTGGCCAGGATCGCACCAATAGGAAGACCTCCGCCCAAAGCCTTAGCCATGCTCACTATGTCAGGTGTTATTCCGGCATGCTGATAACCGAAAAATCGGCCCGTTCGCCCTAATCCAGCTTGAACCTCGTCCATGATGAGTAGTATTCCCTTCCGGTTACAGAAGGCCCTCAATCCGACCAGATATTCAGTGGTACCTACATGAATCCCCCCCTCACCCTGTATAGGTTCGATCATCACCGCCATAGTAGACTCCGTAGCAGCATCCTCGACAGCTCGTAAATCATTAAATGGAACATAGGTAAATCCCGGTAGAAGTGGTTCAAAACCCTTTTTCACCTTGTCCTGACCGGTGGCAGTGATCGTAGCTATAGTCCGGCCATGAAACGATTGACGGGCAGTAATAATCTCTGGATGAGAACAACCTTTATGCCTTGCATATAATCGAGCTAATTTAATGGCCGCCTCATTGGCTTCCGCCCCGCTGTTACAGAAAAACATCTTACCAGGAAAGGATTGTTGAACAATCAATTCGGCTGATCTGGCTTGCTCGGAGATATGGAAAAGATTCGAGACATGGAGCAGCCTTTCCGCCTGCTTCTGTAGAGCCTTAACGATAGATGGATGTCTGTACCCCAGGTTATTGACTCCCAGGCCACAGAGAAAGTCTAAATACTCCTTACCCTCGCTATCCCACAACCGGCATCCTTCGCCCCTCTGAAAGACAATGGGAAGACGATTATATGTTGGCATAATGTATTGATCAGTCAGACGGATAGTATCATTTAACATATGATTTCAGTACCAATCCCTTCATTCGTAAAAATTTCCAAAAGCAGAGCATGGGGCACACGACCATCAATAATATGGGTCTTTTTAACTCCCTTTTCAAGTGCCTGGAGGCAGCAATGTACTTTCGGCAACATCCCTCCGGTAATGATTTTTTGAGAAATAAGTTCCTGCACCTCCTCGCGGCCAAGAGTGTGAAAAAGGTTTCCCTCCTGGCTGACTACACCAGGGACATCCGATAAAAGAACCAGTTTTTCCGCTCTAAGGGCTGCAGCTATCTCACTGGCCACGGTATCTGCGTTAATATTATAAGTTTCTCCCCGAGAGTCAGCGCCGATTGGTGAGATGACCGGAATGAAATTATGTTTATCCAGGACATGGATCAAATCAGCACTGATAGACTCCACGAGACCTACGAATCCTAAATCCTTGTTCTGGTCTAAAGATACTCCATGGCCCTGATTTCCCCTTTTCCAGGAATGTTTCTGAGCTCGAATCAAAAGCCCATCTTTCCCACTCATCCCCACAGCTCTTCCACCATGCTGATTGATTAACGTGACAACTTTTTTATTTATCTGGCCCACTAAAACCATCTCTACTACATCCATAGTGGTTTTGTCTGTAACTCTATGACCATCAATAAATTCAGTTTTTATATTGAGCTTTTGCAGCATTTCCGTGATCAGTGGACCGCCGCCATGGACAATGACCGGATTCATGCCAACATAACGCAGTAAAACAACGTCCTGCGCGAAGTCATTCTTAAGCTCTTCATTGAGCATAGCGCTGCCGCCATACTTAATGACCAATGTCTTGCCGAAAAAATCACGAATATAGGGAAGCGCCTCAATGAGAGCGTTTACTCTATCCACTAAACGCTGCATACCGGTAATCCTTTTATAAGATATATCTGCTGAGATCCTCACTTTTAATGATATCTTTTAATTTTTCATTTACATACCGATCATCAATAACAATCTTTTTGCCTTTTAGTTCAGGAGCCTGGAAGGATATGTCTTCTAATACCTTATCCATAATAGTATGCAGCCGCCTGGCTCCGATATTCTCTGTCTTCTCATTAACATGGTCAGCCAGAGAAGCTATCTCTGAAATAGCCGAATTTTCAAAGATCAATTCTACTCCTTCAGTCCGTAAAAGTGCTGTATATTGTTTAATGAGGGCGTTCTCAGGTTCAGTCAGGATTCTGATAAAGTCCTCCTTGCTCAGAGGAGCAAGTTCAACACGGATAGGGAATCGACCTTGCATTTCCGGAATCAGGTCCGATGGCTTCGAAACATGAAAGGCTCCGGCAGCAATAAATAAAATATGATCTGTTTTAACAAGGCCATATTTTGTAGTTACGGTAGTTCCCTCTACAATCGGTAAAAGATCTCTCTGCACACCTTCCCTGGATACATCCGGTCCAAGGGTATTTTTTGATCCGGCAATCTTATCTATCTCATCTAAAAAGATGATTCCTGATTGTTCAACCCGGTTGATGGCCTCAGAAATCACCTCATCCATATCAATCAACCGTTGCGTTTCTTCCTGGAGGATGAATTTACGGGCATCTTTTACTTTCATCTTTCTCTTTTTAATCTTCGGAGGAAATATTCCCGTAAATATATCTTTGAAATTAATGTCCATCTCCTCAAAACCGACATTGGAGAAAACCTCAATGTTCGGGAGAGATCTTTCCCTGGATTCAATTTCGATAACCTTTTCCTCGAATTTCCCCCCTCGTAATCTTTCCCTTATCTTTTCTCTTGTACTTGCCTTGGTAGATGCTCTCTCTGTTACCTCGCTTGACTCTATATCTGCTGTTTCAATCTCTTGAGGCTCTGAGGCGGAGGGGAGGAGAATATCTAATAACCTTTCCTCAACAAAATATTCAGCCTTTTTCTGTACTCTTTCCCTTGCCTCTGATTTTACCATATTAACTGCCAAATGAGCCAAATCGCGGACCATGGATTCTACATCTCGTCCCACATAGCCAACCTCGGTAAATTTTGAGGCCTCAATCTTGAGAAAAGGCGCATCGGCCAGCCGTGATAGTCTGCGGGCAATTTCTGTTTTGCCAATGCCGGTAGGACCGATCATGATAATATTTTTAGGCGCTATTTCATCCCGCAAATCAGGATCAAGCTGCTGGCGCCGCCATCGGTTTCTTAAGGCGATAGCAACCGCCTTTTTGGCCGTATGCTGGCCAATAATATATTTATTCAATTCACTCACAATTTCTTTTGGAGTTAATATTTTCATATCTCCTTTCACTCTTTTCCCTTTAGTTCCTCTATAGTAACAAAATTATTGGTGTAAATACAAATGGAGTCAGCAATTCTCATGGCCTCTTCGACAATTCCCCTGGCATCCATGGGGGTATTAAAAAGCAAGGCCCTGGCCGCTGCAAGCGCATACGGACCTCCCGAACCAATAGCCATAATGCCCTCAGAAGGCTCGATGACATCCCCATTGCCAGAAATGATGAATGAATTATCCTGGTCGGCTACAGCCAGCATTGCTTCCAGCCTCCTGAGCACCTTATCTGTCCGCCAGTCCTTGGCTAACTCAACAGCAGCTCTTGGTAAATTTCCCCGATACTCTTCTATCTTTGACTCCAATTTCCCAAACAGGGCAAAGGCATCTGCCGAGGCCCCGGCAAATCCGGCCATGACAGTATCTTTATACATCTTGCGTACTTTCTTGGCATTCGATTTCATGATTGTCTGGCCAAAGGTAACTTGCCCGTCACCGGCCATAGCTACTTTCCCGTCTCGCCGCACACATAATATGGTTGTTGATCGAATGAAATCCTGGTTTGTTTCTTTCATAATCTCCTTTATTTTCACCGTGAAGATAGTAATTGTTTATGTGATCAAAATAACTTGATGGTTAAACTCTCCTGCCTTACTTAAAATAAACAATATTCATGCCTTTGGATGAGCTCTGTCGTAGACCTGCATTAAGTGATTTAAGCTTACGTGAGTATATACCTGGGTTGTGGAAATATTGGCATGTCCTAACATCTCCTGAATAGTCCGAAGGTCGACACCTGCATCTAACAGATGGGTGGCAAAAGTATGTCTGAACGAATGAGGAGAGGCAGTTCCAGTAATACCAGACTTTTGAAAATATTTTTTGCAGATTCTCGCTACACTCCGCGTTGATAACCTTCGTCCATTCCTATTAATAAATACCGCAGAGAGCTCATCAAGCCCCTGCTCCCTTTGAAATTCCCGCTTATGAGGTAAATACTTCTTAAGCACATCTACAGCTTTCCCCCCTACAGGAACAAACCGTTCTTTCTTTCCTTTACCACGCACACGGAGGATACACCCCTTCAGATCAATCATCTCCTCATCTAAAGAAATGAGCTCGGACACTCTTAACCCTGAGGCATAGAGAAGTTCAAAGATGGCTTTATCTCTCAATTCCCAGAGATTACCTGGTGAAAAATCTAAAAGCTTGAATATCTCATCAATGGTAAGGAAAAGAGGAATTTTTTTCCCGATTTTAGGCGAAGGAAGTAAGGCTATCTTACCGCCATGATGCAATTTCTCTCGTTGAAGGTAATTGAAAAATGATTTGATAGCAGACAGTTTCCGACCTATGGTTTTTTTTGCCAACTGGCGACTGAAGAGAACATGTAAATACTGTCTGACCTGGCGATAATCAATCTGTTCGAGGAGCGAATAGACGTCAGGGGATATCTCTTGGCAGTCGATATCCAAATACTGCAAAAAGTGAGCAATATCACTTTGATATGCACGTATGGTATGTTTTGAGTAATTAAGCTCTGATTGTAGATATTGGATAAAATTTTGCATAGGAATATAATCTCTTCAGCACCAGCGAAGTTTGAAATAAAAAAGCCCGCCTGATGTGGAGGTGGCGGGCACGGGAAAATAATCTTGGCAGCGACCTACTCTCCCACTT
>JBLIRT010000175.1:0-6775 GCA_049472445.1 bacterium
GAACTGAGTTATATGGTGCTGAGTTTCTCGAGTCTTGCCCAGTTGTCATCGACTTCCTTCTGTATCTGCTCTGCAAGGTTCTTGTTCTCTTCCTTCAACAGGTGTTTGAACCTTCCCTGCAATTTCAGCCATTCGGTGATGGGCTTCCTGTCCTTCGGCTTGTAATTGATGGTCACCTTGCCATTCTCTACCTCATAAAGCGGCCAGAAGCAGGTTTCCACCGCCAATTTGGACAATTGAATAGCCTGATTAATTCCATTTCTCCATCCTCGATGGCAGGGGGCGATGACATTCAAAAACTTAGGACCCCTGATCGACAGGGCTTTTTCCACTTTCCGGGTCAAATCCCTCCAGTGATGAGGTGAAGCCTGAGCAAGATAAGGAATATGATGGCTTTCCACGATATCGGTCAGATCCTTCCGGTACTGCTGCTTTCCGGGTATGACCTTACCAGCCGGACTGGTAGTGGTATCAGCTCCCAGAGGAGTTGAACTGGAGCGTTGAATGCCGGTATTCATGTAGGCGCCGTTATCATAGCACACATAAAGAAAATCATGCCCCCGCTCTAATCCTCCGGATAAGGATTGCAGTCCGATATCATAGGTTCCGCCGTCTCCTCCAAAGGCGATAAACCTGATTTCCTCATCTACGGGCAGTTTCCCCTTTCGCTTCAAAGACTGATACATGGCTTCCACCCCACAGATCGTAGCGGCCGAATTTTCAAAGGCACTATGGAAAAATGGAACCCTCCATGAAGTGTAGGGATAGATACTCGTGGCAACTTCAAGGCAACCGGTAGAGCATGAGACAACCACGTTCCGACCGGCTGCCAGAAGGATCTGCCGAACAACGATAGAAGCTCCGCAACCGGCACACAACCGATGCCCTCCGGCCAGGAGGTCCTCCCGCTTTGATAATTCTTTCAATGTAGCCATTATTTCCCCCTATCTTCTTCTGATAGTCTATTCCCGGACCGTCAGATAGGTGACAAGTTCTTTTATGGTCCCTGTTTGTTTGATTTCCTGAAGATCTCCGACCACCCTTTCAAGAGGCGAGACTCCAAGGTCTCTGCCGCCGAGCCCGTAAATATAATCGACTACCCTGGGATGTTGAGGTAAGTCATACAGAGCGGAGCGAACCTCTGAAAAGACCGGACCGCCTGCAGCCCCAAAAGAATCGGATCTGTCCATGACAGCCAGGGCCTTCAGGTGCCCCAGAGCCTTCTGCAGCTCTTCCAGAGGGAAGGGGCGAAAAACACGCAGCTTCAGCATCCCTACCCTGACTCCCTTCTCCCGCATCACATCTACGACAAATCGAGTAGTTCCGGCCGAAGATCCCAAGGTAAGAATACCGATTTCCGCATCTTCCAGGCGATATGGCTCAAAAAAGCCATAGTTGCGGCCACTGAGGGAAGCAAAATCCCGGGCCACCTTGATAATCGCCCCTTTGGCCTTCATCATGGCTTCGTTCTGCTGGCGCTTATGTTCAGAGTAGTAATCCTGTAAGTCCAGGGGACCAAGGGTAATCGGCTGCCTGATATTCAGCAGCGGATAGTAAGGAACATAGTCTCCAAGAAAACTCCTGACCTCCTGGTCTTCAAGCATCGTAAGATTCTCAATAGAATGGCTGATAATAAACCCATCCATCCCGGTCATCACGGGAAGTCGCACTCCCTCGCTTTCCCCGATCACGACGGCCTGGATAATGTTGTCGTAGGCTTCCTGAGCATTCTCTGCATACAGTTGGATCCACCCGGCATCCCGGGCGCCCATCTCGTCACTGTGATCTCCGTGAATATTGATCGGAGCACTCAGGGCCCGGTTTACCACCATCATGGCCATGGGTAAACGGTTACCCGAGGCGATGTACAGCATTTCCCACATCAGGGCCAATCCATTGGCCGAGGTGGCGGTCATAACCCTTCCACCGGCCGCTGCCGCGCCGATGCAGGCGCTCATGGCACTATGCTCACTTTCTACTGTTACCAGCTCGGTATCCACCTTTCCATCAGCAACAAAAGAGGAAAACTGCTGCATCACCTCTGTTGATGGTGTAATCGGGTAGGCTGCACAAACGTCCGGATTGATCTGCCGCATGGCGTTTGCCACAGCAATATTGCCGGTCATGGCTACTAGCTTTCCCATGTCTGTTTAAACCTCCTCCTGATTTTCTGATAACCCCTATAATTTGGCCTCTTCGACCATCTCGATAGCTTTGGCCGGGCACTCTGCGGCGCAGATACCACACCCTTTGCAATATTTCAGATCAATCCCTTTTACCTTTTCATCCTCTACGAGGACAGCCGAGTCCGGGCAATAGATCCAGCAGAATAAGCAATTTTTACAGGCTTCCTTATTCAAGACCGGCCGGAAGGTCCGCCATCCTCCGGTCTCATACTCAGCCGAATTTCCCGCTTCCAGAATCATCCCGCCAGTGGGGATTTCCTTCCAGCCTTTTAATTTCTTTGTACTCATTCGCTCTTTACCTCCTCGTATGCCCGAGTGATCGCTTCGATATTCTTGCGGACAATATCCTCATTGAATTTTTTGGAAAGGTTGGTTCTGGTGTCCTTTATAAGATCCTCTTTACTGATAACGTCAGTAACCCTGGCTATGGCACCCAGCATAGGGGTATTGGGAATCGGCCGGCCCAGCGTTTCCAATGATATACCCGTCGCATCCACGGTATAGACTGAGCCATGGGCAAGGCGAAATTTTTCCCGCACCGCCTTGGGCTGCTCCTGCGTATTGATAATGAAGACGGCGTCCTCAGGGGTCCCTTCAGCCACATCTACCGATCCCATGAGGGTTGCGTCGACTACGGCCACGATATGAGGATTCGTGACCTGGCAGTGAAGCGACAATGGCTCCGAAGATACCCGGTTATAGGCCCGAAGCGGTGCTCCCATTCGTTCAGGACCGTATTCAGGGAAAGCCTGTACATACTTCCCCCCGCTCATCGCTGTCTCAGCAAAAATTTTGGCAGCCGTGACCGTCCCCTGGCCACCTCTGCCGTGCCAGCGTACTTCAGTTATTTTTGGCATAATCTATCCCCCTTACTGTAATTTTGGATGATACTCCCCTCTTTCAGGGCTTTACACGTATCGTATCCACAGTCCCTACATTTCCATTTTACCTTCCAGAGCCTTGGTAACGGTAACCTCATCCGCGTATTCCAGCTCGCTCCCCACAGGTAAACCCCGGGCTATACGATATACTCTGATTCCAAAGGGTTTGATAAGGCGTGAGAGATATGTGGCCGTGGCTTCCCCTTCCACATTGGGGTTGGTGGCTAAAATCACCTCTTTAACCACGGTGGATTTTATTCTCTGCATGAGGTTTTCAATCTTTAAATCTTCCGGTCCTATGCCATCAAGAGGAGAGATAGCTCCCATAAGCACATGGTACAGCCCTCGATATTCCCCCGTTTTTTCGATAATAAGAAGGTCTTTCGGTTCCTCCACGATACAAATCGTCTGGGAATCGCGCTTAGGGTTGGAACAGATTTCACAGGGTTCCTGCTCAGTAATATTACCACAGATTGAGCAGTATCGGACTTTCTCTTTTACCTGGCAGATGGCTCTGGCTAACTTGTCCGCTTCCTGCTTTGAAATCCTGAGCACGTAAAAGGAGAGGCGCTGAGCCGTTTTCAATCCAATGCCCGGCATCTTTTTAAATTCTGCAGTCAAATCATCAAGGGCTCGAATTGACAATATTTCTCTTTCTCCACATTCTCCTTTAAGGTAAGCCGGGGATTTTTAAGTTTCCTGTAACCTTGCCTATGGCCTGGGCGATCATCTCCTGGGCACTCTCAAGGGACTTATTAACAGCCGCAGTCACCAGATCCTGAAGCATTTCTATGTCATCCGGGTTAACTACTTCAGGATCGATCCTGATCTCCACAATACGTTGTTTGCCATTGGCCACTACCTTTACCATACCACCGCCGGCTTCAGCCTCCACAGTCTGAGACTCCACTTCCTTTTGCACTCGGAGTACTTTAGCCTGCATTTCCTGGGCTTGCTTCATCATTTGTTGAAAACCTTTCATCTCTCCCTCCCCTTTCCGGGTATACATTGCACCAGAAGGCATTAATCCTTCTGGCGAAATGAAACATGGCTTTGGATTATCCGGGCGGAAAATGTCTCCATTGCAGCTTTTATTATCGGATATCGTGCTATTATATCACCAATATATCCCTGTGTAAAATTATCTTCCTCCGGTACGGCCGAAGATCCTTCCTTATCCAAATCCTTCTTTGCACAACAGGTTACCCGAAACTGCGGCCCAAAAATTTTTTTTACCCATGTCTCTAAAATTGACTGATTGCTTTCCTGTCTGACCGTATCCAGATAAAAAGCCGGGCTTTCAGGAAATGAAAGACGAATAGTATTATCTCCCGTCAGATCTAAAGCTGTCTTTTGAAGAATCGGAATCAGGGCCTTTTTCTCCTTCTTTATTCCCTCAAGAACCTTCGCCCATTTTGGTACTACCGAAGATACTGAAGATGAGGATTGGCCCGAGGTCAGGACAGGATGCGTCTCTTCCGGTTCCATGGATTGAGGAGGAGAAACAGGTTCTCCCTCGTCTTGAGAGGATCTATCCGGTATCGGTTGTCTTCCCTGGACATGCTGCCCTTCAGTCGTGGCTTTTCCTGAAAAAGGCATCTCCTCCTCCTGAAGGACTTTCTCCAGATTCACCAACCGTTGGAGAATATCCCCGAGAGCGAGAACACTCTCCATATGTGATAACTGGACCAGGGTCATTTCCAGGAGAATATGCGGATGGGAAGATCCCCGCATCTGGTCCAGGCACTGGGCCAGGAGGCGGAAGTATTGCTGCAGGTCTTCCCAGGAGACAAGGCTGCTTTGCTCCCTGATAACCTCAATTTCCTCTTCGGCAACATCCAGCAAAGATTCCGGATCAGGGCATGTCTTATACACGATGAGATCTCTGAGATACTGCAGGAGTTGCTCGGTAAAATTCCGCAGGTCATATCCCCGATCTAAAACCTGGGTCAGGCCGGAAAGGATATGTTCAGGCTTTCGATCAAAGACAGCCTGCCAGATGGAAGATATTTGATCCTTTTTCACCAATCCCAGGAGATACAGCACGTCATCGTACTGAATCGTCCCCTCATGAGAGGAAATGACCTGTTCGAGAATGCTCTGGGCATCCCGCATACTTCCATCAGCAGCCCTGGCGATAAGGGTCAGAATCTGAGATGAAATATCATGCTCCTCCAGTCTGACCAGATCATGCAGGGCACTGGTAATGTCTTTGGTGGAGAGGCGTTTAAAATCATACCGCTGGCAGCGGGATAGAATGGTAGCCGGCACCTTGTGAGGCTCAGTTGTGGCAAAAATAAAGATGGCGTGGGCAGGAGGCTCCTCCAGAGTCTTGAGAAGGGCATTGAAAGCCGCGGTAGAGAGCATATGAACCTCATCTATAATATAGACCTTATAACGACTTACCGTAGGTAGATAGCGGATTTTATCCCGAAGATCCCGAACATCGTCCACACTGTTGTTCGAGGCACCATCGATTTCTAAAATATCGATACAGTTACCATGGATAATATCACGGCAAATACTACAGGTGTTACAGGGTTCTCCCTGGTTAAGATTCTGGCAGTTTAATGACCTGGCCAGGATTCTGGCGGTGGTGGTTTTCCCCACTCCACGGGGGCCGGTAAAGAGAAAGGCATGAGCTATACGTCCGGACAGAATACCGTTCTTCAGGGTCTTTGAGATATGCTGCTGCCCTACAATCTCATGAAAGGTCTTCGGGCGATATTTTCTAGCTAAGGCAAGGTATGACATGAGGCAATCAAGAGTCGTGCACCCAATTTCGATTTCACCCTCATGGCTGCAATCAGGCAGTCTGCTTCCCCCAGGTAATCCTTACAGCACACAGAAGACTTTACTTACCGCTGCTACCTCCCGGTCCTGACGGGGTTCGTAAGCTTCTGTTGCGTAGGGCCTGAGGATCAACGCACTTACCTGAAAACAAACCAGAAAGATGCTAACCTCTATTGGGAATTCAGCCCCGCTATAGCGGATTTCGGGTACAGGGCACCGCTAATTCCCCGCCTAGCACGACTCAATCCGATAATTAAGGTTATCTGGCGGAGAGAGAGGGATTCGAACCCTCGAGGCGGCTACTAACCACCCACACGATTTCCAGTCGTGCTCCTTCAGCCTCTCGGACATCTCTCCTCTTTTCTCTAAAAACCGTACGTATCAGGGACGGAAGATGACTCCTGCTCTCATCAACTCAATTCCCATCAGGTAAAATGGCGGAGAGGGTGGGATTCGAACCCACGTGCCCTGCTCATCACAGAACAAGTCGATTTCGAGTCGACCCCGTTACGGCCAGACTTCGGTACCTCTCCTCAATTTTTATTTCGGACCAGGGCGAAAAAATCCTGAAGCAAAGCCATGGCTTCCGATTTCCTGACTCCCTCAACGATCCTTATGTTTTTCCCTGACCAGATGCCGATGCATCCGGCCTTTGATCTGACGGCACCACTCTTCGGCTCATGGAGGGCATACACAATTTCCGGGATTCTGGCCATGAGAATAGCCCCCAGACACATAATACAGGGTTCAACGGTAACATATATCCGGCATTCCTGAAGCCGCCAGTCACCCAGTGCCTCTCCTGCCTGACGCATGGCCAGGATTTCTGCATGGGCAGTTGGATCTTTCCTTTCCTCAATCTGATTATGGCCCCGGCCGACAATGGATTCTCCTTTTACTACCACAGCGCCGATC
>JBLIRT010000176.1:0-6754 GCA_049472445.1 bacterium
CTGCTCTCTTTCTACCCTCAATTTGATGAAAGATGCAGCTCAAAAAATGATCGATATGGGAGCATCCCATGTTCTCATTAAAGGCGGACATCTCCTTGAGGAAAAGCCCTCTTCCGGCAGCCAAATCTATGATCTTTTTTATGATGGAGCGACATACACGCTCTTTGAAAAAAATTATCTGCCACAGCGCCATCTCCATGGTGTTGGATGTACATTATCGGCAGCCATTACCGCCTTTTTAGCCAAGGGATCAGCAGTTCTTCAGGCTGTTGAACATGCTCAGGGGTTTATCCAGGATGCGATCCAGCACGCCTTGTCTTTAGGCCAGGGAATCGGGCCGGTTAATCCCATGATGAGGGGATAGCGGTATGCCTTCATTGGTTGTGTCAGATGAATCCGGGAGGATTTATGACCATCCCTTCCTGAAACTTTCAGCTCGATCCGGCCATACCTTCCTCAAGCCGGAACAAGAGCATCTTATTCCCCTTCCCTTCGGCAGCCAGCTCTTTTCCATGCCCGGACGCATCCCGCTTGGTTGGGATAAACAAAAAAAGGACTTCGTCGCCTGTGATTCCATGGTTTTAAGCGGCAAGGAAAGGCGATGTTTCCCTGTAGCTGCCTTTCCCGCTCCGGGATATCTCCGGACCCTGCTCCCGGCCACGATACAGAGTAAAACATCCCCCCCTACCCTCCCTTTATGGGCTTACACTGCAGTAGGCTGGAAGGACGGAAAATTCTGGATAACCGCCCTTCAAATCGACCCTAATCCTCACTGGCATCCTCGATATTTCCAGAATGACCAGAGAGTAGCCAGGTCAGTACAAGCCTTCTTACAAAAAAAACCCCATAACAGACTTCTGCAACAGCTCAGCCGATGCGCTCTGGAATACCACTGCTTTGCAGCTAAAAATCTTTTCCTGAAGCGATGGGAATGCCCCCTGCCCACCTCGCCGGTTTGTAATTCCCGCTGTCTTGGATGTCTATCACTCCAGCCTGGGGAGTGCTGTCCATCTTCTCAGGAAAGGATACAATTTGTCCCTACCGTTGACGAATTGATTGAAGTTGCCGTACCTCACTTAGGTGTGAAAGACGGAATCGTAAGCTTCGGTCAGGGATGTGAAGGAGAACCGCTTCTTCAAGCAGAAACCCTGATTCAAACCATTCAGCAGGTACGGACAAAAACCCGGCAGGGTATCATCAACCTTAATACCAATGGAAGCCTGCCTGACAGGGCTGAGGCGATTATCCGTGCTGGTCTTGATAGTATCCGGGTAAGCCTGAACAGCCTGAATCCAACTGCCTATGAACATTATTATCGCCCTCATGGCTATGCCTTTGAAAAGGTCATGGAAACGGTAAAACGAGCTAAAAAACGAGGAATTTACACCTCCATTAACCTTCTCATCTTTCCCGGTATCACTGATCGTCAAAGGGAATTTGAAAGGCTCTGTCGATTCATCAAGGACAGCAGGATCGATCTTATCCAGATGAGGAACTTAAATATTGATCCTGACCTTTATCTGGAGAGAGTGAGACCGGAGGAATCCGAAGGGGAGTTGATCCCCCTCTGGAAAATAGTTGAGATACTCAAGGCTTCATTCCCAAAACTGCGGATGGGATATTTTAACCAGCCCGCAGGAGTAATAAGAGGTTGACAATACCCTTTCTCACCATCATGACGGCGATAGCTACCAGAAAGAGACTGGCCATTTTGGATAAAACTTTAGCTCCTGACTCTCCGATAAAACGCAGAATCCAATCAGAAAGGCCGAAGGTAAGACCCACAAAAGCAATATTTATTGAGACTGAGATAATAACAACGGGTAAGCCGTAGTTCTCCAAAAGAATCAGTATCGTCGTCAAAACCGCGGGACCGGCGATAAGCGGGGTGCCGATAGGAACTATGCCTACATCTCTCCTCATAGGCCTTCTCCGGACCTTTTCCTGAGATATCAGATCATTCATGGCTAAAATGAACAGGATAGCTCCACCCGCTACCATGAAATCTCCCGAAGATATGCCTAACACATGAAAAAGAGCCTTACCGAGGAAAATGAAACCAAGGCACAGGCCGTAAGAGGTCAGAAGTGAATCGATAAGAACTTTCCTCTTATCCTCCTTTTCAAGCTGGTGAGTAAAGGCAATAAACATGGGAAATACCCCGAGGGCATCCATAGCCACAAACAGCGGGACAGTGGCTAAAAGGATCTTATGGAACATGAAAAGATCTCATTTCAGGTGACCCTAAGGAGTGCTGTCGCTCAGAGCTAAATCAAGGACTTCATCCACACGATCGACAAACCGGAAATCAATTCCTTCAATTAATTCCGGCGGGATTTCCTCAAGGTCCACCTTATTTCTGGAGGGGAGAACGATAGTTTTGATACCAGCCCGTTTGGCAGCCAGAACCTTTTCTCTGATTCCACCGACCGGCAAAACTAATCCCGACAGCGTTACTTCTCCAGTCATAGCTACATCTTTCCTCACCGCTCGACCAATCATAATAGAAGCAATAGCCGTAGCAATCGCAGTCCCCGCGGAAGGACCGTCTTTAGGAATAGCTCCGGCCGGGACGTGAATATGTAAATCGCTCTGTTCAAAATAATCTTCCTTGATCCCATAGCGCTGGGCAATAGAACGGATATAGGATAATGAGGCTTTGACTGACTCCTGCATGACTTCTCCCAGCTGACCGGTGATGGTTAAGCCCTTTTTCCCAGGCATCCGTAAGGCTTCGATGAATAAGATATCTCCGCCGCTCTCAGTCCAGGCCAGGCCCGTAGCCACTCCAGGAGTGGATGTTCTTTTGGCCGTCTCCGGGAAAATCCGTTGCGGTCCAAGGTATTTCCGCACCTTTTCATTATCAATGACCTCCGCCCCATCTAACTTTTGATTGGCCACCTGATAAGCCACTTTCCGGCAAATTCTGGCAATTTGTCTTTCCAGATTTCTTACACCCGCCTCCTGGGTATAATTGGCAATGATACTTTGAATGGCTGATTCGTCAAAGGCAATCTGCTCAGGATCGAGACCATGCTCACGGATCTGCTTCGGAATCAGATATTTTTTAGCAATATGGATCTTTTCCTCATTAATATATCCCGGCAGACGCAAAATTTCCATTCTGTCGCGTAAAGCCGGATGAATCGTTTGCAGCACATTGGCGGTGGTAATGAATAAAACCTTTGATAAGTCAAAAGGCAGGTCAACATAGTGATCCATAAAGCTGACATTCTGTTCCGGATCTAAAACCTCCAGCAGGGCTGAAGAAGGGTCACCCCGAAAATCTGCCCCAACCTTATCAATTTCATCCAACATAAGCACCGGATTGTTTTTGCCTGCCCGCCTGATACTTTGAAGGATTTTGCCCGGCATGGCCCCGATATACGTCCGGCGGTGTCCTCGTATTTCTGCCTCATCTCGCATACCACCGAGAGACATCCGGATAAACTTACGGTTCAGTGCCCTGGCAATTGACTGGCCCAGCGATGTTTTGCCAACCCCTGGAGGACCGACAAAGCAAAGAATAGGCCCCTTCATATCCTGCTTTAATTTTCTTACCGCCAGATACTCAATAATCCGCTCCTTGATCTCCTTCAAGTCATAATGATCATGCTCCAGAACCCCTTCGGCCTGGGTCAGATCAAGATTATCCTGAGTCGATATCCGCCAGGGCAGATCCATAAGCCAATCCAAATAGGTTCGAATAACAGCGTATTCCGGGGCCGCATTGGAAATGGAGGCCATCCGATCCATCTCCTTTTCAGCCACTTTTCTCACTTCATCTGGAAGATCAAGTCCTTCTAAGCGTTCTCTCAGCTCCTTGACCTCTACCTCCTGGACGTTTGTCTCTCCCAACTCCCTCTTGATAGCTTTCATCTGCTCCCGCAGATAAAATTCCCGTTGAGATTTTGAGATTTCATCCGCTACTTCAGACTGTATTTTCCCTCCAAGCTCAAGGATTTGGACTTCCCTGTTCAATAAGCTCAGCAAAAGCTGCAGCTTTTCTTCCAATTCAACCAACTCCAGGATTTTCTGTCTCTCTTCAGCCTTAATATTGATAATAGAGGCGATCATGTAGGTAATGGAAAAGGGATCATCCAGATTTAAGACTGCTGTCCCCAATTCATCGGGCAGATAGGAGCTTATAGAAACAAGGCGCTGAAACTTATCATTTAAATTGCGCAGCATGGCCTCGATACGATTGCTTTGGAGATAGGTTTCCGGAACAATCTCAATTTGACCAATGAGACAGGGTTCCGTCTGCACAATTTTCTCTAACCGAATCTTTTTCAGCCCCTGAACCAGAAGCCTTAAGGTTGAATCCGGCATTTTGAGGAGCTTCAGGATACCCGTTGCCGTCCCAATATGATGAATATCCGTGAAGTCAATTTCTTCTTTATTGAGGCCGTCCAGCCTGATTAAAAAGGTCCCGACAATCCGGTCTTTTTCCATAGCTGTTTGAACAGCAGTGATGGACTTCTTCTTCCCGATCACAAGAGGTGTGGCAGTGTAGGGCAGCACCACCGTATTCTTTAATGGCTGGAGCGGGATTTCCTTTTCAATCTTATTAAATTGATAATTCTCTATATTCGTAAATTCCATCCGTTTAATCCCTTAATATTTTATGTATTTCTTATAGATCAACAATTCTTATTTTATCAGCTTTTTTTTCATTTGTATACCATCCGCTTATCTGCAAACAGATGGTTATTACCTGTTTTTATTATCCTTAGGCAATTTTATAGTCAAAAATCCATCCTCATACCGGCCCTGTATCCCTTTTTCATCCACCTCAAAAGGAACGTAAATAATTCGCTCAAATGGCCCATATTCAACTTCCATTTGATGGTAAAGTATATTGGTCCCTCCTGTCCTTTCTTTCCTGATACCTTTAATGATGAGATAATTGTCCTTGAAGCTGATCTGAATTTCTTCCTTATCTACACCCGCCAATTCAGCTTCAATGAGAATCTCTGAAGCACATTCATATACATTGGTAAAAGGATGCCATCCCCTCTCGCGTGGGAGGGTAGACGGCTTTTGAGGATGAAATAAGGTATAAAAAACTTTTTCCATATAAGAGCAGGCTATATCAAAATTTTTTAATTTATGCGTTATTTCAATATCATTCATGGGTAAATCTCCTCACCTTAACCTCTCCTTGACCTTTTCTTTCCCTCATTGGCAAAATCATTATTGATAAACTCATTCTGAGATGCTATATAATAATACTTTTTATTCTGTGGTATTGTTAAATCTTCGGTATATTTTCACTAATATGATTACGAAAAGAAAATTTTCCATCAAAGAATTGGCTTTTCTCTTCTGCGGCATTACCACCTCTGTTCTCGGGCTCATCGCCTTTCTCACCGTTGGGCCTATGACCTGGCAGGCTATCAGACAGATGCAATGTAAATATTTGTTGCTCTCCCTGGCCCTTGGAGGGATCGTGATTTCCCTGGACAGCGTGAAACTTCAGGTTCTATCAAGGGCTGCCGGCACAAAGATCACATTTCCCTTTAGTCTGGAAACTACACTCCTCTATTTCTTTGTCTCCTCTGTCACGCCCACCATAACTGGTGGAGAGCCCCTCATGATTTATATGCTGAACCAAAAAGATATGCCGCTTGGCAAGGCAACTACCGTCATTTTCCTTCGAGGTGTTTTACTCCTTTCCATGCTGGCCATAGCTGCCCCGATCATTATTTATTTCCATGGCGAACTCATTCGTAATACCTTCATCAAAGGCTTTTTTTATTATGTTGCGGCCTTACTCACCCTGCTCGTACTTTTCCTCATATATAGCCTCTTCAATCCTCTCAAGGGTGAAGAGATTGTTCATAAGATGTTACAAGGACTGAGGCGCTCCAAGATCCTGGGCCGCTACAGTGAAAGATTGGAAAAAAAGATCAAGGTCTGGATTGATGATTTCAGCAGTTGTCTGAAGGAATTCATGAAATACAAGAGAAAAGCATTAATGTGGGCCACCCTCTTGACCGGAGGCTCTCTGATGGCCAACTTCTCCATTGCCTTTACCGTTTTAAAGGGGCTAAATCACACCTTACCCATTTTACAGGTCTTCATGATTCAGTTTGTCTTGTATTTTTTCCTCTATTTTACCCCTACGCCGGGAGGAACAGGAGTTGCGGAGGGTGGAGGTTATCTCATGTTTTCTTCATCGATACCCACACATGTCTTAGGAATCTTTGTTATCCTCTGGAGGTTCTTTGCTATCTATGTATGGGTTATAATAGGAGGGCTCCTTATGACGAAAACCGTCGGCCTTGATATTCTGGATAAAATTTCCCGGCCATAATGTTTTCTTTACAGTCCAATACTTGTGGTGATCTGATCCAAAAACTTTTTGCATATAAACTGGCTGCAATCAGCACAAAATTCTAATCCCCGGTCGTAAACACAACAACAATAAACGGGGCATCTACCCCAGAACATTCTTCCCCTTTGAATTCGGCACCCAGCGCACTGAATCCCATAAAACTGGCATTCTTCACAGCTCAGGCCGCAAACGGCCTTAAGTTCTACACGTTCTTCAGTATCCTTCTCCTCAACCGTGTTATTATCCCTTTCATTGATTTGGGTTTTCATTCATCCTCCTCCCCCTCTTCGGGCGCGGGGCCTTTCGCCAGCGCCGGCCGCTACTGACGGGTCTGGCGATCCTCGCCGCCGCCTCCTCGGCCGGCTCGTCGCTAGCGCTGGTGCTGGCGGACGAGCGTGGCCCCGCACTCGACGG
>JBLIRT010000177.1:0-6736 GCA_049472445.1 bacterium
CCAGATGAAGTGCTGTTTCGACATGCTCGTGTCTTTCTTTTTTGGAAAGATCGGTCAGAAGCAGGGGAAGCTCAATATTTTCAAAGGCATTTAATACCGGGATCAGATTATAGAATTGAAAGATGAATCCTATATTGGCGGCCCGCCACCGGGCTAATTCTCCCTCCGAAAGGTTCGTGATCTCAGCCCCACTCACCAGAAGAGTGCCGCTGTCTGCCCGATCGAGGCCGGCTATGAGATTAAGCAGCGTGCTTTTTCCTGATCCTGACGGCCCCATGAGGGCCAGAAACTCTCCTTCTTCAACCGTAAAGTTCAAATTCTCCAGGACAGGAATGATCTGAGTACCTCGGCGATAGTATTTGGAGAGGCTCTTTATTCTCATGATCGGTGTCTTACCGTTCATTTACTTTTCTTTGATCTTTATCCTGATAGCATTCATTAAGCCGTCCATAGGTTGTATGATCACCCGGTCTCCCGGCTTTACTCCATGTAATACCTCAATGAAATCACCAAACTGTCCCCCGATGGTAACAGGAGCTTCAACCGCCTGATCACCTTTGACCAGATAGACTACCTTTCGGCCTTGGCGGTTCATTAAGGCTTTTGAACTTAAAACAGTCCGGGCTGACAGTTCGTCAGACTCCAGAGGTCTTGAAAGAAAAGAAACTTTGGCGCTCATCTCCGGCAGGATACGCCTGTCCTTATCAACAAATTGTACTTTGACCATGACTGTCGCCTTGGCCCGATCTATGGTTGGTACGACCAGGTGGACAAGGCCGCGAAAACGTGAATCCGGTAAGGCCTCCAATTGAATCTCACAGGGTTGTCCTACCCTTACCTTTTCAAGGTTGGATTCCGAAACATCCGCCTCAACCTGGAGTGAGCTCATATCAGCAATGGTGACTATGGCCGTTTTGGCTTCCGCGGCGGCCCCTAAGGGACTGATGATATCTCCAATATCCGCTCTTTTGGTAAGTACGACCGCATCAAAGGGAGCACGGATCAGGGTGTGGCCGAGAGACACTTCAGCTTCCACAAGGGCGGCGTTACTTGCCTTGACTTCCGCTTCGGCTGCAGCAACTGCGGCCAGCTCTTTCCTGTAACGGGCCAGAGACGTATCATATTCAGCCTGTGACACAAAACCCCTGTCGAGCAGTTCCCCATCCCGATCAAAGGCAAGTGCTGCCTCATAGAGCTCAGCCTGAGCCTGTTCAAACCGGGAACGGGCTACATGTACCTTGGCCCTGGCTTTGTCCCGGGAGGCCCTGGCATCTTGATCTTCCAGTCGGGCAATTATCTGCCCTTTTTTAACTCCGCTTCCTTCTTCAACAGATAATGAAATGATTCGTCCGGTGATTTTGGAGGCCAAAGCAGCCTTACGCTGGGCTACTACATAACCACTGGCATTCAAAAGAGAAAGAGACTGGGATGGATAGACCTGTGAGACAGCGGCTACATCAACCTGATGAACTGGTATGAAAATTTTTTTCAGGAGAAAAACGGAGACTATCCCTAACATGAAAACCGCAGTCAGGGATCTGAAGGAAAATTTTTTGGTTTTCCCCTTGGAACTGGCGAGCCTTGATTTATCTATCCTTAACTTCGAGAGGTCTACCTGAGCCATAGGCTAACGTCCTTTCAGATCATGTATTGTTATATAGGTTCGGTTAAAGGCAAAATAATCTTTTCCCTCCATCAGAGGGAGACTGAGAACTGGTTTATGATCTTTATTGCAATAAGGTGGGGTGTATGGTATTCTTTAACAAGTTACTTTCATTAATATTTTTAATATTATAAATTTTTTGGCTATGGAAAAGAAAATACTACATAAGAATATTCTCAAGAGGAGAATAATAATCTATGAAATCCTTGGTTTCGGCATCACCATCGCGGTGATATGGGTAGATGAAATGTTTGACATTCCTTATCGTTTCTTTGGTATGATGTTCGGCGTTGAAAAGACTCCGGTGAATCTCATGGAGAGTGCTCTTGAGACGGCTTTTATTCTGGTATTATTCATGGTTATAATCTTTTTTACTCAGCGGTGCCTGGAGAGGATTAAACTGCTGGAAGGATTTTTGCGGGTATGTACGTTTTGTAAAAAGATCAGAGTTGGCGACCAGTGGATCCCAATTGACACGTATATACAAGCTCATTCAGAAACAACATTTTCTCATGGTTTGTGTCCTGAATGTATGAAAAAACATTATGGTGAGGCAGTCAAAACCTGAAAGACTGTTTCATCAAACGGATGCGATGAGTTGAGGCATGGTTACACTCGGGATTTTGGTTCTCAGTACCTCCTTATTACTCCAGGTCATTGTTACTATTTTAGCCTTCAGGCTTCTCAAAGTCACGGGGAAGCGGGCAGCCTGGATTTTTATTTGGGTAGCCGTTGCCCTCATGACTGCTCGAAGGCTCGTCCCCTTGCTTCATATAATTTTTGGAGCTGTCGCTTTCACTCCTGATCTCATGAATGAAACATTTGGTCTCCTGACATCAGTCCTCATGGTGGCCGGTGTAGCCAGAATTACGCCTATCCTTATTTCCATAAGACGGTCGGAAGAAGAGGCACGGGAAAGTAAAGAGTGGCTTTTTACAACCCTGAAAAGCATTGGTGATGCCGTAATTGCGACTGATACCAGGGGAAATATTACCTTAATGAATCCTATTGCCCAGGCCTTAACCGGTCGAAACGAGGAGGAGGCCGTAGGAAGACCTCTGAAGGAGATCTTTGTTACCATAGATGAGAAAACAGGTGAGCCAAAGGAGGATCCTGCCAGCAGAGTAATCCGAACAAACAATGCAGTTGGAGTGGATAATCATACTTTGTTGATGACCAAAAGGGAGACAACCATAACGATTGATGATAGTGCTGCACCGATTAAGGATGACCAGGGAAAGATCGTTGGTGTCGTTCTTATTTTCCGGGATGTAACCGAGCGCAGGCAGGCGGAAGAGGCTATCAGGCATGCGCATAGAGAACTGAATAAAATTTTTGATACCGCGGCTGATGGCATGCGGGTAATTGATAGAGATTTTAACATGATTCGAATCAATGAGCGATTTTTGCCTCTAGTCGGCCTGAAAAAGGAAGATATCATTGGAAGAAAATGTTACGAAGTGTTCCCCGGCTCAACCTGTCATACTATGAACTGCTCAATGAAGCGGATCATTAGCGGTGAAGATTATCTTGAATATGATGTGGAAAAAATTCGGCAGGGCGGGGATGGAGAAACGATTACCTGCCTTATGACGGCTACAGCCCTGCGGAGAAATGACGGTGAACTGATCGGCATTATCGAAGATTTTAAGGATATTACCGAGCGAAAAAGGACCGAGGAGCTTCTGCGTCGGGCTAACATGGTGATTGAAAACAGCCAGACTGTGCTTTTCCGCTGGAGAGCAGAAGAGGGATGGCCGGTTGAATTTGTTTCAGAAAACGTGATTCAATTTGGGTATAGCTCCGAGGAACTCCTCTCTGGAAGAATTCTCTATAAATCGATTATTTATCCTGAAGATCTGAATCGTGTTACTCAGGAAATCAGGCAGTATACTGAGCATAAAATTCCCCACTTTCAGCAGGAATACCGCCTGGTGACCAGAAATGGAAAGGTACGATGGGTGGATGACAGGACTGTAGCCGAGTATGGCTCTGATGGTCAGGTTGCCTATTACCAGGGAGTTGTTATTGATATTACCGAGCGTAAGAAGGCAGAGGAAGCATTGCGTCAGACCGAAGTTGCCAAAGCGGAAAGACAAAGGCTGTTTTCGGTTCTGGATGTACTCCCTGCCATAGTCTTTCTTCATTCACCAGTGGATTATACAATCCCATTTGCCAATCGTAAATTCCGGGAATGTCTCGGCGATCCTGAGGGAAGAGCATGCCATGACATTCTCCATGGGCTTGAGGACTGTTGTGCGGATTGCAGAATACCTCACTTTTTGGATGGACGTGATGCTCACAAATGGGAATGGATCTCTTCGGATAACAGAACCTTTGAAATGTATGAGTGCGCATTTACCGATCTTGATGGCTCACAGATGATTTTGGAGATGGGTATAGATATCACTGATCGTATCCAAATGGATAAGGCCAGGAAAGATGCTGAACGTCAACTGGAAGAGCAGAGAGCCAGGGCAATCTTATCAGACCATTTACGATCTCTGGGAGAGATGGCGACGGGCATAGCTCATGAGCTGAACCAGCCCCTTACGGGTGTCCGCGGCCTGGCTGAGCAGATCATCATCGGCCTCGAGAGAGGCTGGAAGGTATCGGAAGAATCGGTTCGAGAAAAGATTCAGATGGTTATTGAGCAGTCCGATCGCATGACTCATGTTATAGAACATGTGCGTATGTTTGCCAGGGGTGCCAACAAGGCTGAATTTTTCCCCGTCCAGATAAATGAGGTTATCAAATCGAGTATGGAACTTATCGGCGCCCAGTTGCGTTATAGAGGACTTGCTCTGGACTTTGAATTAGCTGAAAGCCTGCCATCCGTTCTGGCCAACCCCTTCTCTCTGGAAGAAGTGATCTTAAACCTCATAAATAATGCCCGCGATGCCATCATGGAAGAGGTGGAACATACCGGAAAGGATTCCCCGCACATTGTTGTTCGAACCTACGAAGAACATGAAGGTTCGGACACATTGATAAAAATAGAAGTCATTGATTGTGGAACAGGTATCCCCCAGGAATGTATGACCAGAGTGTTTGATCCCTTTTTCACCACCAAAGGTCCTGATAAAGGGACCGGGCTCGGCTTAGCCATTTCAAAGTCGATTATTGAAGGGTTTCACGGCACAATCGGTATCGAATCGACACCGGGTCTGGGTACAAAGGTAACGATAATCCTCCCAGCCTTTGTAGAACAATAAGGGGGCTTTGAGTATGGATGAACAATCCTCTTTACGCATCATTCTCATTGACGACGAAGAAATCATTCATCAGACTCTGGTACCATATCTTCGTGACTCCGGCCATCAGGTTGATAGTGTCCGGGAGGGAGTAACTGCTTTAGAGCAGATCGAAGCTCACGATTATGATCTTGCGATCATTGATATCCGGATGCCGAAGATGGATGGGCTATCTTTACTTTCAAAAATAGGTGAGATTCGTCCTGAGTTGTCCTCAGTCATCATCACTGCTCACGGGAATATTGAAATGGTTGTTCAAGCTCTGAGACTCGGCGCAGCGGATTTTCTCATGAAACCCATCAAATTTCTTGAGTTGGATGCAGTAGTAGAAAAATCTAAGCGCATCCGTCAACTGCGGCAGGGCCATCGCCGCCTGAGAGAAACTATACGTGGAATCCAGACCTCAGAGGACTTACGCCTCAGGAATCGATGTCTGATAGGAGTAAGCCAGGCGATGGGCGAGGTGCGCAGGCAGATACAGTTAGCTGTAGAGGCTCAATGTGAAACCATACTTATCTCAGGTGAGACTGGCACAGGAAAAGAAATAGTAGCCCGTGAAATCCACTTCATGAGCGGGGGGGCTGAAAGGCCTTTCATAGCTGTAAACTGTCCTGCCTTACCGGACCCTCTTGTTGAGAGTGAATTATTTGGCCATGTCAAGGGTGCCTTTACCGGTGCCACCATGGAAAAGGCCGGTTACTTTGAACTGGCTGACGGCGGCACCCTTTTTCTTGATGAGATTGCCGATCTCTCCCCTTCAGCCCAGGCCAAGCTTCTGCGGGTATTGGAAACGAGAAAGTTAAGGAGGGTAGGTGGGGCTAAAGAAATAAATGTCGACATACGAGTAATTGCAGCTACCAATACTCCCCTGGAAGAGCTTGTAGAATCAAAGAGGTACCGCAAGGACCTTTTCTTCAGGCTCAATGTATTTACTATCAGATTATTGCCCCTCCGGGAACGGTATTCAGATATTATCCCCCTGGCTGAGCATTTCCTGTCAACCTATATAAGAGGCCGGGGGCTTGATATAGCCGGCTTTTCGTCTGAGGCTAAAGATATGCTGGTGAGCTATGAATATCCCGGGAATGCCCGGGAGTTGCGCAATATTGTCGAAAGGGCAGCTATTATCTGCCGGTTTGGTCTCATTGAACCGAAACATCTTAATCTTCCCAAAGACGCCGGGCATGATTTGCCTTGCGCCGATCATCCATCCGAGGAACAAGAGCGTAAAAGAATATTGAGCGCGCTTGAGCAAGCCAAATGGAACCGTCGGCAAGCAGCCAGGGCACTGGGTATGCCGTACTCATCACTGCGGTATAAGCTGTTGAGGCTGGGCATATCATAATCACTATCTCCTATGTTAGTAACTTTTGCTATCAAAAATTATCAAATATTAGCCTCCTCATGTACTGCCTCCAGGTACCAGATATCATGTAAGTTTTTGTTTTTTTATAGTTAATAAATTCATAAGGTTTTGGCATAGCTATTGCTTTTCTTATCAATATCATCTGAAAGAAAAATAACCATGAACCAGGAGAGAAAATCAAAGGGAGGTGAATATGTAATGTTTAAGAAATTGATGGAACTCGAAGGATATGAAAAGGTGGTCATTTTAATCTGTACTTCCTTCAGCATGCTCATCTTTTCCCTTATACTCAGGCAGGGCTTATGATAGAGTAACAGATAGTAAGGAGATTGAATACGCGCTGGTCCGATCCTTCAATCCCTATACAGGTGAGCCTGTTTCTGTTATCCTGGCTAAAAACCTTATGGGTGAATATTTTCCTGAAAAGCATGCTGAGCTGGACTTTGAGGATTA
>JBLIRT010000178.1:0-6627 GCA_049472445.1 bacterium
CGGCTACTCCGGATACTACCCTTCAAGCAGCTATTACGGCACTTCCGGTTACTATCCCAGCAGTTATGGCTATAGTGGCTACGGCGGGTACGGATATCCCCAGTACGGCGGCTACGGGTATAGCGGCTATGGCGGGTACGGTGGCTATGGTGGCTATGGTGGCTACGGCGGGTACGGCGGGTACGGATATCCCCAGTACGGCGGCTACGGGTATAGCGGTTATGGCGGTTATGGCGGTTACGGCGGTTACGGCGGCTACGGCGGCTACGGCAGCGGCTATGGCATGTATGGCAGCGGCTACGGCGGTTACGGCGGTTACGGAACCGGGTACGGCATGTATGGCAGCGGCTACGGCATGTACGGCAGCGGCTACGGCATGTACGGCAGCGGCTACGGCATGTACGGCGGCATGTACGGCAGCATGTACGGCGGCCTCGGCTTAATGGGCGGCCTCTACGGCGGCCTTGGCCTGATGGGCGGCCTCGGCTTAATGGGCGGCCTCTACGGTGGCCTTGGCCTGTACGGCGGCCTCGGTTTAATGGGCGGCCTCTACGGCGGCCTTGGCCTGATGGGCGGCAGCCTTTTAGGAGGCGGACTGGGCGGCTTACTCGGACTGAATGCAGGGAATGTGGGGCTCCAGGATTATCTCTTACAAACAACAGGCCTTGATGGTGGTTTAGGAGGATTGGCGGGCTTACAGCAGACGTATATTGATTTAGTCAGTCAAATACCGGCTGCGCCTACTACCACTACCGTGGCACCAGTTGCTACCATAGCGCCGGTAGCTACCGTGGCCCCAGTAGCTACCGTAGCACCAGTTGCTACCATAGCCCCAGTAGCTACCGTACTGCCGACTACCACAGCAGCACCGGCAGCCGCGCTTTCCGGTCTGCTGGGAATACCCTTCTTTGGGTTGCCCTTTGGTGTGCCTTTCCTCTAATCGGCACATGGTACGTACGAGGCCTTCGATCATTGTTCGTTATCAAAGGCAGGAGGCCGGATCTTCCGGTTTCCTGCCTTTTTTATCTGATTAATTCCTTCTCACTGACAGCACCTTATCCAATAAAAGGCGAGCCTCCAGGTAATCCGGTTTTAAACGCAAGGCATTCTGAAGGGCGGTAATGGCCTGATCAAAAAGCCCCTCATAAAAGTAGCTGTACCCGAGCCCATAATAGCCGATCGGACTTTGTGGATTGATGCGGACGATTTCCAAATACTCCCTGAGTGCTAAATCATACTCTCCCTGGCTGAAAAAAACACTGGCCAGATTAATGTGTGCTTCCAGGTTTGATGGACTTCTTTCCAAAGCCCCCTGATATTCAGTTATGGCCTCCTGAATCAGTCCCTTAGCCAGGTACGTGAGCCCCATATTCACATAGGGCTGAACGCTTTCCGGATCAATTTCTTTGGCACTCCGGTACTCGGCCAGAGCCCTATCGTAAGCTCCCCTATTATAATATATTACTCCCAGGTTGATATGTGCTTCCAGGTAATTCGGGTCTAAAAGAAGAGCGCGCTGATAGTGATTCTGGCTTTGATCATATAATCCCTGATGAAAGTAGGCTATACCCAGATTGACATGAGCTGAAACATTGGCGGGATTAAGGGCCAGGCAATGTTTGTATTCGTTTATGGCCTGATCAACCTGAGACAGGCTGTAATGTGCAATACCCAGGTTGTAATAGGTTTCACTGGCATTCGGGTCAAGATATTTTGATTTCTGAAATTGTTCGATGGCTGCCTCGAACCTTTTCTCTTTCATAGAGATCGTGCCCAGACAGCTATAAATGTCCGGAGAATCGGGATTAAGATGCATGGCCTTTTCCAGGGCCTGTCGTGCCCGGTCATATTCATCCAGCCTTACATAAACCATAGCCAGATTAATCCAGCCTTGAAGGTATTCGGCATCATACGTGGTCAATTCCTGAAATTTCTGAACAGCCTGGGCATAGTCTCCCTTTTTGATATAAAGGCTTCCCAGATTATTAAGCGCCTCAAGAAAGGATGGATTGATTTCAAGAGCCTTCAAGATTACCTGTTCTGCTTCCAGATCTTTACCTATGGCCATAGAGACACTCCCCAGGTTGCTGTAAGCCTCATATCGTTGGGGATCAAGTTCGGCGGCTTTTTTAAATTCTTCTATAGCCTTATCATATTCCTTGAGAGTGAAGTAAATCACGCCCAGGTTATCGTGTATCTCGATATAATCAGGGTTCAGTTGTAAGGCTATTTTTAATACCTCCAAGGCCTCATGAATCTTTCCAAGGCGATTATAAAGCGTTCCCAGGTTGTTGTAAGCATTTACATAGGTTGGATCCAGTCGTATGGCCTCCTGCAGCTCTTGAATGGCCAAATCCGCAAGGTCCTGCTTATCATAGAGATATCCTAAAACAAAGTGAGTAAATACATCATCCGGATTGATCTGCAGCATCAGTTTGAATTGTTCTACCGCTTTCCGGTAATCTCCCCTGGTATAATAATAGGTTCCCATATTCAAGTAATCAAGGGTAGAGATCATATCTTTCGGATCGGGTAAAAAATCAGATCTCCTGGTTGAAGGAACAGGCGCCATCCAGACATAACCGAGGCTCTTCAGTCGATCCTGTGTATCTTTATCCATTTTCAACTGAGCAGAGGCATCAGACCATGGAGAGCCGGCCGCTCGCTGGAGCTCTCTCATCCGACCCTCTAATTGCCTGGCTGTTTCCTTCTCCTGATGAAAAAGATTTACCATTTCCTTAGGGTCATGCTCCAGGTCGTAAAGCTCGGATCGTGGAGCTTTGATATATTTCCATTTTGCAGTTCTCAATCCCTCCAGAGGACTCCAGTTGTGGTTATAGAGAGTATAGAAAGTCTCGCATACCAGTTCCTGGCGGGAGAACTCCCTGCTGCCATGGATCAATCCCAAAAGGCTCTTTCCATGAAACTGCAAGGTGTGCCGAATGTTGAAAATGTCTAAAATGGTCGGCATGATGTCAATCGTTGAAACATTCATTTCCACCACTGAACCGCCTGAAATCTCCTGAGGATACCGCATAATCAGGGGGACGTGAAGAGTCGAATCATAAACGAATATGGCGTGGGTTTTTTCGGCGTGTTCACCCAAACCCTCCCCATGATCGGATGTTATAACCAGTAAGGTCTCATCAAACATGTTCTGTTCCTTCAAACTGGAAAAAAGATCTCCCAGGGCATGATCAACGTAAGCAATTTCACCATCATACAGGTTTTTCCGGTACATGGTGGAAAAAGGTTCAGGCGGTTCATAAGGAGCATGGGGATCAAAGCAGTGTAACCAGAGAAAGAACCTCTGCCGTCCATGTTCCCTGAGCCAGGTGATAGCTGATTGAACGACTTCACCAGCCGTCCTCTCATTGTAAACCATAAACGCCTGATTGGGATCTTTTTTCATATGATCATCATAGGAATCGAATCCCTGATTCAGCCCATACCGGCTATCCAATACAAAAGAACCGATAAAAGCCGCAGTATCGAAGCCATGTTGCCTTAAAACCTCGGTTAATGTCTCCAGCTTATCATCTGCCTTAAACGTGCCATTATTCCGCACCCCATGGTAGAAAGGATAAAGGCCGGTAAAAATGGAAGTGTGAGATGGCAGGGTGACCGGTACCGGTGTATAGGCATGTGGAAAGATTACTCCTTCCCTGGCTATGGCATCGAGGTGAGGCGATTTCATCGTGCTGTTTCCATAACAGCCCAGATGATCTGCCCTGAGCGTATCAATAGTAATGAGGATGATGTTGCCTTGAGGAAGGTGCGGAGCAGGACCAATTTTGTTCAGATGATGACAGCCGACCAGAGAAAGAATGACGAAACCTCCAACCCCGAGCAGGGCCTTTCTGATACTCATTTCAATCCCCCTGTGAAGATACCTGGAATCTGAGAAATCATGTTCAAAAATTTACCACTTTATTGACATTATTGCAGGTTATAATTATTATTAAAGCATCTCTTAAGGTCAAGCCAAATTCTCTTAATTTCTTATGTATGAGGATTATAGCTATGAAAGATGGAAAAAATAAAAACTTTTTCCTGCTGAGTCCTGTTTTCTACCTTACCAAAAGAATAACTGAAGATCCAGTTCCCTTTTTGTTTTTCGGATTCCTTATCGGTTTGAAAATGTACCATTTCATGAGCAAGCTTGAATTCGTGACTGATTTTGTAAGTATCATGTACGGAATCGATCAAAGTTTTCACGGCCTGAAAACCATTTTCTTTTCACGTCCAATCCTTGACCTTGTTTATACCATCGCTGCTATTCTGTTCGATGGGATTATTATCTTCAGCTATCTCATTCGCTTAAAACCTGCCGGAGAAGGTGGCAAAGCTCAAGGATTCCGGGAAAGGTGGTATCCTATTATCACAGTTCTTTTCCCGATGATTGCCTTCACTTACCTTCTTTATCGTCCAATCCCTCTGGAAAGCGATCTTTTATTTCATAACCTTTATCAGTCCCAATCTTTCATCCATATTGTCGGCCTGGCAGGTCTTATCTTCTCCCTGGTTGGCTGCATCTTAAGCATTATGGCCTTACTGAAGCTGAGAGGTTCTTTCAGCCTTATGGTTGAAGTAAGGCGGCTCGTCAGGACCGGGATGTATAAATATATCCGCCATCCCTTATATTTTTCAGAGTTGACTCATGCTCTCGGGACAACGTTATTACTCCTGAACTCGGTGACCATCCCCATCTACATCATCTTCTTTATCATGGAGGTCATAAGGGCCAAATTTGAGGAAAGGAAATTTCTTGAAACCCTTCCTGAATATGATGCTTACAGGGCTGAAACAGGTTTCTTTTTCCCAAAATTCCGCACCTTACTGGGGAAACAGCAGGTAAGCCAAAATTCTTACCAAACGTAAGAAAAAGGAAATGATAAGAGAATCTTTGAAAGAGGAAAGATTTCCATGAGCATGATTTCACACCTTTATAACACCCTTGTTTTTATTTTCCAGTATGTTACTCATCTCATCACCCGGGATATATCAACTTTTATCAATATTCCCAAATCTATGGTTCTGGGTGGCTATCACTTTACCATTCAGAATTGGAGTATGGTAATTCCTCTTCTTTTTTTCCTGGTCTATATTTACTGGATCTCACTTGATGAGGGAAAAGAATGGATGAAGAGTTACTTCATTCCCATAACCTTCTTTTTCATCATGTTTCTCCGGGTCCTGATGAATACTCTCCTGGGCTTGAGGAGAGAGCTCAATCCTCAATCCATCCTGGAACTGATTAACAGCTCATTTGTTATTATTTTCATGGGTATCGTTGTTTTCAGCTATCTCATTCGATCCTCTCCGAAAAAAAAGGCTCACGGGTTCCTGGAAGGACTCTATCCTCTTTTCGTGGTTGTCTTCCATCTCATAGGATCTTATGTTCTGGCCACCCAAACGAAAATTAACTATGTCTCAAGTACTTATTTTGTAGGGCTGTGTCTCTGTGTCATCGGCGTCACTTTCAATATAGCCGCTTTATGGCAACTGAAAAATTCCTTCAGTATTATGGTTGAAGTAAGAAAGCTGGTTAATACCGGAGTATACCGGTTCCTCCGGCATCCACTTTACACAGGCGAGATGACCCACCTGCTGGGAGTCTGTTTACTTTTCAATAACCCTTATGCCTACAGCTTTTTCCGGGTTGTTTTATTGATGCAGCTTTCACGTGCCAAACTGGAAGAACGGAAGCTTTCCCTGAACCTGCCGGAGTACCGCATCTACAAGCAAAATACCGGCTTCATTTTTCCAAAGTTCAGAACGCTTCTGGGTAAACGGGGCTGGCGAAAAAGGCAGGAAGAATCAGTCTCTTAAGGTATGAATTCATAAACATGAGCCCTGGCTGTCTCCTTGGTTAATTCCCAGAAGGGGCTTATCTGCAACCAGGGAGCCATAAGCGCCATTTCCCAGGATTGTTTATATAAGATAATTGTTTCAATGTCATATCTCTTCTGTAATTCGGCAAAAAAGCGGGGATCGCTGAGCCGCTGTAAATCATGTAAAAAATCCCCATAAACCTCCCATCTCCCGTCAAGGGCCACCTGCTTTCCCGGATACAACTGCCATATCAGGTAGCCGCCAAGATCCGAGCTGTTGAAGATATTCCCCTCAACATGTCTGCTCTTAAGGAAGTGAACGGCCTCTGTCGGATAGGTATCTGAAATTCCAACTCCGAACGAGCGTAAAAGGTGTAATCGATGATAAAGCTTATTGCTCGTAACAGACAGACAGATGCCGACCGACAATATGATCAGACCACATTCGATCACCGTGGAACCGAAGCCGGGCCATTTCCTGCCTTTACGGAAAAAATCCAGGAGGCCATAGGTATTCCGAATCGTCATGGGCGCAGCTACCACGGCAAATAACGGCACATTTCTGACAGCCTGCGTTGACAGGTAAAAAAAAGCGGCATAAAGAAAGATATGAGCGAATCGGATACGCTTTATCTGACAGACAAAAGCAACCAGAGAAAGGATAAGAAAAATTATATAGACGAGCGAGATTATATACACGAATGAGGATGTGGGAAAGGAAGCATTTTTTACTACAGCCAAGGGTGAGATCAGCTCTGTTATTTGGGAAAAAATGGTCGGCTTCAATCTCAGC
>JBLIRT010000179.1:0-6309 GCA_049472445.1 bacterium
CGATAGCTACCTTCTCTCTTTCGTCCAATGAGATTTTCTTCAAAACCAGAACGGAAGAATTAGAAAGTGGTGAAATATATTGTTCTCCCTCTTCATTGAAAATCTCATACCGATCCTTCAGGGCATTGCATCGGGTGATAAAGTCCTCCAGATCAAAAATCCCTTGCTCCCAATCTTGAGGTGTCGTTTTAACCACATGCAGGGGTTTCATAAAGCCGTACTCATATCCAATCGGCATCATAACACCACTGGAGAATAAGGCAGCCAGTAAATATCTCATCTTGATTACATCAATATTCCCCTGCATCTCATGGCAGAGTCTTGGCGTATCATGGGTCTCAGGAAAGCTGATAGATCCTGCAAAATGCCGGGTCATTTCGTACTGACGTAAACACCAGTCTGCAGAAAGATCCCACCATTTAGAGCTGTTATATATGTAATCGAACCCACACCGGGCAGTCTGGATAGTTTCTTCCTCTGAACATCCTAAGGTTTCAGCCAAGAATAAGAAGCTTTTATTTTTTCGCCGTGCTTTTTTGATTAAATACTCCCAGAGAGAAGAGGGAACCTTATAGGCAGCATCACACCGGAAGGCATCAATGCCTAAATCCATATATTTTTCAACTAATTCCCACCAGAATTCCCATAAACCATTCCGGCTGGCCTCCCCATCATTCTCTATTTCAGCCAAATCCCGCCAGATAGTTATCTTCCCACCATTTCCCGAATCCACACAGAAAGGATGCTGAAAGTCACCATCCGAACCATGTTTGTACCATTCTGGATGCAGTCTGGTGAGATCACTATCTGAGGCTGTGTGATTGATCACCAGGTCAATCATTACCCTGAGTTCCTCTTTCTTGGCCAGGTGAATAAAGCCCTTTAAATCCTTCCAGCCATCACCGCCGTCAAGGAGAAAATGAGGATCAATTTTCTTATAATCCTTAATGGCGTATAAACTTCCAGACTGGCCGGTAAGGTGAAACGGATTAAGAAATATGCAATTGAAGCCCATGTTTCTGATCCGTGGAAGATGCTCACTCCATGTAACAATGGGCCCCACCAGCCGGGGAAATAAATTATAGATTCTCATTCCGCTTTCGAAATTTTTTCTCTTGATAGACACCTCAGGCATCCCCCCTTTTGCTTTTCATGTCAGGATTACTTACTGTTTGGCCAGTATCTGTTGGTTATGGGCATACGCCGGTCCCGGCCAAAGGCCCGTGGACTTATCTTAATGCCTGGTGGAGACTGGCGGCGCTTGTATTCGTTTCTGTCAACCATACGTATTACCCCCTTTACAAGCTCTGAATCGTATCCGGAAGCTACAATCTGGGCAAATGACTCATCTTTCTCTACATACCTTTCCAGGATGGCATCAAGTAAGGGATAAGGAGGGAGGGAATCCTGGTCCCTCTGGTTGGGAGCAAGTTCGGCCGAAGGGGCTCTTTCCAGGACGGTGTTTGGTATAAGATCATACCCGGCCTGCTTATTGCGATATCGAGCAAGATGGTAGACATATGTCTTAGGTATATCCTTGATGGCCGCAAAACCACCGGCTGTATCTCCATAAATCGTACAATAGCCCACACTCGTCTCACTTTTATTGCCGGTAGTCAAGACCAGCCAGCCAAACTTGTTGGATAAAGCCATCAGCAAATTCCCGCGGATTCGCGCCTGGAGATTTTCTTCGGTTACATCAGATTTATAACCACGGAAAGCTTCGGCTAAAATACGTAAGTAATCATGATATATATCATGAATAGGGAGGCGGAGAGAATGAATCTTTATATTCTCAGCCAACAGCTTTGCATCCTTCTGAGTTTCGACGGAAGAAAACTGGGAAGGCATAATCACACCCACCACATTCTCCCTACCCAAAGCATCTACAGCTAAGACAACGGTTAACGCAGAGTCAAGGCCACCGCTCAAACCAACGGCTACCTTTTGAAACCCGTTTTTTCGGACATAATCCCTGATTCCCAAAAGCAGTGCTCCGTATATTTCAGCTAATGGCGTCAGCAGAGAAACCTTGGGCGGTATCTCTGCACATGGCCTCTCCTTGGGGGAAAAAGGTAAAGAAAATCTTTGAACCGGATAGTACCGGGCAATTCTCTCTGCACTCCGGCTGTTCTCTGAGGGCTTTGGAACCTGAATAAGGGCTTCCAGGGGCAAATCCAACACCAATAACTCTTCTTCAAAAGATCTGCCACGAGCCAGGAGATGGCCCTTCCTATCAAAAGCAAGGCTATGACCATCAAAAACCAACTCGTCCTGGCCTCCTACGAGATTCGTGTAAACCAGGAAAACTCCATGTTCCTTCGCTAATCCCTTAAATAACCGCTCACGAAGGCGACCCTTGCCCTTATGGTAGGGAGAGGCTGAGATGTTGAGAATCAATTGGGCTCCCTGCTGGCTCAGTTCTCGAATCACATCTGAGTACCAGAGATCCTCACATATGGTAATGCCTATGTTCAGCTCTCCCAACTTCAATATATGACTATAACTGCCAGGCTGGAAGTAGCGCCTCTCGTCAAAGACTCCATAGTTAGGCAGGTGGATCTTATGACAAACTCCTTTTACAGCATTCTGATGCAGCAAAGCAGCCGCATTGTACACCTGGCCGTCATCTCCCCTGTCTGCAAATCCAAGGCAGATTATGGGGGAATCTACCACCTCTTGTATCTGCTTCAGGATTTTCAGGTTGTCTTCAATAAACGATGGCTTCAGCAGCAGATCTTCAGGCGGGTAGCCGCAAATGCTCAACTCCGGAAAAGTCACCAGATCAGCCCCATGCTCCCCGGCCAATCTGAAATAATATAGAATCTTTTCCTTATTGCCCTCTAAATCCCCCACGATCGGGTTGAGCTGAACCATGGCCAAACGCAAGCATTTCATATATCCATGTTTACTCCCTGGATTTATTGCTATCTGCTTCTCGGCGAATCTTTTCCCCAGTCCCTATCCATAGTAACTGAAAGGCAGAACGAAATCAATAGAATAGTAATATATCCGCTTCAATGATAGGGGAAAGGAACCATGATGCCGTGCTAAGATAGCATAAAATGTGCCGATTGCCTACTTTTTTCAAGATTCATCCCCTAAACCTTTTACAAATTCCAAGTCCTTTGGTAATATACTATATGAATAGTTAATCCATCAAGAGAAATGGGGCCAGGAGAACAAAAGTGAGATTGACGAGCAAAAAAATTTCAGAATAGCTATATTTTATCTTTCATCACCCATTATCTTGCTAAAGGAGAAATATATGCCAAAGCGCAAGGAAAAAGATTTTTATTGCCCCGTTGTTTCAGAGACCGTCAAAGTTGCCCTGAAAACGAAGCCGTCTCTCAGCCGAACATTCAAAGATGAGCTATATGTGCAATGTAATCAGTTTGAATGTCAATATGCAGGGGAAAACGCACCTCCCTGTCCCTTATCCCT
This sequence comes from bacterium, assembly GCA_049472445.1. Classification (GTDB taxonomy): domain Bacteria; phylum SZUA-182; class SZUA-182; order DTGQ01; family DTGQ01; genus JBLIRT01. Next base: position 3,445 of record JBLIRT010000179.1, read on the forward strand.
GGATCTTTTTAAGCAAGAGATTGAAGAGCGTGAGGAAAGACGAAAGGCCAAAAGAAAGGGATACTCTCATTAAAAGCTCGGAAAAAATTTAAAATAATCTACCCCTCGCTCTATAGAGCCGGCCACCTTTCCAGGTTGGGGTCAAGAACTCTTTCGATTGACGTAAGAATTTGAATATCAGAGGCTTACAGGCAGTTCCCCGCCGAAAAAATCTCACCTTTCCCCTCCCGGTCATTCATCAATATCTAAAAAAATTCTTAAAATAATGCTTGTAAAATTATTGTGAATATATTATATTAACAAAATAAAAATGTTATAATATTTTTCCAACCTGAAGGAAGAGGAGGCTCTTATGAAAAATAAAGAGGGGAAAATTCTCATCATCGATGATGAACCGGAAATTCTCAACTGCCTCTCACAGATCCTGCAATCAGAAGGTTACTCGGTAAGCACAGCGAACAGGGGACGAGCAGGGTTGGAATTAATCACCAACACTCCTCCGGATATGGTTCTCCTGGATGTAAGAATGCCGGATCTGGACGGTCTGGAAACCTTAAAGCAAATCAAGGAGTATGACCAAGAAATTATCGTCTTCATTATGACTGCCTTTTCTGATGTCAGAGATGCAGTACGGGCAATGAAAGATGGAGCCTATGACTATTTTCCTAAACCCTTCAGCCTGAAAGAAACCAAAGAAAAACTTCGAAAAGCGCTCAAGGAAAAAAGACTCCGGGAAGAGGTGCTGAAACTGAGGAAAGAATTCTATAATCAGCCCAAATTTTCCAACATTATTACTGCTTCTCCCAAAATGTTTAAAATTTTCCATCACTTAGAAAAAGTTGCTCCTACTGATATATCCATCCTTATAACGGGTGAAAGCGGCACAGGAAAAGAGCTGATTGCCAGAGCTATTCATGAAAACAGTCATCGATGCGATGGGCCTTTTATTCCCTTTGATTGCGCTGCTATCCCGGAAAACCTGTTCGAAAGCGAGATATTCGGGCATGAAGAGGGAGCCTTCACCAATGCCCACAAGAGACGAAAAGGATTATTTAAACTGGCGCATAGTGGAACATTATTTCTTGACGAAATTGGTAACCTCCAGCCGGTTAGTCAGCCCAAACTATTACGTGCCATTCAGGAAAGAAAAATCAAATGTGTGGGAGGAGAGCAATTAATTGACGTAGATGTCCGGATTATTGCAGCTACCAATCTGGATCTGCAGGAGGCTATGCAAAAGTGCGGATTCAGGGAGGAACTCTTTTATCGCATCAATCAGTTCAATATCAGTCTTCCACCTTTAAGGGAGAGAGAGGAAGATATCATTCTGCTGGCCAACTATTTTCTGGAAAGGTCTGCTCGAAAAGGGGGCCTTTCTGTTCAAACTCTGGCTCCAGAAGCTATTGAAATGCTTTTGGAGTATGACTGGCCGGGAAATGTCCGGGAACTCGAAAATGTTATCCATGGAGCATCCGTTTTAGCACGCGATGTGATACGGCCGGAACATCTGGACTATAGAATCAACAGTAAAACTTCATCATGGATGAGGCTGCCCATAGATCTTCCAGTCAAGGCTAACCTGAAAAAAGTAGTTCAGGCAACGGTCGATCAGGTTGAGAAATTTTATATTCAAAAAACGCTCATAAAAACCGGTTATAAGAAATATGAAACGAGTAAACAGTTAGGCATTGGAATAAAAACACTCTATGAAAAGCTTAATAAGCATAACCTTTGTCTGAGGTTCAGGAAGCCGGACGATAAGAAGGAAGAGCTCATTGTCTTTGAGGCGGGCATGACCCTCCAGGAGGCCTCCGGTCGAGTAAGAGAAAAGTTGGAAAAATGGATGATTATTGGAGCTCTGAGGAAAACGGAAGGGCAGAAACACCTGGCTTCAGAGAGACTGAAGGTGGATTATAAAACTCTGTGGTTAAAATCCAAGAAATATAAAATTGATAATAAGGCTATTTATGAAGAATTGCTTCCACGTCACTTTCTGGGCATTGATCTTTGCAGTAATATAGGCCTGACTGAAGCATGTAAGACCGCTCTGGCAGCCATGGAAAAAGAGCTTATCCGGAAAACTATCGAGAAGACGAATGGCCATAAAACTGAAGCGGCCAAAATTCTCAATATCGACTATAAGACCTTATATAATAAAATCCTTCAACTGAACTTATATGATCAGATTTAGCTATATTTCTCCCCGACAGGATTTTTCTCCCAACTCACATTCAACAGCTTCTATCTGCTCTTCCAGTTCCGTCCATCGATCAGTAAGTTCCTCGCTCCTTATTTCAAGCTCTCGATATTCTCGTAGCCGTTTTGAAAATTCCGGCTTTTGATAATATTCCGGGTCGGCAAACAGCCTTTTGAGATGATCGATTGCTTCCAGAACCGAATGTAATTCAGCCTGAACCTGCTCCGATTCTTTTTTGAGGGGATGTAATCGCCTGTATCTTTGATTTCTCCTTTCCGCTTCAAGACGCTTCTGTTCCCGGTTCTTGAGTTTTATCTCTTTGCCGCCTGAATCGCCTACCGAGGGATCTTCCCTTTCTTTTCGTTGATTTATCTGATTCAGGTAATTCTCATAATCCCCTGAAAATATCTCCACCTGCCCGGCCTCTATTCGAAAAATTTTATTGGCTAGGCAGTTGATAAATGACCGGTCATGGGAGATCATGCAAATCGTTCCGCTATATCGGCACAAAGCCTCCTGCAGGCAATCTCGTGACGGAATATCAAGATGATTCGTAGGTTCGTCCAGCAAGAGGAAATTGGGTCCTTTTAAGATCATTTTAGCCAAAACAAGGCGACTTTTCTCCCCTCCACTCAAAACTGACACTTTTTTAAAGGCATCATCCCCCC
>JBLIRT010000018.1:0-29081 GCA_049472445.1 bacterium
AGGTCGGGGTTCCCTCGACCATCCTGCGGGCACCTTCCAATTTTCCGCCTGTTCACCATAAGGGCAAATCCATCAGTGGTATGGGAACTCCGGATATCCTCGGAACCTATGGCACCTTTCAGTTTTTCACTTCCAGGGCCGGTCAGGGTGGAGCAGAACAGGGAGGAAGGGTTTACCATGTCGAGATTCACGACCAGATGATTCAAACCGAGATTCAGGGCCCGGCCAACAGCTTCAAAGATGAGCGACCGACAACCACTATTCCCCTCACTATCAAGCTCGATCCGAAAAATCCCATAGCCCGGATACAATACGCTGATCAAGATTTCATTGTAAAGGAGGGCGAATGGTCATCCTGGCTCCCCTTTGCTTTCAATATGAGCCTTTCCAAGGCTTCGGGTATCGGCCGGTTCTACCTGAAACAGGTGCGGCCGGAGTTTCAGCTTTACCTGAGCCCCATCAACATCGATCCGCATGAGCCCCCCTTTTCCATCTCCTGTCCGGAAGATTATGCCGGAGAACTGGCTGAAAATATTGGCTTGTTTTATACTCAGGGTATGCCCGAGGATACCTGGGCCCTCAATGAAGGCCGGTTGAATGAGGAGGAATTTTTACAGCAGTCCGAGGTTGCCTGTCAGGAGCGGCTCAAAATGTATCACCTGGAACTGGCCAACCTCAAGAAGCAGCCCAGGGGACTTCTGTTCTGTTACTTTTCGATCACCGATTCTATCCAGCACATGTTTTTCGGCTGCATGGATCCTCAGTATCCGGGATACACCGAGGAGCTGGGCCGGAAATACGGGAAGGTGATTCCCGAGGTTTATCAGAAAATGGACCGTGTCCTTGGGGACACGCTCAAGGAGATGGAGCCCGGCACCATCATCATCGTTCTCTCGGATCATGGTTTCACGAGCTATAACCGCTATTTCAATCTCAATTCCTGGCTCCACCGGCATGGATACATGGGTTATATCAACGAATATAAAAGGACCTGCGGCGAGTTCTTTGAGAACGTCAACTGGAATCGAACCAGGGCTTACGCCCTGGGCTTAAACGGCCTGTATCTGAACCTGGAAGGCAGGGAGGGGCAGGGCATTGTGGCCCAGGGTGATGAGGCGAAAGCCCTGATCAGAGAGATCCGGAAAAAATTACTGGATGTCCGGGATCCTCAGAATGGAAACCAGGTGATCAGCCACGTTGATATTCCGGAAAAGATCTATCAGGGGAAATACCATCAGAACGCCCCGGACCTCATCATCGGCTACAACAGAGGATACCGTGCCTCCTGGTGGACTGCTCTGGGGCAGGCCCCGGCGGACATTCTCGGTGATAATACCTCCAAATGGAGCGGAGACCATTGCATTGCCGGGCAGTTGGTGCCGGGCATCGTGCTGGCCAATCAGAAGATCACCGTAGACGATCCTGCTATCATCGATTTAGCGCCAACCATACTGCATGAGTTTGGGGTGAAGGAGAAGGGCGAGATGACCGGACGGGTCATCTTCTAACTCTTTCAGGCCTTCTTTTCAGCCTGGGGAACTCAGGAAGGAGACCGGAGATGTTTGGACTGGGAGGCAAGATAAAGATTGACCGTGATCTGTTAAAACGGGCTGAGGAATATGCCAGCCGGAAAGGGTACCCCTCGGTGGATGAGTTCATCAGCCATCTCCTGGAAAGGGAAATGAGACAGGAGGACGAACCCTCAGAATCCGAGGAGGAGCTGAGGAAAAAATTGCAGGGATTGGGTTATATCTCTTAAAACGAGGAAGATAATGTCCATAATTCTTCATTTCATCGGAATATTTCTTGATCTGATCATCTTTCCCTTCCGGGGTATAGGGCCATTCTGGGGATTTTTTGCCGTTTCGGTGGTTATGGGCGCCATGGCCGTGATCATCTTCAAATACATCTCCAACCAGGCCAGGATAAAGCAGGTCAAGGGAAAGATCAAGACCCACTTCCTTGCGATCAGGCTGTATAAAGATGATTTTCGCGAAATCCTGCGAGCCCAGAAGGAGATTCTCAAAAATAATTTCTGGTATGTCGTCTACAGCTTTCAGGCCGCCATTCCCATCATCATTCTGGTTCTCCTGACCATTTCACAACTCAATCTGCGGTATGGATATACATCCATTGAGCCGGGAGAAACCTTTCAGGTGAAAGTCACCTTCGCCCAGGATGCCGATCGACGTCCGGAGCCACAGCTCGTGCTTCCCGAGGGGATAGAGGCGGTTACTCCTGCCTTATACCTGGGAGGAGAGGAGGAGGTAAGCTGGCAGCTGCGGGCGGTCCAGGAGGGACGACACCGGTTGGGCGTCAAGGTATGCGATCAGGAATTCACCAAGGAGGTGGTTATCGGCTGCATTACCGCTCCTTTTTGCCCGCAACTCATGAGGGCAGGATTCCTGGCCACGCTGGTCAATTCAGCAGAACCCCCACTGCCAAAGCATGCACGCCTGGAAAGCATTGAGGTCGGTTATAAGCCCAGGTATTTCACGGCCATTGTTTTCGGCTGGAAAATGCACTGGCTGTTAGTCTTTCCGATCATTGCCATCGGCTTTGGCCTCATCTTCCGAAAGATCCTCAAAGTAGATTAATATTGGGGTCAGGTCTTGAATCTTGAATTTTTTCATCCTGGTTCCAAGACCCGCCCCCACCGCAGTTCTCTATTCATTTCCGCTCTCTCCCTTTTTTTCCCTCCCATAAAAAAGATACGTGTTTGATTTACATTCCATAGTTCCATGCCTTTCCCTGATGAGATGAAAAGATGAGTGCATGAGCAGGGGATAATGGAAAGGCCGTGCTTATGGATAATCGTAATTCTTTACGATTTTAGGTCATTATTTTCTTGATCATCAAGGTATAAGCATGATAATATCTCTTCGAAAAATTTTTCCCTTTCATGAATCAATCAATTCGTATGCCTATGTCATGAATCAGATCAATCCGATCGAAACGCCGGAAATACGGGGCTTGTTTTCAGGTCAAGGGGACAATTGGAGTATGTGTTTCAACCATAAAGGAGGAGTAACATGAAACGCATTATTATCTCATGGTTAGCTTGTCTTTCTTTCTGTCTGGTTTTTCTTTTTCCGGTAAACCTCGTCTTGGCCGAGCCAGAGGGCACCCTCACCATCTTTCATGCGGGAAGCCTGTCGGTTCCTTTCGAGAGTATGGAAAAAGCCTTTGAGGCGAAATATCCGAAGGTGGATGTTCAGCGGGAATCCGGCGGCAGCCAGAAGTGTTGCCGGATGATAACCGACGTAAAAAAACCATGTGACATTATGGCGTCGGCCGACTATAAGGTTATCGATAAGCTGCTTATTCCCGATTACGCCGATTGGAATGTTCGCTTTGCTTCAAACCAACTGGTTCTATGCTATACGGAAAAAAGTAAGCAGGCCAATGAGGTGAACAGCCAAAACTGGTATGATATTCTCGCTCAAAAGGGAGTGGTCTGGGGTCACTCTGATCCTGATCTTGATCCGTGCGGCTACCGCAGCCTCATGGTCATACAGTTAGCTGAAAAATATTACCAGAAGCCCGGATTATACCAAAAGCTCATTGATAACCGCCCCCCTGAGAATATCCGTCCCAAATCAGTTGAGTTAATCTCTCTCCTTCAGACCGGCCACATGGATTACGCATGGGAATACCTTTCAGTGGCTGTACAGCACGGCCTTAAATATATTATCCTTCCAGGTGAAATGAACCTGGGAGATTACAAACAGGATGAATTGTATGAGCAGGCCGTGGTCAAGGTAGCAGGTAAAGAACCGGGTACGAGCATGGAGATCAAGGGGCAATCCTGCACCTACGGTGTCACCTTGATGAAAGATGCGCCAAACCGGGAAGCAGCCATTGCTTTTCTTCAATATCTCTTCAGTCCCGAGGGAGGACTGAAAGTTCTTGATGAGATGGGCCAGCCTCCCTTCATTCCCTGCCGGGTCACAACTGCCGAAGTGATGAAAAAGCTGCCCGCGGAGCTGCAGGACCTGGTTGAAGTGAAAAATTAAATTCAGATGATATGGCGGAAAAGGGAGCCGTTTTTCTGGCTCACGATGCTCTGCGGCCTGACGGTCATGGCCTTTATTCTTCTTCCCATGATCCAGATGATGGCCGCTCCGTCTTTTTCAGCCTTAAAAGAGGCCTTCGAAAACCGGGATGTTCTGAGGTCGATCTGGCTCAGTATTTATACGGCCGGACTGGCTGCTCTTATTTCCTTTATCTTCGGGACTCCCCTGGCTTATTTGCTGGCCCGGAACGATTTTCCCGGCAAGCGGCTGGTTGAAAGCATCATTGACCTTCCCATTGTCATCCCGCACCCGGTGGTCGGGATAGCCATTCTGAGCGTGGCCGGAAAAAATCATTGGCTCGGCCGGATTTTCAGCCAATTGGGAATACGCATCATGGGAAGCGTCACCGGAATAACCATGGTCATGACCTTTGTGGGCATACCTTTCTATATCAATGCCGTTAAGGAGGGTTTTGAGGGAATCTCCCCAAGGCTGGAAAATGTTTCCCGAAGTCTTGGGGCTTCCATGTCCGGTACCTTCCTGAGAATTACGTTTCCCCTGGCCTGGCGAAGCATGCTGGTGGGTATTATCATGTGTGCAGCCAGGGCCATCAGCGAATTCGGGGCCGTAGTTATTGTAGCCTATCATCCCATGATCGCACCCGTTCTGATCTATGAGCGATTTGAAAGTTTCGGCCTGACATATTCCCAGCCGGTAGCCTTCTGGCTGGTATTCCTCTGCTTGACCCTGTTTTTGTTATTGCGGGTGTTTACCTCGCCAGGAAAGAAGGAAGCATGATCAGGGTAAGATATGTCACATGAGAGCAATCAAAAGCAGGAGAGCGGGTGTCATGAACAACCCTGGGCCATTGGCCTGGAGCAGCTCAGGGTTCACCTGGGCAATTTTCATCTCTATAATATCAATCTTTCGGTCGAAAAAGGAGAGTTCTTCGCTCTCATCGGGCCGACCGGCGCCGGTAAGACCGTCTTACTGGAAGCTATAGCCGGCCTCATTCCCATAAAACACGGGAACATCTTCATTGAGGGCAGAAAGGTTACCCGCCTTCCCCCGGAGAAGCGGGGTATCAGTATTGTTTACCAGGATCAGGCCCTCTTTCCCCATCTGACTGTCCTTGATAATATCACCTATGGTCTTCACTTTCATAAAATTGATCCCAAAGAACGGAAAAGGCGACTCCATACCCTGGTTGAAGCATTGAATATCGGCCATCTGGAAAAGCGAGTGCCCATTCATCTGAGCGGCGGCGAATTGCAGCGTGTTGCTTTAGCCAGGGCCTTGATGGTTCACCCTTCCGTGCTTCTCCTCGATGAGCCTCTTTCCGCCCTGGATCCTCGATTCAGGGAAGAAATACGGAAAGGACTCAAGGAACTCCATCAATCCTCCGGCACCACCTTTCTCATGGTAACTCATGATTTCACTGATGTTCTTTCCCTGTCGGATAGAGGTGCGGTCATGAGCGAGGGAAGAATAGAGCAGGTCGGAACCATAGATGAGATCTTTCAAAAGCCCGCCTCCCCGTTTGTAGCCGGCTTTGTTGGCATGAAAAACCTGTTTGCGGTGAACTTTTCCGGTTCTCAAGCGATCACCAATGGCCTGGCCATTGAATTGGGAAGATGTGTACAGAACAGCCACGGCTATATTGCCATCAGACCTGAAGACCTGGTACTCAGCAGGGAAACCCTGGCCTCGAGCATGAGAAACACCTTCAGGGCAACCGTTTCGGGGGTTTTCAATCAGGGATTTTACTTTGAAGTCCACCTGCAAATCAAGGGAGTCACCTTTGCCGCCCTTATTACCAAAAAGTCACTGTTCGAGTTGGATATCGAGCCGGGTAAGGATATCTTTCTCTCCTTCAAATCAACGGCTGTCCATTCCTTTTAATCCGAGAGAATCAAGACTGTCGGAAAGGAGCTTTCTGACATAGCCCGGATTATGGATGCCAAAGCTCCGATCGTTGAGGATGAGCTTGTAATTGGTATAGGCCTTCTCAAGGATTTTATCCGGATCGTCCAGAAAGGGAACCGTACCTCCCTTATGGCACCTGGCACAATTGCCCGGCTGATTGGCCGGCAGGAAGCCGTGATTATGCTCTTTCAAGAGGCTGGAGAGTTCGTTTAAAAGCCCTCTTATCTCCGCTTGAAGGCCGTTTCGATCAAAGGTTTCCAGCCCCTCGTGGCATTTCCGGCATACCCTGATGTTTAAGACATCATCAGACGTCCCCGGTATCCGATCCCGCCCGAAATCCCGCATCCGGAGCGTATGGCCGCCGATTATTCTTACTTCCTGATCATCTCTTTCCGGAGATGAACCCGCCAGATGGCAGGTCACACATTTATCATCTGTCCGGTGAGGATTGACCTTCCCATCAAACGGCGAGTAATCCTGGCCGGGATAGTGGTAGCCGTTGCCGACCTCACCGGCCATTCCTTCCAGAATGGCGTTCTGCCACTTTTCATAATGGCAGGTATCACAGGCACTTCCAGCCCTTCCGGCCCTGAGACCAAAAGGATTACCGGCTTCTGATCGGTGGGGATCATGGCACACGGAACATGAGACATTGGGAGAGTCCCTCGGTATTTCAGATATGGTTTCCGGTTCGTATCGAAATTCATGAAACGGCTTTTCTGACTCTATGGCGCCAATATAGCCCGGCGTATAATGGCAGCGATAACAGGTGACCAGCCTTCCGTCAGTCGGCTCATAGTAGCCGAAGGGCAGAGGATCGGAATGATTGGCTTTCTGAAGCTCGGCAAATTGCTCATGACATTGGCCGCAGGTCCCCGGCCAGGAGCTTATCGTGAGCTTCGGATTGCCTTTTCCGGCTATATGCTCGCCTCCCGGTCCATGACAGTCCTGACATTCTGCTCCATCAGCTACGGTGGCGTGGGCCGTATTCCGAAAAAGTAAGGCCTTCTCCTCGTGGCAGGAGGCACAGGCTTCCTGTTCTCCAGTTTCGGCAACGGTTATAGGAATGACTTTTGGTTCACTCGCTGTTCCATGCTCATCATAAATGGTGAGAACAGCCTTCAACAGATCACCGGCCTTGGCCTCAGGGGGAATTTGAAAAAAGGCATTGCCTGAGTCTGGAACAGGTTTTAGAAGATGAGAGATGTCCAGTCCGCAGGTATCCTGCAAGGTCCAGTTATAACCAAACAGGGAGGCCCGGAAGTTGCCGTTTTTATTGCCATAAAGATCAAAGAGAGGAGCATTCGGATTAAATTCCTGAGGTAAGAGAAGGTTTCGGTCTATACCAAATCCTCTGAGGTATACGGTCGAACCGGGAAATACACAGGTCGAACCCCCACAGGTAGTATGGATGATATGGCTGTCTATGAAAGGAAGCTCGGATGGACCGGGTATAACCGCAGGAACAGCCTCCGGAGCAATATTTACGGCCTCAAAGGAGATCGAGGCTTTCTGGGCTGTGCCCTCCCTGTCTATAGCCATGAGGCTTATGGTGTAATCGCCCAGAGCGGGCAGAGTGAAGCTATAGATAGTCCCTTTCGGCCGGCCGAGGTAAGCGTCGCTTCCCATGGGAACGGAACCGGCGGGTTGCTTATCCCTGATCCAGTAAAATTCCCGGAACATTTCGCCTGGCCGGGCGCTGATGTATATCTTTTCCGGAGCTGAACAGGGCTCATGACGCGGTTTTTCAGTCGGTCCGTCGGTAATGACCAGGTGAAGAGGAGTATCCTGAGCGAAAGGCTTAAAGGCAAGGGTAAAGTCACATGAGGAGTCCTTTCCGGCCGTAACCTCGATATCCCGCACCTGGTTTGCACCATATCCCTCTTTCAGGGCCACTACCGAATATTGGCCCTCAGGTATATCAGGAAAGTGGTAATTCCCTCTTCGATCTGTACGAACGGCTCTTATGCTCTGAAAAACCTCTTCTTTTCCTTTCGCCTGACCAAGGATCACCAACGCCTCTCTCACCGGAGGGGTAAGAAAGTCCGAATCCCTTCCGAAACTTTTAACGCGGCCATATATGGCTCCCGCCCGCTTCAGAGGAATAACTACTCTTGTTGTCCCATTGGCATATACCGTAACAAAACCGACTTCTCTGGGAGTATATTCGTGTAACCAGGCCCGAACCTGGTAGTTTCGGTAGGGCAGAACCTTTTCAAGGTTGATTTCACCATGCTTACCGGTTTTTCCTGAGTAATTATTCGGGAATACGGCGACACCTGCTCCCTTCAGGGGGGCTGCGGAGTAAAAATCCCTTACTTCGACCTCCATACTCCCCAGAGGCCCGGCCCCCAAGGCAAGGCCGGCCGGGTGAATACTCATGATGGCCGAAAGAGCCATACAAGACAAGAGTAAGAAACCGAACATATGATTATCCCTCATAAATCTTCTCCTTTTTCTCTTTCATTCAGGCCTGTTTCTGGTGAAGAATCTGATTCTCAATGCATCGGAAAAAAATGGAATAAGGGGTCAGGCCTTGAATCTTGAATTTTCTCATGCTCATTCAAGATTCACGTATTGAAAGCCGATCTGAAAAGTGGGCATTGCTCCCGATGATGATGCGGCTTGACAGGGAATAAGGGATCACGGAATAAGGGGTCAGGCCTTGAATCTTGAATTTTCTCATTCAGGATTCAAAACTTGACCCCATGGTGTTTTATTACGTCAGATCACTATCTGCCGCCCTATGGGCCACCTCAGCCTGAGTATCCCCATGGGCCGCCCCAGTTACTTCCCGATTATGGTTCGGCAAAGTCTATTTCCCTGATAGTGCCTTTTCCAAGGGGGCCCATCCCCGTCTCGATCTTCAGGAATCTTCCCTGCTTGGGAGTAAAAGAAGTAGCGGCCCAGGCCGGGAGAGAACCTTCCGGAACCAGTCGAACAGCATCAGCGACCACATAAAATCCGGCCGTGGCTGAGGCATTACTGAGCACTACGCTGCCCGGATTTCCAGAGACAAAGGGATAGGTTCCCAAATGAACCCATTGGCTTCCATTGATTTGCTGGTTTACTGTCCTTATCTGTGATCCGCCGTCATAGGTTATCGTGTAGGCGGCATCTTGAGCCCGATCGCTGCTGCTGGTCCATCGAGCATAGACCTGGTAGCTGCCGCTGGCCGCAACCTCCAGCGTCCAGGTGCAGGTAGCCGTGGCCTCACCTGCTGTTGTGGTATGAATCTGGCAGTCGGTCCCATAATAACCCCAGGGGCTGGTCGAGGCAGGCCAGTCATCAATAAAGGTGGCTTCGGGATTATCGATAATGGTGGAGGGTACATCTGGCTCAGCCAGCCAGTTGGCCTTCACGGCGGTACCAAAGCTGTTGGGATCGTCACTCACCGAGATTGTCCACGGCCTGCCGTTGATATTGGAAAGCAGAAGACGAATCCTGCCTACTGGCCAGCTTTGCCCCAAGTCATAGACCGTCCAGTGATAGCCGAAGGGAATCTCGGGGTTGGCGGTATCCGGCTGATCATCAATCAGAAGCTCAGGTGACCAGAAGGTATACTCGGCGTAAGGCGCAACCGGACTTCTCCAGATTACCGGAGAGGAAGTGCCTGCCTTGAATGACCACTCAGGTGAGGTTAACCCATGACCTGCCAGATCCTGAACAGAGAGCATGACCGTGATGGTTTCCAGATCGCCGAAATTGACATTGGGATCTACACTCACCTGATAACACTGGGGCCTGGCCGGAATGGGGGTAACCTCAAGGGCATTGTCACCATAGGTATAAGCCTTGGAGTAAGATTGATCTCCTGTCAGAGACACAGATAAGGTAGTCCAGTTGAAATCGTCACTTCCATTGGACAGGAGCATAAAGCTTAAGGTTTTGTCTACAGCCACGTCCTGGCTTGACGGCCGGGGGTCGAGGGATCGTACCGAAGGAGGAAGAGGAGGTCTGGCCCATGCGCCCTGGGGCACAGGAAGAGTCTGATAGATCCGATCATACTTGATAGGCATGGGACCGCCATGGCAGCCAACACACACCTTGCTGTCTTCCAGGCTGCCACCTCCCGGCCCGCCCAGGGCCGGTATATCACCAAAGCAGCTTTCATCGCCAAAGATGGCAGGTGTCAGGCCATCCGCCTTATACCAGCGGTAGCTGAGAGCCGGCTCCTTGTTTTTGGTTCCGGGCGTACTGATCAATGCCCCATGGCGGATCATAGCCGGGGTGGGTGAGCCGTGTACATTATGGCAGGCAGGGCAACTTATCCGAGAGTCCAGGATGGAATCACCCAGTTTGATGGCATCAGCAATCACCGTACCCGTCGCACTATCAGAGAGTTGGACATAGCCTGAAGTTCCCTGAACAAAGGGAAAGGTGCCGAGGAGATTCCATCTTCCTCCGGCAGTTCTTTGATCTACGGCCGTGATAAAGGTTCCTCCATTATACATAACGGTGAAGACTGCATCTCCGGCAAAGGTGGAGGAAGCGGGCCATCGCACATAAACCGTATATTCTCTTGTTTCCGGAACTTGTGGGGTCCAGGTAACGGTGCAGCTTCCAATCCCCGGATCGTGCATCTGGTAATCTGTTCCATAATAACCGGGCACCGTTGAAGCGGAAGGCCAGTCACAAACAAATTGAGCAGAGGTATTATCAACGATAATCTCGTCCGGCACATTCAGATAGTCCCAGTCGGAATCCCAGGCGGTTCGCGGGGTGCTCAGGTGGGATAGATGCCGGTTAATCCCGTCATCCTGGAAGTTGGTTTGATAAGGAGCAGTATTTCCCATGAGTCGGTCATAGTCGTGACAGGTAAAGCAGAGGGCAAACCTGTCTTGTGCATATCCTCCCAGCGGACCAATGCCAAGGGGAATAATCATCCGGTATGTGAGCCTGTATCCGTTCTGGTAATTGTAAGGGTCGTCAGCGTTCCAGGGATTTGAGCTGTGCGAATAGGTTCTGGTATAAGAGGAGTAATCTTCACGAATGTGCTTTTTGGTAACATCATGGCAGACGGTGCAGGTAATCTTGTGGCCGGTAATGTTGTAGCCATGGGTGGCGTTATCACCCATGACGTTGGGCGCGGCCGCTCCCTCGCAGACCGAAGACCCATTGTCGTGGCATCCGGCGCACCAATTCTCAAGACCGGGAAGAAGCTCAGTGCGGTCAGGTTGCTGATATACTCCCCCTGACCGCCAGTAATTTCTTGCCCCGATGATTGGATCATTTACACCGTCATAGGCACCATTCGGGCTGTGACAACCATTGCAGACCTGGCAATCAATGAGCAGCGGCCCACACTCGTTATCACCATTATGCATTTGGTGGCAATTATTACAATTAAGGAATACGCCTCTCGGGTCATGGCCATAGTGAGTATCATGAACATCGTAAGCAACTGCAAGGGGAGCATAAGCTGTCCACACGGCCAGGATCAGGCCGAGTGCCAAAGATACGTTCGGAATTGAAATAGTTTGGCTTTTCATTTCCTTATCCCTTCTCTCCTCCCCTTTACCGATTTACGATTGAAACAATCCGATAATCTTTCCCCCTCCTCCTGATGAATCTTCTTTTTATTGAAATGCAGAGCAATAGCTGTGCCAGGACATTTGAAAGGTGGGAGGCTCTCTGAGGCGGTATGGATGAAGAAACATTTGCTACATCGGGAGATTGGCGAATATATTTTTTATGGGCGTGGAACCTATGAGCAATAATATATGTATTTTGAACATAAAAAATAAGGATTAATAGTGCTCTCCCCGGTCGTTGATGCCGCAAATTTTTGAAATTTTTTTGTCTACAAAAAACTTGGTGGAGAATCAGCCATTAAGAAAGTGGTCGATATTTTCTATAAAACGTTTTGGCAGGTCCCTATATTAAGTAATTTTTTGAGGGAGTCGATATGGAAAGGATAGCCCGAATGCAAAAGTCTTTCCTTCCCTTCGCATGCGGTAGCTCCTCAAAATACCCTGGACGTTCTTTGAGAAAGGTAACAAAATTGGGATCTGGAATCTTGAGTCAGAAAATTAAAGATTCAATACCGGACCCCAAAAGGGGGAGGCTGAGATCCCAGTCCGGGAGGCGGAGGCCGAAGGTCTGGTACAAGGCCTCGCATGAGAGCAGGGAATAAGCAGGCCGTCTTGCAGGTGTGGGGTACTCGGCGGTGGAGATGGGCAGGAGACGCTTAACCTTCTGCCCGGCACGATCAGGGTCAAGCCGCAGGATGGCTTCGGCAAAATGAAACCAGCTGGTCCGGCCGCCGGCACACAGGTGGTACAGGCCACCCTTCTCGGAAAGAAAACCCGGCCAGTCCCTGATCCCCTGGGCCAGAATCTGGGCGGTGGCTTCAGCCACCAGGCGGCACCAGGTGGGACTGCCGATTTGATCGTCTACTATCCGGATTTCTTCCTTCTCTCTGGCCAGCCGCAGCATAGTAAGCATGAAATTTTTGCCCCGGCTGCCATACACCCAACTGGTTCGCAGCACAAGGTGAGGCGGGCCGACTTCCCGGACAGCCTTCTCTCCCCTCCATTTGGATCGTCCGTACGTGCTGACGGGATTGGGCGTATCATCCTCGGTATACGGCTCGCTCCTGGAGCCGTCGAAAACGTAGTCGGTGGAATAGTGGACCAGGGCCGCCTTGATCCGCCTGGCCTCTTCGGCCAGGATACCGGGCGCCATGCCGTTGATGGCCATGGCCAGCTCGGGCTCCTCTTCGGCCTTGTCGACGGCCGTGTAGGCCGCGGCATTCACGATGAGCTGAGGCTGAATGCGCCGCACCTGCTCCCGTATATTGTCGGGCAAGGCCAGATCGATGGCCGGGTAGTCGAGGGCCTCGATCTCGCCCAGCGACTGCAGGGTGCGGTTCAGTTCCCATCCTATTTGGCCGTTACAGCCGATCAAGAGAATCTTCATAACCAAAACCTCTCTTCCCTGGAGCATTCTGATTTATTGTTTCACCCATTTCTGGATCATTCTGGTTGGCAGCTTCCTGTTTCGCCCATTTCTGGACTATTCTGGTTTACTATTTCTCCCTTTCCTGTAACATCCACGTTTCCTGTTTCCGGTTTTGCCCAATTCTGGTCACTGCTGGTTACATGTTTCTCTTTTCCCTGTAGCATTATTCAGGTCTATTCTTAGTTCCATTTCCATAACGTTCAGGTCTGCTTCCGCCTTTCTTCTCTGGCGGAAGGAGGGGGAGAGAGAACAGGCAGGTTTTCCTTGCTGACCTTTGACAGAAAAGGAAGTTCGGCGTCCCTGGCCGATACGACAGGATTCCTGATCGGCCACTGAATAGCCAGGTTCGGATCATCCCATCGGAGCCCATGCTCATCATCGGGATCATAAAAATCCGTGCACTTATACATGACCTCGGCCCGTTCGGTGAGGACGCAGAAGCCGTGGGCAAATCCTTCAGGTATGAACAGATGCTGGTGCCTCCTGTCCGAAAGGAGAAGTCCTATCCATTGGCCGAAGGCAGGAGATCCCTGCCGGATGTCTACGGCCACATCGAAGATGACTCCTCTCAGTACCTGAATCAGCTTCGCCTGAGGATGATGAAGCTGATAGTGCAGGCCGCGGATGACGTTCTGGACGGAATGTGACAGGTTATCCTGAACGAAAACCCGATCAAGGCCCGCCTCCTGATATTTTTTCCGGTGATAGCTCTCCATGAAGAAGCCCCTCTCATCCTCGAAGATACGGGGTTCGACAATCAATACATCCTTCAGATCCGAAGAAAATATTTTCACCATAGCCTCCGATCGTCCTTCAACATATTCAACAGATATTGACCATAACTGTTTTTCATAAGCCCCTTGGCCAGGGTTTCGACCTGGCCTTCTGAAATGTAGCCAAGGCGGTAAGCAATTTCTTCAAGGCAGGATATCTTCAGTCCCTGCCGCTGCTCCACGGTCTCGATGAAATTGGAGGCCTGAAGCAGTGAATCAGGGGTTCCGGTATCCAGCCAGGCAATCCCTCTGCCCATTAATTCCACCTTGAGATCTCCCATGGCCAGATAGGCCAGGTTAACATCGGTGATTTCAAGCTCTCCGCGAGCCGACGGCTTCAGTCCGGCGGCTATGTCCAGAACGCGGTTGTCGTAAAAATAGAGGCCTGGAATGGCGTAGGGTGAGATGGGCTGGCTGGGTTTTTCCATGATATCGGTAGCCTGGCCCCGGTCATCAAAAATAACCACGCCATACCGCTCCGGGTCGCTCACCCGGTACCCGAAGATAGTTGCCCCTTCCTTTTGAGCGGCTGCCTTTCGGAGAATTTTCACCAGATCATGGCCGTAGAAGATATTGTCCCCCAGAATAAGACAGACCTGATCCCGGCCGATAAATTCCCGGCCGATGTGAAAAGCCTGGGCCAGCCCTTCAGGCCGGGGCTGCACGGCATAGGAAAAGGAAAGGCCCAGCCGGTCGCCGGCCCCGAACAGCTCCTGGAACCTGGGCAGATCGGATGGGGTGGAAATGATGAGGATCTCCCTGATGCCGGCCAGCATGAGGACAGAAAGGGGATAATAGATCAACGGCTTATCGTAGACCGGCATGAGCTGCTTGCTCACCACGTGAGTCATTGGGTAAAGCCGGGTTCCGGAACCGCCGGCCAGAACGATTCCCTTCATGCTCATCTCCCTCAGTCGTCGGTTCGTACCGCCAGATCTTTCCGATCCTGGTAATTACGCTTGACCCACTGACGGTAGTCACCGCTTCGTACGGACTGAACCCATTCCATATGGTTCAGGTACCAGGTCACGGTTGCCTCCAGAGCCTTCTCGAAGGTATGCCGGGGCTGCCAGCCCAACTCGCCTCGAATCTTTGAAGCATCGATAGCGTAGCGCCGATCATGGCCGGGGCGGTCAGTTACAAAACGGATCAGGTGGTGGCTCGATTGTTCCGGTGGGCGCTGTAAATGATTATCCAGAAGGCTGCACAGCTCCGAGACTATCTCGATATTCTCCCTCTCAGACTGGCCGCCGATATTGTACGTCTCGCCGGGCCTGCCTGACTCAAGGACCATGAGCAGCGCCTCACAATGGTCCAGCACATAGAGCCAGTCCCGGATATTTTTCCCGTCTCCGTAAACGGGCAGCGGCTTTTCTTCGAAAATGTTCAAGATCATGAGAGGGATCAATTTTTCGGGAAACTGATAGGGGCCATAATTATTGGAGCAGTTGGTGACTATAGCAGGAAAGCCGTATGTACGGTGAAAGGCCCTGACGAAGTGATCTGAGGCAGCCTTTGAGGCTGAATAGGGACTTGATGGGTCATAGGGACTCGTTTCATGAAAATAGCCGGAAGAGCCCAGGCTTCCATAGACCTCATCGGTTGAGACATGAAGAAATCTGAATGAATCAGGCTTTCCGCTGCCCTCCCAGAAATTTCTGGCTGCTTCAAGGAGACGGAAGGTGCCGAGCACATTGGTCTCCACAAAGGCCTCGGGCCCTACGATAGAACGGTCGACATGGGATTCGGCGGCAAAATGGACGACTGCCTCGAACCTGTTTTCAGAAAAAAGGCGGGCGAGCAGTTCCTGATCTCTGATATCCCCATGGATGAACTGATGCCTTGCTGCATCCCGGTGAGGAAGGTCGCAGAAATTAGCCAGATTTCCAGCATAGGTCAGGGCATCGAGATTGACGATTTCCCAGCCCGATTTATTGGCCAGGGTAAAGCGGATAAAATTGGACCCGATAAAGCCGGCCCCTCCAGTCACCAACACCCGTCTGGGGTCAGGACTTGAATCTTGAAGGCGGGACTTTCCATCAGGCCTTCTTTTCGTACTGTTCACATCTTAATCCATAATTACTACATCATCTGCCTGGGGGCCTTTTTTTCCCTGTTTAATAGCAAACTCCACCCGATCACCTTCCTTCAGTCCGTAATAACCCTTATCACGGATACTACTCTGATGGACAAAAAGGTCTTCTCCACTTTCACGTGTAATAAAACCATACCCTTTAGTCCTGTTAAACCATTTGACAGTTCCGGTTTCGCGATCGGTCACGATTACCTCTCCTTTTATTAAAGTTGGATGTTAATGGTACGAAGATATTTAAAGATCATATTTTCCCATCACTTAAGTGAAAAGTCAATAGTTAACCAATATAAAGTGCTACTTTTTACCCTTCAGAATCGCCATTGGCCTGCAAGCCTTTTTCCTTCCACAACCGAAAAGATCACGAGCAGGAGAGTCTTCCGATGCGGATCGCTATTAACGCCATGAATCTTACCCCAACCGGAACCTTGGCCGGAGGCAGAGAGCTGCTTGAGGCCATATCGGCGCTCAAGGCCGGCCACTCCTTCCTGGTGACGGCACCCCGCGGCCTTGGCTACGAGAGGCTGGACCTTGGAGATGACTGGGAATGGCGCTTCTTCACCAGGCCTAAAATATTATGCTCATTGTGGCGGATGTGGTTCGACTTTGTCTCCTTTCCGTCAATAGTTCAACAATATGGCATTGGGGCAGTGATTGTCCTGGGCAGCCATGCTCCAGCCAGTCTGGCCGTTCCGGTTCTGGTGCTGCTGGAGAATTCCTTTGATATTGATCGGGAGCACCACCCCGGCTCTTCGAAACAGGCAAGACTCATGAAATGGCTGAGACATCGGATGTTTGAGTGGACCATAGGCCAGACGGATGCTTTTATCGTTCAGACCGACTACATGAAAGCCAGGCTGGCCGAGGTATGGAAGGTGGATCCGGAGAAGATCCATACTATTCCCCATGCCCTGGCCTCAGAGCTTCTGGCGAGCAGGGAAGGCAGGTCTAACGGCGGGAGAAAAAAAAGGCCGGAATCATACGATCACAAAATGCTCTGGCTTTATGTAAGTCGGTATTATCCCCATAAAAATCACCGCTTTATTCTTCAGGTAGCTGAGCGCTTGAGAGAGCGCGGCGTCAAGGATATGCTTTTTCTTTTCACCCTGGACCCGGCTCAGGCAGGAGTGGAACCTTTGCTCCGTGAAATCCGGAGCCGGAATCTATCGGACCTGATCGTCAACCTGGGCGAGCTGTCCGCCGATCGACTGGCCGTATGGTATCAGTGGGCTGATGGTCTTTTCTTTCCATCCTGCCTGGAATCCTTCGGCAATCCTCTCCTGGAGGCCATGGGGTTCGGACTGCCTGTCTGTGCGGTAGATTTGCCTTACAGCCGTGCCATCTGTGGGGAATGTGCCGCCTATTACCGGAAGGATTCCATCGAGGATGCCGTGGAGAAGCTCTTACTCTTGAAAAGATACGATGCCTACCGACTCGAGTTGTGCCGCCGCGCCAGGCAGAGATTCTGCCTTTTCCCCGCCTGGAGTGACATTGCCCGCCAGTACATCGCTCTCATCGATGGGGTCAGGTCTTGAATCTTGAATTTTCGGAGGTTGAGGTCAGGATTCGGCGTCTTGCTCCTTGAGAGAGCCGGCTGGTTCAAGGTTGAGGTCCTGCTGATTCGTAACATCACACTAGGCCTTGTAATATGATCGATACCAGGCAACAAACCGTCTGATGCCTTCCTCTATAGGTGTATCCGGCTTAAAGCCCGTGTCGCGCATCAGATCGTCAACATCGGCGCAGGTGGCAGGCACGTCTCCCGGCTGCATGGGCATCATGTTTTTCTGCGCCTTCATCCCCAGACAGTTCTCAAGTGCCTCGATAAAAGAGAGCAGTTCAACCGGGCGGTGATTGCCGATATTATAGACCTTATACGGTGCTGAACTGGTGCCCGGGTCCGGAGCATCGCCGGTCCAGGCGGGATCCGGCTCCGGCAGCCGCTCAATGACCCGGATGACGCCCTCGATAATATCATCGATATAGGTGAAGTCTCGCCTCATCCGGCCGTAGTTGAACACATCAATCGGCTTTCCCTCCAGGATGGCCTTGGTAAAAAGGAAGAGGGCCATGTCCGGCCGGCCCCACGGTCCATAGACGGTAAAGAAGCGAAGCCCGGTGGTCGGCAGGTGGTACAGGTGGCTGTAAGTGTGGGCCATGAGCTCATTGGCCTTCTTTGTGGCCGCATAAAGGCTGACCGGGTGATCCACATTGTCATGAACGGAGAAGGGTGTTTTGGTGTTGGCCCCGTAAACAGAGCTTGAGGAGGCATAAACCAGGTGCTTTACCCCATAGTGCCGGCACCCCTCCAGGATATTCATGAAGCCTACCAGATTGGCCTCCACATAGGCGTGGGGATTCCGGAGAGAATACCTCACCCCGGCCTGGGCCGCCAGATTGGCCACCACCTCCGGCCGCTCTTTTTCGAACAGCTCGACCAGGTTATTCCGGTCCTCAAGGGCCAGGCGATAAAACCGAAACCCCTCCCTGCCCTTCAATTGGTTTAACCTGGCCTCCTTCAGGGAGACATCGTAGTAATCGTTCAGGTTATCAAGCCCGATGACCTCATCTTCCCTGTCCAGGAGCTTATCACTCAGATGGAACCCTATGAAACCTGCAGCACCGGTAACCAAAATTTTAGCCACAGCCAAATTCCTCCTTTAGAAAAATCCTTTTTATCTCTTCCGGGAAGATAAATATAACATTTCTTTGATTGTTTTGACAACGCATATTTCTTAATCCCGCTTTTTTCATTTCAGTGTCTAGTACTCCTTCACAGTCTTGGTTGTGAAAGGATAAGAAAGGTTTCAGGTTTCAGATTTTGCCTTTCTTAGTTCTGACACCTGACACCTGACACCTTAAACCTGGTATCCCTTGTTTGAATGAAAGGCAGAAGGGCATCTTCCCCTTCACAAGCTTGGTTGTGAAAGGGTACTAGTAGGTTAGTAAGGAGATTCGAGGCATGAATTCAGGACGTGTTTGAGCCTATGGGCTATATAGGTTCAACTTAATGAGAGAATCCAAGATTCAAGACCCGACTCCAAGGCTCATATATACCGGAAATCGAGTCCTTCATGATAGATATGATCAAAAAGATATTATATAACCAACCCGGCTGATGTGAACTGACCATTCCAACTGGAATCAACACCGAGGAAATGCTCATACCTCTCGGTGTTGATTCCAGGAATAGTGCTTCCTACAAACAATATCCCTTGTTAGGATGGCATTTATCAGAGCAGCAGGGTACTAAATCATCACACGGCTCTCCATGAGGTAAACATTCAGGAGGACATTGGCCGCAATCCTCTGGGCAGGTGCTGCAGGTTTCATCACCATTACATGATCCATCACCGCAGTAAGGACATGGACCACAATCTGCTTCGCAGGTGCTGCAGGTTTCATCGGCATCACATGTGCCATCGCCGCAGTAAGTAGGACACGAGCCGCAATCCTCTGGGCAGGTGCTGCAAGTTTCATCGGCATCACATGTGCCATCCCCGCAACAAGGGCTGCAATCTGCTGGGCAGGTGCTGCAACTTTCATTACTATCACATGATCCATCACCGCAGTAAGGACATGGACCACAATCTGCTTCGCAGGTGCTGCAATCCTCACCAAATTCGCAAGTGCCATCTCCACAAACCGGCACCGAAGGAGGCGCTCCAGCCCAGCCGATGTTCTCCAAGTTAATTTCATCAGGGTCATTCAGGACAGCTAATCCTTGAGCACTAGTCTGGGCAACACCGCTATCAATAAGAGCTTGCCGGATGTCATATACATCCGCGGCATTATTAGCTCGACCATTGGCAGCAATGTACAAAGCCGCCAATCCAGTTGCGTGGGGTGAGGCCATGCTGGTACCACTCCCTTTAGCATACTCGCCGTTTTTATAAGTAGAAAGGATGTCAACTCCGGGAAGTAACAGGTCGATGGCTGCTCCAGGAGAGGTGACCGGATTGTCACTCACCACTGCCCCGCTGTAATTGCTGAAACTGGCAAATGAATCATCGGAGCCATAACTGGTTGAACCTCCATCACCGCCCGCTCGGCCATCGGAGTCGGCCATGGCTGAGATGGTGGCTGCCTCCGGATAAGCTGCTGGAATAAAATCATCATTTGTTCCGAATGTACCATCAGGGCCATAGACGTCCTGGCCGTCATTCCCGGCCGCTACTACATAAACTATTCCGGCAGATACACTATTTTGGATGGCAGTCCTCAGAGAATCGAGACGTCCCTGTCCGCCAAGGCTCATATTGGCCACTTCAATAACTTCAGCATGCAATGTTACCCAGTCTACGCCGGCAATAATATCTGACATATAGCCTGAACCGCTGGAATTAAGGACCTTGACCGCCCATAGACGTGCACCTGGAGCAACACCGACCACACCTACTCCATTGTCGATAGCTGCGGCAGTACCGGCCACATGAGAGCCATGTCCGTTATCGTCGTCATAGTTGTCATCCACGAAGGTCCCCCTGGCCCAGGGAGCTCCAGTGATAACAGTATAATAGTGTATGCCCCCACGAACATCAAGATCAGGGTGATCTGTATCAATGCCGGTGTCTATAATAGCAATATCTACATCAAAATCCTCATCGACCCCATTGATATTGGCGGTGGCATTCTGTTCGGCATCAATGCGATCAACACCCGTGGGCAGGGTTTGTCCCACGGCATGACAGGTGATATCCCGCTCTATATATTTAATCCTGGGATCGTTCCTGAGCCTGTCCACCTTTTGGTCAGGAATAGCGGCTGAAAACCCTTTAAGTGCATGCTGATAAACATGCCCTTTTTTTAATCCATGCATCCTTGCCATTTCATTGGCTGCCTCATGGGGATTCGAGACATTGTCCTCTAAAACAACTATATATCTTCCTGGGACACGGTTTTGAGCATCAGCAGCACAAGGCACTGAAGATATGGTAAATGTCAATAATAAGGCCAAGAAAGAAAAGAAAATTCCTAAAGCTAAAGGTCTTTGATTCATTCTTCTTTCTCCTTTTTACAAATACCGGCGGTTGTCCTGTTTCCCCCCTCCTCCTCCTTGAAAAGCAAGGATTTGGATCTCATCGTGTGTTACGGGCTGTAAAAATTTAAAATATTCAGATCAAATATTTCATCCCTCCTTTTTCATTCATTTACTCATATTTGAAGAGCTAAAGAAATTTTTCCCTTAGTGAATAAGAAACCTTGAAAAACCTCATTAAAGACGCAAGATTTATACCACCAAGGATTTTGATTACCTGTGAAAGAAGAAATCTTTTGAGGGTAAATCCCAAGACAATTTTGTCTTACATCTGCTCAAAAAATTTCTTAACGTGTGTTAAAAATAACCACTTATCCTCTAAAGCCTTGGCTTTCATCGTAATGCACGGTCTCTGAAGAAAAGTTAATGATTCAGCCTTTCAGGCTGAACATTCTCTTATAATCCAATACACAGATGAGGGACATGATTAATAAGGGCCACTGGATCGGGGCGACGAAACGAGGCGTTCATAAAGAAAACAGGAGGAATATACTTATCCGGACAAAATCCATATCCTATTCCCTTGGCAACTATGGCCGACGGTACCCGCGAAAAAACTCAAAGGCTGGAGCGGTTCCACATAAAGACAGCGTGCCTGAATGTCTCATGGCCAAAATCCGATCAGGTGCATATTGTTTTTATTTTTACTTAAAAAATCTTATCGTCCCACTTTGGTCCGTTGCTCGGAAAAAATGCCGATAGTCAGCATACACTCTGTATGGAAAAAATTATGGAATCACATCAAAGGCTTTATGGTTATTTCAACTGACCTCATTCGTTATGAGATTGACTTGGATATCACTATATTATATCTACTTGATATAGTTGAAGAAGCTGCCATAAGACAGTTACAACTAATATCCGCAAAATTGTAGTTTACTATATTATTGTAACCATTCCCAAGCAGAAAAGTCAAGGAGAGCATTGAGGGGCCAGGATTGAATCCTGACTTCCATTTAAATTCAAGATTCAAGGCCTGATAATCCTCTAATGGGTGACCCCTCTATAATATTTATGAAAAAGTTATCCCTTGAGTAGCACCGCGAAGGCCGACTAATAGTTTGTTTTTGTTACCTGATTATATTTTGGCATTGAAGTTGCTTATGGCAGGATAAGGCTGAATTGAACCAGCAGAGGCGAACTGAACAGGAATTGGGCTACCAGGCGAATAAGGAAGCAGGAAGAGGGGGAGATAGGCTATGAAGAAGTCGATCAGCGGAATCGGCAAAATGCTTTTTGGTCTTACCGCGGTATTATTCATCGTTCTCTGGTCAGTTGTTATCTGTCATGCTCAATTCCCCTTTTACAATTCCTTTTATAACCCTCGCATTTCCCTGTTCGCTTCCTCACCATTCCTGCCTTATAGCTATTGGCCGCCGGCCTTAAGTATCTACCATAGCTATTTTCCCTATACTCCTTTTTCTATGGTTCATACGCTCTCAATGTTTCCTTCTTTACCCATGCTGAATGCCCTTTCCAGGCCCCTTCTGTCGATGGGATTACCATCAGCCTTCATATCTCCTATGCGCCCTGACAGAATAGCCAGGCAGGTCACCACTGCCCTTCCCCTTACCTCAATCGGTACAAGCGTCGTCACGCCTGTTGTCCCGACTACAACGGCGGCTGCCCCCGCTGCAACAGATATTACGCTTTCGGTCTTGCTGGCATCTGCGCTGATCAATACGGGTAATCCACAGGTAAGCGCCGTTCTGGCCCTGATAGCGAATGATCCGACCCTACTGGATAACCCCCTCCTGTTGAATGCGCTGATCAATACGGGTAATTCACAGGTAAGTGCTGTCCTGGCTTTACTTGCCGGAGGTATCATCTAACGTATGGGGTGTTCCTGAATCTTAACCCTCTTCTGTAGAATCATAGGGGTCAAGTCTTGAATCTTGAATTTTATCAGCTTAAAGGTGCGGAAGGTCAGATCGAAATATTTTGGCGGCTATTTCTTCAACCGGATAATACTGCTTCACGAGCTTCTGGATTCGTCCTCTGTATCTCCTATTAATTTGATACGTCTTCCGGAAGTAATTGATAAAGTAGTCAAATGCCTCACGATAGGACTGTTCATCATCCACCATCTTCGATTTCCATATCCAATAGGAGCCAACGAAGAAGTTGATCTCTGCTGATTCAGGCATAAAATATATCGCCCGATCAAATTCCCTTTCTGCACGCCTTAAGATGTCCTCGGCCTGATGCTTTTCGCTTTCTTCCAGGGCGTTTAACAGGTGTCGGCCGAGCCACAGATGATATGAGGGATTCATCGGATTCAATCTGATGGCCTGTTGCAGGGCAAGGGTTATCAGGTCATCTTCGGTTCGTCCTTCAGGCACGGGAAGGCCGGCAATCTTTTCCGTGCCAACCATGTCCCTGCTCTGATGGCCTAAATCATCTTTCGTTCGATCCCGATCCAGGCTTTGTGCTGAATCCGGGCTTTGATCCTGGTTCTGGTTTTGGCCACCATCCTCATGTTTCTCTTTCAGCACCATGGCCAGCCGATAAAAATACTGGGCATTTCCATCGTCATACTGAATGGCCCGGCAGACATCGCTCAAAGCAGGGTCTTTCTTCTGCTGCCGTGTGCTGTCGGGTAAGGTTGGCAGAAATCGTTCGGCAGCCAGGGGTCTCCATATCACCGCCACGATCAGGCCGAAGCCAACCGCCAGCACCAGTGTAGCGGGCCACTGCAGCCATCCGGGAAAAGGAATGCACCATGCATCCTGCCTATCTCGCCTGCCATGCCTGCCTTGCCCACCATGCTCGTTACGGCCGCCGTTCCTGCCGTGCACGTTATGGCCGCTATGCCTGTCAGAGCTTCTATAGCTGTGGTGATGAAGCCTCAGCGAGGCCAGGGTGATGCCGGTCACCACACTCAGGAGCAGGGCATTGGCCGGGATGTGTATATTAAAATCAGTAAAGCTGTGCAGGGCCAGTGAGACCATGGCGACCATGCCGCCCAGCCCGATTCCCACACTGAAACGGTTCTTTCTTTCTCTCCAGAGCCGGATGAAATAGCCAAGACAGAACAAAAATGTAACAATGACCAGCCCCAGCCCCAGCACTCCCATTTCCGTACCCAGTTCTATCCAGTCATGATGAGCGTGGTCAATGACGAATGAGGTATCCTTGCGGTCCTGATATCTCCGGTACACCTCGCCGAAGGTTCCCCAGCCGGTACCCAGCAGAGGAAAATCCCTCAGAATCTCAAGGGATGTTTTGGCATAGCGAAGCCTCGTTTCCGCATCATTGCCCAATCGCTCGAACCGCGAAATCGTGGTATCGAGCCCCGTATAGATGCCATAGCCGACAGCAAGCGCTCCGATGATCAGGCCGGTAACGGCATACCTCCTGAACCTCCGGCGAAAGGCCAATATGACACTCATGAAGAGAAAGGCCGCGGTCAGAGACAGGATGCCTCCCCTGGAACCTGATAGAAACAGGGCCAGGGCCATGACCACAGTCAGGAAGATGAGCAGTATCTTCTTGGCCCGGACATGGTCTTCCACTCGCAGGCCCAAAATAAAGCCCCTCAGCCCCCCGATCCTGCTTCCGGATTGGCCGCTCTCCTTTTCCTCCGTTTTCCTGGAAGTAGCTACAAGAAGCCCGAAAGCGATGGGGATGACCAGCTCCAGCAATCCGGCCAGATGGTTCCGGTTCACATAGGTGCCGGTCACGGTTTCCGTATACCAGATCCTCTTATACCACCAGATGTGATTATGACCGCCTATATGGGCCAGTATCCCATAGATGGCCTCCACGGAGCCGATCACGATGAGGGCGGTAACGATGGACCTGATCCTTTCCCTGGTATCGGCCCAGTTGATCACCAGAAAAAATACACCCGCATAGGCCAGCACCTTGAATAAGCCGAGCCTTGTGCCATAGCGGTGCAGGGAGAGGGAAATAAAAGGCGGTACTTCGCCCCAGGCCTGCTGATAAGTGGCCACAGTGTTCGGAGAAATGATTTTAACCCAGGAGGCCGGCCAGGGGAGAAGCTGGATGGCCATAAGTCCGATAAACGGCAGAACAAAATAGAGAAGGGGAGTATTGATCACCGTGAGCCTGCCGTCGCGCTCTATTCCGTGAATTTTCTGCATGAGCCAGGCGAAGCCAAGGGTCAGCACAACGATTTCCATCAGGGTGAAGGAAAAAGCGTGGACCGAGCCAAAAGCGAGGGGGCAGTAAACGATAAGAAAGATCAGCCCGAATTTTACGATGGCATCCATGTGCAACCCTGTAACATGAGGTTATCGATACCTTAAACGAACATCAGAGCCATAACAGCTCATAACTGCTCACATGACGTCAGAAATGGGCTGGATACGTTCCATGTTCGGAGAGGATGTTAACCATAACTGCTCAGATGTGATCAGAAGTGACCAGCCCTGTAACATGAGGTTAAATTTTTTTACCCTATCTTAACTACGCCAGCCCCGGCCGCGCCGTCATTACAGGCGGTTGATCTCCAGCCGATCCAGATACAGATACGTCTGCCCATAAGGATCATCTGAATTCAGCAGGTACAGCCGTATCTCATGCTCACCCTCATCAATTTTGATCATGAATGTATAATAGTTCCAGTCAGGCGATGAGACGATCCGGTGGCCAACGAACGAGCCGTCAATCATCAGGCCGAGAACAGCGGCTCGTTCTGGCAGCCGGCATTTGGCCCTGACTGTCGCCTCATAAGAACCCGAACGCAGGAATTTCACCTTCTGGCCGATAAAATTATGGGAGCAGATAGTCCAGTAATCGTGGCTGCGGCATCTGATCAAAGGCTGGCCGGGAGTCCGGCAGCTCATGTTTTCGGCCTGGATCAGGATCATGTCTTCAGACGGGCCTTCCGCCACCCTCACCCCCATATGCCGCAGGATGGAGGTAGCGTAGCGAAGCCCTTTATCCTCGTGAAACCTCCTGGCTTCCCCACTGTCCCAGCGTACCTGGTCGATGAGGAAGAATCCCCGGCCATAGCCCACCTCCAGCAGAACAGGAGGCTCGGTCAAGGCGGTAAACGTGAAGCCGCCGAAATCGCCGTCTATGTCAACCAGGGCTTCCGCGTCCACCAAGCTCTCCGCTGCCGGGCCATGAAGGCAATATTCCACAATTCCAGCATCAGGCGCCGCCCAATTATACCCGAATTCCGAATGGGGTTCAACCCAGCAAAGGTCTCTATGATAAAGGATTATAGGGCGAGAGGAAGAGGATGCGTTTTCGGCCGGGCTGTTCTGCGCCTCCTTTACCCTTATCGGCAAATCTTCCCGGGACATTTTCCTTATATCCAGGGGAAGCACCTTCCTGACCCAGGCGATATTGTCTTCATTCACCCCGCGAATCAGGACCTTTCCCCCTTTTTTGACAAAATCAAGAAGGCTGTCTTTCTCCCGGCTGAATCTTTCCCAGACATCTTTCCCCCCCTCAAAGACCTTTACTCCTTTCCCCCTGCCGACAATGGGGCCGATTTTAACTTCCGCCCATGCTCCATCGGCTTTTCCCTGCCTGACTGCCTCATTCCGGTCATTCACCTTCTCCTGCCCACTGCCCTTAAGCCTCTGCTTAAGCCTCTCTGCGGCGTACTCGATCATATTCCTGAACAACACCCTGGCTACGGGCTCATCCGCCCACTTTTCAGTCACCAGCATCTGGCACAGCAGCAGGCGGCCATCGCCCTCCTCTATTTCGATCAGGGGCGAATAAACCAGCCCGCCCGTTCCTCCGCTGTCCACCAGGCTTTCATAATTGCCGAGCCGGGGAAGATGAAAATCATACCGCGAGACGAAATGATCCCTGCCCCAGAAGCACACCTCCTCATCTCCCATATCCCGCAAAACAGGATGATCGGCCTGGCCGCAAAAGGCAATGGTTGACTGATGCAGATAATTCAGGGAAATCCGGGCAGGCAGCCAGGCAGGATAAAATTCCTGCTCAAGGGCAATCACCATCCCGCCCCGTCTCACAAATCCGGCCACGGCCTCCTGCCACCTGCTGCGGCCGCCGACCAGGATCTTTTGGCCATCCATGGCGGCCAATGAATTCCTGCCCAATATTAATAGACCGGCCGGCCTGGCCTCAAGGTCCCGCCATGTTTTTATCCCTGTCCAGGCGATACCCACCGGCCCTAACATTCCGGCCGTATTGCCTTCAGGATCATACAGATAGACGCGATCGGCCGGCATGGCTGCTGCTTCCGAAACCTTCCCCGTATCCCGCCTGTATCCATATATGTTCCATTCCTTTTCATCCCTGACCAGCCCGTTTTTTGATACCTGAAGGCAAAGATGCCACCGCTCCCTCCGTGCCCGGCCAGGTTGGGGCAGAGGGGGAATCCTGAACCGGATGGTGCTGTCATGCTTATAACCGGGCTGAAGGCGGAAGATATCCCATCCCTTCGCCTGTACCGTGCCGTCGTCCGCAGCCAGCCGCCAGTCGAGCCTGAAATCATCACCCTGCTCAGCTCCTTTTGGCCGGAACAGGTCCTTTCGGCCCGCGCTCCCGGCCTCATCATTATAGATGGAGGCTGTTCTTGTCACCATCTCACCCTCCAGGAACCGGTTATTCCGCTCCCTGATAAACACGGCCACCGGCTTGAAGCTTTGCCGGCAGGCGGCATACAGGGGATGATCCTTCCTTTCCTGGCCGGTTATGACCCACGGACAGATACCGCCGACCTCAGCCGCGCGGTAAGCTTCCAGGTAATACGCCCACACCAGGGCCCTGGCTGTATCCATGACACCTCTACCCTCGGTATAAGCTGCATCGCCAAGAACAATGGCATAGGGGTCAGCCGTCGCCGAGGGCATAAAAAGTGCCTCGCCGATCCAGAGTGGCTTGTCCATCTGGCGGCGGAAGGCATACTCCGGCTGCCATCGCCACAGGGAATCAAGGTAGAGCCCGCCATTTCCCCATTCTCGCCTCGGCCAGACCGTGCTGGTGCAGGGATCCCTTTGGCCATGGCTGTCCGGCTCATGACCCCGACCCACCCTGTTCTTCCGACCGGCTATCATTTTTCCACCACGGAATGGAAAGGACCTTTTCACCATGGCCTGCTCGAGCCACCATCCGTCGTTGGGCAGGCAATTCCAGAAGGGAAATTCATGAGGGTAGTGTACATTGATAATATCACTGGTCCCAAAGCAATCCAGGCCGCCCTCATACATAATGGGCCTGGTCGGGTCCAACTGCCTGACCAGCAGGCCGAGCTCCATAAAACGCACCTCGCCTGCACGGCCCGCATGATATTCGATCGTTTCATTCTCAATGCTCCAGATAACCACACAGGGATGGTTCCTGTCCCTCTTGACCAGACCCCGCCAATGCTTTTGGGCCTGTGGCCAGAACTTACTGCCGGCTGAGGTGTCATACCTTCCGACATATGATCCATAGATAGCTGATTCATCAATAACCGGCATTCCCTCCTCATCGCAGACATCAAGCATCCAGGAGGGAACCGGTTCGCTGTGAAAGCGGACGATATTAAAGTGGGCTTCCCTGAGGTTCTGTATTCTCCTTCTCAGGGAATCAGGGGTCAGACCACGGTCGTACCGGATGGATGCCTCCCTGAAATTTACTCTCCTGCCGTTCAGGAGAAAGTGAGATCCTTCTGCCTTCAATTCCCGGCAGCCAAAGCGGAGGGTAACCTCATCCAGTATGTTCCCCTCATCGCCCTTCTCATGAAGGCATACCCTTAAAAGATATAGGTAGGGACGGTCGATATCCCACAGTTCCGCTCCGCCAAAATCCGCCTCAAAAACAAAATGACCCTGTCTGATACAGGTGGCTCCCTCCTCATCCGGCCTTCTGGGCCGGGCGCTCCCACCCTTCCTGATTTCGCTTGTTTCAGCTGTACCAGGAGCATCCTTCCATGAATACTCCAGGGCATTTCCCTTCTTGACTTCATTTCCTTCAGCCACGGGTATGGCGCCGATATTCCGGTAAGCCGCCTTTTCCAGTCTGCCGGAAGGAGCGTTTCCTCCCCCTTTCAACACCCCGAGATCCTTCACCATGAACCATATCTCAAGCCGCTCTCCCTCTTTGCCGCTGCCTTTATCAGGCGTTGCCGTTTCATCCTGACCACGGCCCCTTTCACCGCTTATCTTACTCATTGTGGCTCTTGTCGCCGTCCTGCTTTCATCCTCATTCTGATCCCTTTCATCGTGTAATTCCCCCTCAACCCGTATCTTCTTTCCCTTCAGGGAAAAAGCCAGGGCCAGGTTGTCAAGGTGAAGGGTCGGCGTCACTTCCAGGGAGACCAGGCCGAAAATACCGGC
>JBLIRT010000180.1:0-6521 GCA_049472445.1 bacterium
AGCGGCCTGGTGATGAAAACAGATCGGGAAGAGAGAGGGATTCAAGGCCGATAGATCCGGTTAAGGTGAATCTGGGATAAAGATCGGCATAAGCTAGGCCGACCCTGGCGGTCTGGGCGGCCATCTGACGCTCCGCGCGGCGGACAGTGGGCAGACGGCGCAGGACCTCAGCCGGCACACCAATGGCCATTTCCATACTCGTTACCGGAATAGGCGCCTGAGGCGAAAGTTCCCGGTTGAGCGAGCCCGGATTCTCACCCAGCAGTACAGCCAGCCGGTTCAAGGCCTGATCAAGCCCGGTCTGCAATGAGGGTATCTGGGAGCGGGTTTCCTCCAGATTTGACCTGGCCTGATCCACGTCCAACTGGCTGGTCAGACCGGCCTGACAGCGCCATTCGGTGAGCTGGCAGGTTTCCTCCTGGAGTTCAAGGCTCTCTTTGGCTATAGAGAGCCTGTTTTGAAATAAACGCACCTCTACATAATTCAGGGCGACTTCGGCCTCAAGGCTCACCAGAACATCGCCCAGATCCTCCCGGCTGGCCTCAAGTTCCGCCTCGGCCGCCTCTATGGAGCGATGAACACCACCAAAGAGATCAAGCTCCCAGGTGGCATCGAATCCCGTTTCAAAGAGCTTGCGCTCCCGGCTGCCGCCGGTTTCGCTGCTGGTGCGGCTCAGGCTGGCTGAGCCGCTCGTCTTCAGGGTTGGATAACGATCCGACCTGCTGATACCCCAGCGTGCGCGCACCTCACGGAGACGGGCCTGCGCCTTCCGGACGTCAAGATTATTATCAACAGCGCGGGTTATCAAGCTGGTGAGCATGGGATCATTGAGGCTGGACCACCACTGGGCTGAGGTGTAAATATCCGGAGGCGCACTCCTCACATCACCCGGCAGCTCAGTGTTCCATGTTTCAGGCACTCGAAGATCTGGTGGTGTATAATTCGGCCCGACGGTCATACATCCCGCCAATAGGGCCATTATCAACCATACAGCAGCCAGGATCCTCCCTTCCCCACTGTTTTCCTTAAAGGCCATACCTCCGGCAATATCTCTCATTCTTTTTTCAGCTCCACCATGGCCAGGTTTCTGCCAGGCTGTTTCAGGTTTATGATCAGGGATAGGCTTTCAGGTGCTCTGCTTTATCGCTGACGATTTCGAGATTTCAATTTCGACCGGTGACGAAATCTTTCCTTCAACTCTAAAAATCTGACAAGCTGCTCAGGTGTCAGGATTTCCCTGACCCTTAAAATTTCATGAAGTCGATCATCTTCTCTCTCCTCAATCATTCCTTTCAACTCAGAGTGAAGCTGATGGACTTTCTCCATATTCAGTTCCTGTTTCTGAAGCTCTCTTTTCAGCTCTTCCTTTTTCGCTTTAATGATTCCGTGGTATTGTTTGGCCTTTTCTCGATGCTTCCTTTGAAGAATCTGTAACTGCTCGGCCTGTTCCGGACTTAAATGAAGCTGCTCATTGATTTTTAAGAGCAGTTCTTCCCTGCTCTTCAGGTCGGCTTCATTTCTTCCCGGATTATTACTCTGGGGCTGGGCATAGACAGGCAGGGGAGACAAAGAGAAGGCTATTATGATAAAGAGCCAGACAAGATTTTTACCTTTTGATTTCATTATCCATTCCTCCTTTTTTTCCTCTATGGAGAAAGCCGGGGAAAACACCATACCTTTCCCTTACAGGAAATATTCCTCAATGGCCGTATTGTAATCACCATTTTCGTCAGTTGAAAAATATTCTGAATCTTCCATGACAGAGGTGAGATATTCTATCTGCCTTTCTTGAGCTATGATCACAGGTCTTTGATGATGAGATTGAAACGTATACACGGCAATCACCATGAAAAGAACTGCTATGGCCATGGTTATCAGGCCGCAGACGGTTTTGGGTACGGCAGAAATTCTCTGTAAGGTAACCCTCAATTCAGGAAAGAAACCTTTTGCCTTTTCTTTTTCCTCTAAAGCTATAGCCTCTTTTATCTGAGCCCAGATTGAATCAGGTACCTTGATTTTTTCTGCATGGTGAAATGGCTCAGCGGCTGTTTTTTTCAAAGCTCGTTCAAATTGCCTGCATGTCAGACAATGGTTCACATGGTCTTCAACTTTATGTTGCAAGGCCTCTCTTATTTCATGGTCAAGGTAATCTGTTAAAAGTAACGTTTGTATTTTTCTACATTTCATGTTTCATGACCTCCCTGCCCTTAAAAGCCAGAAGCGTCTCTCTAGCTCTTTTTAACCTTGAACGTACCGTATTGATATTGATTTTTAAAGCCTCTGATATTTCTTTATAGTTCAAACCCTCAATTTCCCGTAATACGATACAGGCCCTTTGGTCAGGATTGAGTAGCTCCAATAAAGAGATGATGAGCTTTTCATGATCATGTTTATCGATAGCCGGTTCTGCCCTGGAAGCGTACTGATCAATAAGGGAGCTGTCATCATCCCTTCGATCCGCCTCTCTGGCTCTTTCCCTCCAGGTATTTATAGCTGTATTAACCGTAATTCTATATACCCATGTTTTAAAAGATGATTGTCGTCTAAATTGGCCAAGGTTCCGGTATATTTTCATAAATACATCCTGGGTGACGTCTCCGGCATCCTCCGGATTATTCGTTATTCTTAAGGCAATGTTATAGACAAAGCCCGAGGTAGCTTCATATATCATCTCAAAAGCTTTCATATCGCCCTTTGAGGCATGGATTAAGACGTTTTTAGCGATGTCTTTCAATTGCTTCTCCAGTCAATTGAGGCTTTTGGTACTTAGACAACTCAAGGTGATAAAAAGTTCCCTTGATTTTGGATTATAAACCAGTTCCTGCCTCTTTGTTAAGACCGTATACCTCCGCAGGTGAGTAAGAGGTCATGTTTGAAGGTAATCGGGGATAAGCAGGAGAATGAGTAAGGAAGCGGCACTATTCCAGCATTTCTCCCTGAAAGACAACCAGATCTCCATATTTTTTCCCCAAGTGGCATGTTTCACAGGAAGCCCTGGTTGCTTTACATCTGTCAATATGGCATGCAGTACAGGAGATCTCGGTTCCTTTGTGCAGGCCGAAGAGAGTTTTCCTTTTACCCTTCAGCTGGACCTGTGGATGGGCAGGATGGCACAAAGCACAATTTGAGGCAGCAATATCCACGTTTCTGTGGCAAAGAAAACAGTTCCTCTTCATATTCGGCAGATACGAATCTTCACCATGGGCTATTTCAGTATGGCAGGGCAGGCATTTTGATCTTGTTCCGATGTGCTTCATGACCTGAATATGCCTGAGATGGCTCATAGAGACTATTTGATCTTTCGGGTCAGATTTGTCCATCGCTTCTACCTGATGGCACCCTTCGTGGATACAGGTTACCGGCAGACTGGAATCTGATGGATAGCTTTTTCCCGGTGTTGATGAGAAATTTCTGTCAAAAGCCATAAGGTGAGAGAATACCATGTCAACCTGGCTGTGGAGGATCCCGATGAATCCAGGCCGAAAATGGCATTGCCTGCAGGTACCTGCTTCCGGATTCATGGGATTATGCCTTAACCCTGTAGAGACATCATCAGGGGGTGATATTTCATGGCAGCGGAGGCAAAACCAGGTAGTCCGACCAATCATAGTACCTGAGAGAGCCATGGTCATAAAGAGGATTAATCCTGAGCCGATTACGGCTACCTTTTTTTTCATACTGGCCTCCCTTTCATTGAGATCTGAAAAAAGTTAATCACAAGATCCCCGTTTTGTAAAGGGCAGTGATAGGATTCAGATGTTCCCCATCCTGGTTGGATAGAAGGTGGGGAACATCTGAAGGGATTGACAATAATTTTGTTTGTTATATTATGATGTTATCATAGATTATGATTGTCGTTTTGGTCACCTTGTCATGTTTTAAAGGGATTTTTCAGCATCAAACAGGGTGAAAATATATGAGGTCCACAGTATATGACTTTTTTACGATTCAAAGTTGGGACAGAAAGCAATGTGTATCGGAGTTCCATGTAAGGTAATACATATTGATGGTTATCTGGCTACGGTTGAAATTGGAGGCGTGCAGAAGAAAATCCGGCTTGACTTATTGATCGATGTAAACGTTGGAGATTACGTCATTGTCCATGCAGGTTTTGCCATCCAGAGGCTTGATGTCGAAGAGGCGGAAGAGACCTTGAAGCTCCTCCGAGAGATGACGGATGAAGTATATTGATGAATTCCGTGATGCTGCCCTCGCTCAGCAGCTCATTAAAAGAATCAGATACTTAAGCGCCGGACGGAACATCCGGCTCATGGAGATCTGCGGCAGCCACACGGTAGCTATTTACAAGGCAGGCATACGAACCCTTTTCCCACAGATAGATCTCGTTTCAGGTCCCGGATGCCCGGTCTGCGTAACCAGTACGGCTGATCTTGACCGGGCTGTCAAGTTGGCCCAAAGCCCGGATACTATTCTGGCCACGTTCGGGGATATGATCCGGGTTCCCGGATCAACATCTTCCCTGCAAAAAGAAATGTCCCAGGGAGCTGATATTCGGGTAGTCTACTCTTCCTTTGACTCCCTCACCTTAGCTCGTGACAATCCGGATAAGCGGGTGGTCTTCCTGGCCATAGGCTTTGAAACCACTGCTCCGGCCATTGCCGCTACCATCCTGGCCGCTGATAAACATGGAGTCGACAACTTCGCCATTCTCTGCCTTCATAAGCTGGTTCCTCCAGCCATGCGGGCACTCCTGGAAGGGGATCAGGTACACCTCGACGCCTTCATCTGCCCGGGGCATGTCAGTACCATTATCGGTTCCAAACCCTATGATTTTATTGCTCAGCAGTATCACCTGCCTGCGGTTATTGCCGGCTTTGAGCCGATCGATATTCTCCAGACCCTGCATATGATTCTCTCTCAAATCTGTGAAAATCAATCTATTGTTGAGATTCAATATTCACGTATAGTCAAGCCGGAAGGGAATCCTCTGGCCATACAGATGCTTCAGGAGGTCTTTCAGCCCTCAGACGCGCAGTGGCGTGGCCTTGGTCTTATTCCGGAAAGTGGACTTACCCTCCGTGAGCAATTCAAAAGGTATGATGCCGCCCGATACTATGACGTATCGATTGAGGAATGCCTCGATCCCTCTGGCTGTGAGTGTGGCCATATCCTGAAAGGATTAAAAAAGCCTTCTGAATGTCCACTCTTTAAAACGGTATGTAGCCCAAGCCGCCCGGTGGGGCCCTGTATGGTTTCATCAGAGGGAAGTTGTGCAGCAGCTTATAAGTATGGTTGAAGCAGACCTTCAAGGCATGGAGTGAAAAAGTGATGAAGGAGAAAAGGATCCTCTTATCCCACGGCAGCGGTGGGACGATGACTCGTGATTTGATCAATCACTGCTTTGTAAGGCAATTTGACAATCCCTTGCTGAACCTCCTGGACGACCAGGCCATCTTTCCTGCACCCTCATCCCGTCTCGCTTTTACGACTGATTCGTACGTCATCGATCCTATCTTTTTCCCGGGAGGAGATATAGGCAGGCTGGCTGTATGCGGGACAGTCAATGATCTGGCTGTATCCGGTGCTACTCCGTTGTATTTGAGCTGCTCCCTTATCATTGAGGAAGGATTCCTCATGTCTGATTTAGAGAAGATCCTCAGGTCGATGCATGAGACCTGCCGGGAGGCGGGAGTGTTGATTGTTACCGGCGATACGAAGGTGGTAAACTGCGGGGCCATGGACAAGATCTTTATAAATACAGCCGGTGTAGGAGCTTTGGAGGATGGGCTGTCCATTTCCGGCCATAATGCCCGGGTTGGTGATAAAGTCCTGGTGAGCGGATTTTTAGGAGATCACGAAGTAGCCATTATTTCAAAACGGGAAAATCTCGGTTTTATTACTCAGGTCCACAGTGATCTTGCGCCCATGAACGGCCTGGTCAGTACCCTTCTTAAAAAAGGATTCGGGCGGCACCTCCATACCATGCGCGATCCTACCCGGGGAGGATTGGCTACTGTTCTCAATGAAATTGCAGAACAATCCCAGGTGGGCATCATCATAGATGAAGATAAGGTCCCCATACGGGAAGAAGTAAGGGGAGCATGTGAGATTCTGGGCTTCGATCCACTCTACTTAGCTAATGAGGGGAAACTGGTCATCTTCATTCAGGCTGAAAAGGCGCAGGAGGCCCTTTCGGTGATAAGGGGTACACCATACGGCCGGCATGCTCAGATCATAGGAGACGTAATCGCTGAGCCCAAAAGCAGAGTTCAACTCAGGACGGCCATAGGTGGAACAAGGATCCTCGACATGCTGGCTACCGAGCAATTCCCCCGGATTTGCTAAAATGGGGTCAGGTCTTGAAATGACAGTTTTCTGCAACAAACCCTCATGCCACCTTGTGGCATCACGAAGCCTGGAAAATAAGATTCTATTTTCGGAACAACAACAACTGATAATTCAAGACCTGACCCCAAGCGACTTTTGCGCATGACCCCGAGCCATCCGCATTTCCCTTAGTGCAACCCCGAATATGCCCTCTGTATGGCGTCTCACGTCCT
>JBLIRT010000181.1:0-6514 GCA_049472445.1 bacterium
GTGGTCAATAAGACTGGAGAAGATCGGCGGTTCCATCTCGGAAACCTGAGGAAATTTTTCAATACTGCAGGAAGAATTCAGGATATTTCTGTTGAAGAGGCCATCAGGGAATTCCCTGACCTCTGGGAGATAACCTTATCTCCTTATCAGGTTAAGGTTTTGTATGCACGGGAGGAGCGAGATAAACTTTCTTCAGAGAGGTAAAATCTCCAGCCGGAAAAGGTACAAATCCCTGAACGCGCTTATTCGTGGTCACCATATTGGTCTGGTACCATAAGTTGACATAAGGAAGATCGAAGGCAATTATTTTTTGAACCTGGCTGTAGATTTTCCTCCTTTCTTCAGGGTCAAGGATTTTTCTCCCTTTTTCGAGAAGGTTATCGAGCTTTGGATTCATGTAGCGGCCTCGATTGGCCCCGGAGGGAGGGATGCTGGAGGAGTGGAAAAGGTAATAATAAATATCCGGTTCGGTTATGCCTACCCACTGCAATGAATAGAGTTGAAAATTGCCTGATTTGATATCAGAAAAGAAAGTGCCCCACTCGTAGCTCAGGATTTCAACATGAATACCTACCTCGTTGAGATTTTGCTGTATCACCTCGGCCACACGTTTACTTAATTCGTTCTGTGAGGTTTTATAAAGGAGCGATAACCGCTGGCGGGGTCCCTGACCATCAGGATCAGGAAACCCGGCCTCATCCAGAAGCCATGTAGCCTTTTGAGGATTATAATCATAGATGGCTACGTCGGGCTCATAGGCCCAATTACTGGGAGCAAGGACACCAGTAGCCGGTTCGGCCAGATTCCCGAGAAGATGTTCAATGATAGCCTCCCGATTGATAGCCAGGGCGATAGCTTCCCGCACCATCCTGTTTTGTAATATGGGATCTTCCAGATTGAATCCTACATAGGTATAATTGGTTCCTGATTTTTGAATAAGTTTGATATCAGGATGATCCCGCAGAGATTGAATTGCGTCTGGAGAAAGGGCATTTTGCAACAGATCTATATTTCCCTTTTTAAGCTCAAGCAGCCGAATAGCCTCATCCGGGATAATGCGGTAAACTACGGTAGATAGTTTCGGCGGCCCCTCAAAATATTCAGGAAAGGCCTGAAAGGTCAATGAGTCGTCAGATTTCCATTCGATAAGCTTAAAGGGGCCTGTTCCCACAGGGTGAAACGAGAGGTTATGATTTGCCTTTTCTGCTACGTGCCTGGGAATAATGCCCAGAGTCATGTTAACCAGAAAGGGAGCGAACGTCTCTTTCAGTTGAAATTTAATGATGTATGGTGACAGGACTTCAATGCGGTCAATGTGGGCGTAAGATTCCTTCAAGGGAGAAGGGAAATCAGGATCAAGCAGGCTGGTAAAGGTAAATTTTACATCCTCTGCCGTCAGATTTTGACCATCGTGGAAGGTAACGCCTTTCCTGAGATAAAAGATATAGGCAGTATCATCCGGCATTTCCCACCGCTCGGCCAGATCGCCAATTAACGTGGATTCAGGTGTCATTTTGAGCAGCCCATTGTAAACGATCTGAATAACACGAGCTGAATAGGCATCGGTTGACAGCCGGGGGTCTAAATTAATCGGACTTCCTTCCAATCCGATCGTAAAGGGGCGTGGAGAATCAGCTTGCCTTAAGGAGCAGGAGAAGGTAAAGGATATAAGAAGTGGGAGAAAGACAAGAAAGGGATAAGAAAGTCTGAAGGAAGTATTCCTTGGGTCAGGGTGATGGTTTGCATGGCCGCCTTTATGCATGAGACACTCAGATACTTTTCTCCCAGGGGGAGATGAGAGGTGAGGGTTCGTTTAATGGAAAAATAATTCTGCCATCCCGTAAGGTCATGACTGGAGCACCGATTAACTCCTGCCCGTGGAATGGGCTGTTCTTTCCTTTTGAATAAAAATGCGCACTGTCGACAAGAAATCTCTTTTCAGGATCTATAATACAAATATCAGCCTGGCTTCCAATGGATAACGTGCCTGCTGGAATTTTCAGGATGTGAGCAGGATTGCAGGTAAGTTTGGCTATCACTGCCTTCAGATCCAATCTCTTTTTGTGATAAAGATTTGATAAAGAGACGGCCAGCATCGTTTCCAGGCCTACCATACCGAAGGGAGCGAGGTTATATTCCTGTTCCTTTTCGGCGAGGGTATGTGGCGCGTGATCACTGGCAATGACATCAATAGTACCGTCGGCTAATCCTTCAATTAAGGCTTCCATATCGTTTTGAGACCGTAAAGGCGGATTTACCTTCGTATTTGTGTCGAAATGTAATACCATGTCTTCAGTGAGACTGAAGTGATGAGGAGTCGCTTCAGAGGTTACCGGTATACCTTCTCTTTTGGCCTGGCGAATGAGGGACACACTGCCGGCACAGCTGACATGGGCAATATGGATGGGACTTCCGGTCATTTTAGCCAAGATGATATCTCGCGAAACCATAATTTCTTCAGCTTCTTTCGGCATCCCTTTAAGGCCGGTTAAGGTAGAAACGATCCCTTCATTGATAAACCCTTCCGCGCTGAGATGGGTATTTTCACAGTGAGATATAATAGGGAGCTTAAAAAGGTGAACATATTCCAAGGCCCGGCGCATGACCAGGGCATTCATGACAGGTTGGCCATCATCAGAAAAGGCCACTACACCTTCCTCTTTCAGTTCAGCCATCTCCGACAGTTCTTCGCCCTGTAACCCTTTGGTAACAGCACCGATGGGATATACATTGGCCAGGTTAATCTCCCGGGCCCGCCGCAGGATATAACCCGTAACTGATTTATTGTCATTTACCGGATCCGTATTAGGCATGCAGGCCAGAGAGGTTACCCCTCCCGCCACCGCGGCCATACACCCGGTAGCAATGGTTTCCTTGTCCTCTCTACCCGGCTCCCGGAGGTGTACATGCATATCTACGAGTCCGGGTATAACCAGTTTACCTGAGGCCTTGATAATCCCGGTGTTTTCGTCAACGGGAATATTTCCACCAATAGCCTTGATTTTTGTGTCTTCAATCAAAAGGTCAAAGAAACCGTCAAGGTCATGAGCCGGATCGATAAGGCGTCCTCCCTGGATGATAAGCTTCACTCATCTCCTCCCAAAATGAGATAAAGAATAGCCATGCGTACGGCTACCCCGTTCGTTACCTGGTCGAGAATAAGTGAAAAAGGGGAATCAGCTACCATGGGATCAATCTCTATCCCTCGGTTAATTGGCCCCGGGTGCATGACTAAGACATCCTTCCGGGCCATTTTCAATTTTTCCAAGGTCAAACCATAAAGTTTGGAATATTCCCGAATGGAGGGGAAGAACACTTTGGCCTGTCTCTCCCGTTGAATACGCAAAAGGATGATGATATCACAATCTCGAATACCTTTCTCAAGGTGATGCTCGACCGTTACATCAAGCTTTTCAACAAAAGGGGGGAGAAGCGTTGGCGGTCCGATCAATCTTACTTTGGCCCCTAATTTCCGAAGGGCGAAAATATCGGATCTGGCTACTCGGCTGTGGAGAATATCTCCTATAATAGCGATCTGCAGACCTTCGATTTTTCCTCTCTGTTCTCGAATGGTGAGTAAGTCGACTAAAGCCTGGGTCGGATGTTCGTGAGCTCCATCACCGGC
This sequence comes from bacterium, assembly GCA_049472445.1. Lineage (GTDB taxonomy): Bacteria > SZUA-182 > SZUA-182 > DTGQ01 > DTGQ01 > JBLIRT01. The sequence goes on from JBLIRT010000181.1 coordinate 3,626, forward strand.
ATTGATGACGGAAAACTTGGAAACTTGAGCTAAAAAATGAGGTGCTCCGGGGACAGAATGCCGGAGTACGATAATATCCGGATTCAAAGCCTCCAAGGTTTTGGCCGTATCCTTCAGGCTTTCGCCCTTGGTCAAACTGCTCGTCGAAGGAGAGACATTGATAGTATCTGCACTGAGACGTTTCCCGGCGATCTCAAAGGAAATTCGCGTCCTGGTACTTGGTTCGAGGAAAAGATTAACCACTGTTTTGCCGCGGAGAGTAGGGACCTTCTTAATGGGCCGGGTCAGTATTTCTTTAAAAGATTCGGCTGTTTCCAGAATGGTACAAATCTCTTCTTTTTCTAAATCCTGAATACCTAGCAGGTCCTTTCTCTGAAACAAGGCTGGTTTTCCTCATTTCCTGATGTTGTTTTATCTACCACCTGGTCTTTTCAGGAAAAGGGAGTATTAGGACAGCATCTTCTTCTCCCATTTCCTCCAGAGTTACCTTGACGGACTCATCCTGACTTGTATTAACAGTCAAACCCACATAATGAGCACAAATAGGAAGCTCTCTGTTTCCCCTGTCTACAAGCACTGCTAATTTGATAGTTTGAGGCCGGCCAAGATCGGTAAGAGCATCCAGTGCTGCCCGGATAGTCCTCCCAGTATATAGAACATCATCCACTAAAACAACATTTTTATCATCAACAGGAAAGTTGATCTCTGTTCTTTTTAAGACCGGCTTATAAGAAGAGCTACTCAGGTCATCACGATAAAGGGTAGTGTCAATAGCGCCTATGAGAAGGGAGGTTCCTGAGAGTTCATGAATATGCTTACTAATCCTCCTGGCCAGGTCTACGCCTCTGGATCGTATTCCTATGAGAATTAAATCAGCAAGAAGGGGATTTTCATCAATTACTTGCTGGGACAGTCTCCGTAAGGCATTCTGGATGTCTTTTTTGGTCATGATAATTTTCATTTTTTTTTCCATAGCAGGCAAAGATCCTTCAGCAATGTTTTTCAAAAAGGATAGTTCCAATCAGGTACAAAGGAGATAGTTAAGAACTTTTTTTGAGTTCAGATGCAAAATAGGCAACCGTCTTTTTCAAACCCTCGGCCAGGGAGGTTCTCGGCTCCCAATGAAGATCGTTTATGGCCTTTTGTGGATCAATGGCATTTCTTTTCTGCTCCCCCTTTGGCCCTGGTCCATGCCTTCCCTCTATAGTTGTTTCCGTAAGTTCCTGGACTTTCCGGAAAACCTGGTTTATTGAAGTTTCGATACCGGTCCCAATATTAAAGGTATCACTGCCCGCAAAAGCGAGACAGGCCATATTGGCTTCTACCACATCATCCACGTATATGAAATCCCCCGTTTGCTGCCCGTCACCATGGATAACAGGCGATTTTCCAGAAAGCATGGCCTCGATAAAGATGGCCACTACTCCAGCCTCCCCATAGGGATCCTGCCTGGGGCCGTAAACATGAGCATACCTCAAGGAGATATAATCGATGTCATACACGTAATGATAATAATAAAGATATTTTTCCACAGCCAGTTTGGATATTCCATAAGGGCTTATCGGGCGATTCGGATGATTTTCATCCGCTGGATAATAATCCTGCTCTCCGTAAATGGCGCCTCCTGTGGAGGCAAAGATAATTTTTTTTACTCCATGTGTTACAGACAGTTTGAGGAGGTGAAGAGTGCCAAGGATGTTAGTTTCTGCGTCATAAACCGGATCTTCCACCGATTTCCTCACATTAACCTGGGCTGCATGATGGCACAGGATATCAGGTCTTTCTTCTGAAAATACCGCGTTAAGGCGCCTATCATGGATATCCAGGTGATAGAACTTGGCTTTTGGATTCACAAAATCCCGCCTGCCTGTGGAAAGGTTGTCAACGACGATTACTTTATGTCCATGTTCGATAAGGCGATCTGTAATATGGGAACCGATAAAACCGGCTCCACCAGTAACGAAAATTTTCATTCCATCTTCCTGTTCTGGCTATTGGTGGCAGATTTTTCCTTTCATCCATTCCATCGTTTTGGTTAACCCTTTTTCCAAAGGGACACGGGGAGTCCAATGGAGAAGATTTTGAGCTTTTCTTATATCCGGCTGGCGTACCCTTGGATCGTCTACAGGCAGAGATTTGAAGGTGAATTGGCTTTTTGACCTGGCAATTCTCCGTACTATTTCTGCAAACTGAAGAACAGTCATCTCCTGGGGGTTGCCGAGATTAACCGGGTCCTGGCAATCAGATAGGAGTAACTGATGGATGCCTTCGACCAGATCGGCAACATAGCAAAAGCTCCTGGTTTGCGTACCATCACCAAAGATGGTCATTTCCTGATGGCGAATAGCCTGGGACATCAAGGTCGGCACCACTCGGCCATCATGAATGCGCATTTTGGGTCCAAAGGTATTAAAGATTCGAGCAATTCGAGTATTAACCTTATGATAGCGCTGATAAGCCATGGTGATGGCCTCGGCAAATCTTTTGGCTTCATCATATACACCTCTGGGGCCAATGGGATTAACGTTACCCCAGTAATCCTCGCTTTGAGGGTGGACCAGGGGGTCACCATAGACTTCAGAAGTCGATGCCAGAAGGAATACCGCTTTTTTCGCTTTGGCCAGGCCGAGTGCTTTATGAGTACCCAGAGAGCCAACCTTAAGGGTTTGGATGGGAAGCTGCTGATAATCAATGGGACTGGCCGGGCTGGCAAAGTGAAGGATATAATCGAGAGGTCCATCAATATAGATATAATTCGTGACATCATGTTTGATAAAGAGAAATTTTTCTGAATGGATATGGGCAATGTTTAAGATATCTCCTGTCAGGAGATTGTCCATACAGATTACTTCAAAACCCTCTTGCAGGAAATGATCACAAAGATGAGAA
>JBLIRT010000182.1:0-6492 GCA_049472445.1 bacterium
CGGGATTACCTCTATTACAGGGTCTACTATAATTCTCAGACAGACAGCGAATTCGCCAAGGCCTTAAAAATCATCAGAGAACTTTACAGCTACTATCTCGACCATCCATCCCTTCTTCCCGGCTCACTCATCAGGGACGATCTGATTAAGGAGAATATTCACCGGGCCGTTTGTGACTATATTGCCGGTATGACCGACCGATATGCCTTATGCCTTTACAGGGAATTGTTTTTCCCAAAGCCTTGGACTATCGTCTGACTCAATCATTTCTCTATTTTTATCGTTATCATAGGGAGGTAATAGAGAAAAAGTGCGTATTCTGGTTGTTATTCCAGCCCGGTATCATTCCACCCGTTTTCCTGGTAAGCCGCTGGTCCACCTCTGCGGTAAGCCTATGATTCAGCATGTATACGAGCAATCGTGCGCTGCCCGGCATGTCCATGAGGTTTGGGTGGCTACCGATGATCATCGAATTTATGAGGCCGTTCGGGCTTTCGGAGGGAAAGTGCTTCTCACCTCCCCGGATCATAAATCAGGCACAGAGCGGATGGCTGAGGCTGCTCAAAAAATTTCAGCCAGTATCCTGATTAATGTCCAGGGAGATGAGCCTTTAATCCGGCCAGAGGCCATCGACCTCTTGGCGGAGACCATGATCAGGGCCCCTTCATGTAAGGTGGCCACTCTTATGCGGAGAATATCACAGGAGCAGGATATTTATAATCCAAACTGCGTCAAGGTGGTAACCGACAGCAGGGGGTCGGCTCTTTATTTCTCACGCTCGCCTATTCCTTTTTGCCGGGATGGTTATTCTCTCGCCTTTTCTTACTATCAACACATCGGTATCTATGCTTACCGGAAAAATTTCCTTTTAAAGATCTCATCCCTTCCGCCCTCTCCTTTGGAGCAAAGTGAGGTGCTTGAACAACTTCGAATTCTGGAACATGGGTATACCATGAAAGTTCTTGAGACCGACTATGAGTCTTATGGAATAGACACACCGGAAGATATACCGAGAGTCGAATCAATCCTCAGGAAAAAAATGAAGCAGGAGAGCAGGGATTAATGGCTTTTCACCCATCACCCGGCTTATTATAAGCGCCGGCTCAGTCTACTGTGAGATAATCATGCTAAAGGCTATATGGAATATATAAGGAATCAGGAGGGAGAGGCTGGAGCTTTTTCCTTGACAAGAGGGCAATATATCTATATTATAACGAGTTACTTTATTCCTGGCACCAAAATCTGTCTTTATAATGGAGTTATGAGCAAAATTTTCAATAGGGAAAAGGTAGGTACTAAAGAGGTAAAATATGAAAACTTTTATGGCCAAAAAGGAAGATCAGAAGCGGCAGTGGTATGTCTTAGATGCCCAAGGACAAATTTTAGGGCGGCTTGCCTCAAAAGCTGCAATTATTTTGAGGGGCAAGGCGAAACCGGAATTCACACCCCATGTTGACACTGGAGATCATGTCATTATCATCAATGCGGAAAAGGTCCACCTTACGGGCAGAAAGCTTCAGCAGAAACAATATTTCCGCTATTCAGGATATCCAGGTGGGTTAAAGGTTACACCTGCTCATAAGATGCGTAAGGAAAAACCCGAAGAAATCCTGAAAAAGGCTATCAGGGGTATGCTGCCAAAAAATAAACTGGGACGCCAAATATATCGAAAATTGCGAGTGTATGCCGGCCCTGAGCATCCCCATCAGGCCCAAATACCCGTGACCTTACCCGCTTCTTTTTAACCCAAAGAAGAATGAAACGTGAGGGGGTTCAATGGTTAGTGATGAAAGCAGAAGGAAGAGAAAAAAATACTTCATTCAAAGAATGTTCCAGACGAAATTTATCCTGCTCTTTCTCCTCCTGGTGATCCTGAGTAGTATTACTTCAGGGATAGTACTCTACCAGAGAACGAATATGGACCTTGGCTATCGTTATGGAGAGGCACATTCAAAGCTGAAAAAAACCGGTGAAATCCTGCTCCCTAACGTCCTTCTGGGGAATATTATTGCTGTCGTTGTTATTGGCGCTGCTTCGGTAGTAATTACCTTACTCATTTCTCACAAAGTTGCAGGACCCCTTTATCGCTTTGAAAAAAATACCGAACAGATTGCTCAAGGGGATTTGACTGTTATTACCAAACTCCGGCAGTCCGACCAAATCCAGGGATTGGCTGGCTCTTTGACCAAAATGACCGCTGAACTGCGGGAAAAACTTTTAGACGTACGAAAGAATTCGGAAAAACTACCAATTTTGGTCGATGAGATGAAAAGATTAAGTCAGAAGGAGACCATATCATCTCAAGAATTATCCGGTATTGCAGCTCGGCTTTCTCGAATATCTTCGGACTTTCAGGAATCCTTTAAAAATTTTAAGCTCTGAGAAAGCTCTCAAAAGGTGACCGTGGATATACAAAGAAAACCTACAGTGTTGCTCACTATCCTCTCCGTGTTCTTTTTAATATACCTTACAGGCTCGGTTAGTACAGATTATTCGACTGTAGACGATGAAGATTGCAATATACCCTTAGCGAATTACGAGGATCCCAATGATTGCCATATGCCATGGACGAATCGCGAGGATCCCAATTCTTTAGCCACATGCACCAAATGTCATGTAGATCCGAATGCCATCAAAAGTTACTTACATGTAAATCTGGTGGAGCGAAGCGTCACTGCTACCTGTATGAGAGGAGATAAAGGAAGGTATGATTTTCCCCAGGCTCCAGAAGGCTGCCATTCAATCGATCCTTTAAACGAGGAGATGTTTATCGGGCGATCTCATCCGACAGACGTACAACCGAAAAAGGATATGGATGTACCGGAAGAGTTGCATTTAGATGTGGATGTCGTGTCCTGTACTACCTGCCATGATCCTCATAAAGAATATAAATCGGAAGAACGTTGGGTATCTTCCAGTAAGGAGGGATCCGAAATATCTGAGACTGAATTCAGGACGTATTATTTACGACGGCCCAATCTTGCAACTAAGGTCCCTATTGGTAATGATCTATGCGTTTCATGCCACACCAGTAAGTTATGAAAATCGGGTCGTCCAAAATAATGGTTGAAAGTCTGGTTTCGATGTTAAAAGTATATGAATATTTTGTTTCTATAATTATTTATATGTTATATATTCAATAAGGAGGTAACCACCTAATGCCCTTAACTCAGTATTATGGAACCGGCAAACGGAAAACTTCGGTAGCCAGAGTATTTTTACGACCAGGAACTGGACAGATATTCATTAATGAGAAAAAGCTTGAAGAGTATTTTCCTACTGAAAGGATGCAGGCCACCGTTTTACAGCCATTGCAATTAACAGGCTTTACCAGCACTTACGATATCAATGTGAATGTCCTGGGTGGCGGCGTTATCGGGCAGGCAAGTGCTGTCCGGCATGGCATATCAAAGGCTCTCCTTCAGGTTGATGCAGGACTCCGGCAAAAGTTAAAAAAAGCAGGGCTCATTACGCGTGATCCGCGGGTAAAGGAAAGAAAGAAGTATGGCCAGAAAGCTGCCCGAGCCAGATTCCAGTTCTCCAAGAGATAATGGAATGGCCAAAGGCGAAACGGCCAAAGTAGCCCTGATCGGAGGGAGCGGCTACACAGGGCTCGAACTCCTTCGGCTCATTTTATTGCATCCTCGTCTGGAATTAGGCTATGTAACTTCAGAAAAATATGCCGGAAGGAACGTTGTAGAGTGCTTCCCCTTCTTACCATCAACCCTTCATCTGCAATATCAGAAACTGGACCTTGAAGAAGCCCTTAAGTCAGCCGATATTTTTCTTTTAGCTCTTCCCAATGGCTTATCCTTAAGTCTTGTCCCGTCTCTGTTAAAAGAAAAGAAAACTGTCATTGATCTCAGTGCGGATTACAGGTTCAAAGATCCGGCTATCTACGAGAGGATTTATGGGAAAACCCACCATGATAAGGGGTTAGCTACCCGGGCTGTATACGGATTACCGGAGATCTATCGAACCCGCCTGAAGGCCTCTTCACTTGTTGCCAACCCAGGCTGTTACGCAACAAGCATTATCCTCGGCATCACGCCTGCCTTGAAGGCTGGATTGGTAAATGATGAGGTAGTCATTATCGCTGATGCCAAATCAGGCGTGTCCGGCGCTGGAAGAAAGGTTGAAACTACCTATCTCTTTACCGAATGTGACCAGAATGTTAAGCCTTACAATATCGGGAAACATCGCCACACCCCTGAAATTGAACAGGAATTGAACCTTATTGGGAAATCCAGAGTATCCCTGCTCTTTACACCTCAACTTGTTCCCTTACGGCGAGGAATATTAAGCAATATCTATATACCATTATCAACAGGATCATCCAATTCCCGGTCACTTGAAAGAATCTGGGAAGTGTATCGAGAATTTTACCAGGAAGAGCCGTTCACTGCCGTTTCCCCTTTGGGCTCCATTCCCTGCATCAAAGATGTCTATCTATCGAATTACTGCCGGCTTGGACTTATCCTCGATCAACGGACGAACACCCTGGTTGTTGTTTCGGTCCTGGATAATCTGCTGAAAGGGGCTGCAGGGCAAGTCGTTCAAAATCTTAATATTCTCCTGGGATTTGATGAGAGAACCGGCCTTCCTCAATCTACACCATACCCTTAAAGAAAAAGGCCAGCCTCCACCTTTTAACCTCAGGCCGCACCTGAAACATACGGATGAAGGATGAGTATGAAAAGTTTTTCTGAAATAAAAGGTTCATTACGATCAGTCCGGGGAATTCATACCGCAGCCGTATCCTGTGGAATAAAGAAGGGCAGGAAGGATCTGGCCGTCATCTACTCTGAAGTTGAGGGCAATGCGGCCGGAGTCTTCACCACCAATGTCTTCCGGGCGGCACCGGTATTGATTTCAGAGGCTCATCTCCAAAATTTACGGGCACAGGCCATTGTTGTGAACAGCGGTAACGCCAATGCCTGCACCGGAACAGTCGGCCTTGAAAATGCGCGGGAAATGGCCAGAGTCACGGCTGACGCTCTTCACCTCCCCAGTGACAGGGTTATTGTCTCCTCCACCGGAATGATCGGCACTCAACTGCCCATGGATAACATACGGGAAGGCATCACCAGGGCCGCAAGAGGCCTCAGCCGGTCAGGGCCCGATGAAGCTGTCGAAGCGATTATGACTACCGATACCTTTCCGAAGTCGGCAACTGTTAAGATCGATCTGGCCGGCCATGAGGTTTTCCTGTCCGGAATCGCCAAGGGAGCCGGCATGATCAAGCCGAATATGGCCACCATGCTCTGTTTTCTCTGTACCGATGCAGCCATAAGCCCCCCCTTATTGAAAAAAGCCCTCCTGTGGGCCACAGATCAATCTTTTCATATAATCTCCATTGACGGAGACATGAGCACCAATGACATGGTTATTCTTCTGGCCAATGGCCTGGCTCAAAATAACCCTATTACTGAAGAAGATGAGACCTTCGCTCTTTTCCAGGAAGCCTTGAACTTTGTAACTCTCCAACTTGCCCTGATGATTGTACGGGATGGTGAGGGTGCCACCAAATGTATTGAAATCCTTGTCCGAGGTGCACGAAGCCAAGGCGAGGCCAGGCAAATCGCCTATACGATTGCTGAATCACCTCTGGTCAAAACCGCTTTCCATGGTGAACGCTGCCTTTGGGGCCGTATTCTGGCCGCCATTGGGTATTCCGGAATTTCCATCATACCTGACCGCGTTGACCTTTTTTACGGCCCGATTCAGATTGTATCAAAGGGTGCCGGTACAGGGCAGGAGTCAGCAGCTGTTGATATCCTCAAGCAGAAAGAAATAAAGGTCGTGGCCGACCTGAATCTCGGGTACGAAGAGGCTCGAGTCTTCACCTGCGACTTTTCCAAGGATTATGTCACTATCAATATGGGGTATAGCTGATCTTCTCTATCCCCGCCTCAATCCTGTCATTTCTGAAAATAAAACAAGGCGAAGAGCATTCCTTCCATCTCTTCGCCTTGTCTCTTAAGCCTTTGAAAGTTTCCTTACGAGGGTTATCTTCTGCCCTCAAAAAACGGCTTCAAGGTTATTTGCCTAAAACGTGGGGGCTGATAACCTGGATAAAACACTCGTACCATTCATCATCATCAGATCCGCCCGAAGTAGGTGTAATCTCGGCGGTTACCTCCTGAATGAACCAATCACTGGCATGTTTGGTCACGACATGGGCGTATAAGAGCCCTTCAACAGGATCAGCCCAGACACTGATTGATTCTCCATTTTGAACCTCAGGGAAGAAGGGGACAGGGACAGAATCGTTAACACCCTGATAGTAAATCTTGTACATGCCTGGTGTATTTTCCTGAGATTGCTCTGTGACCAGACGTTCCAACACCTCGTCCAGGACATTAGGATCGCTGTAATCCTCACCAGCGAATTCAGTCTGAAGATCTTTATGGAGAGGAATATCGAACTCAATGGCACCGGCCATGTCTCTCAGATCAGCGGGAGGATCATATTCCAGAGGCCGCCCGTACG
>JBLIRT010000183.1:0-6476 GCA_049472445.1 bacterium
GCTTGGCTAGTACTGTTCCAGGGCCTGTCTCTTTAAATTCTGTTACACCCTTTCCCATGAGATAGCGAATGCTTTCAGTCCACCTGACCGAGTGGGTGATCTGGTCAGCAAGCAGCCTCTTTACTTTGTCCCTTGTATAAGGCCTGGCCTCAACGTTCGATATGACCGGTATGGCAGGGCTTGAAAACTCAAAAGATTCCAGAAACCTTTCAAACTCCCGTCTGGCTGGTTCCATATACCGTGAATGAAAGGCACCGCTCACCTTGAGGGGAATAAACAGCCGGGCCCCGGCTTCCTTAAATATGTTTCCGGCCTGGGCAATGTCCTCTTTCAGCCCTGAGATTACCGTTTGAGACGGAGAATTGAAATTAGCCACATCAATCGTGCTGAATCCTTTGACCTTTAAAATTTCCAGAACCTTCTCTCCTTCAAGTCCAATGATGGCGGCCATTCCTCCGCCAACGGCTTTACTCATCAGTTCTGCTCTTTTTTGAACCAGCCTTAAGCCCGTTTCAAAATCAAAGACACCGCCGGCCAGGAGCGCATTGTATTCACCAAGGCTGTGTCCCGCCAGGTAATCCGGTTGGCCGCCGGTTTCTTCGATCTCTTTATAGCAGGTCAGGGCATTGACCGTGTACAGTGCCGGCTGTGTATACTGCGTTACATTGAGGACATTCCGGCTATCTTCCAGGCAAAGCTCCTTAATCGAGTAGCCGAGGATTTCATCAGCTTTTCCGGTTATTTCAGGGAAAAGGTCAAAAAGCTCTTCACCCATTCCCTTTTTCTGCGATCCCTGGCCAGGAAAAACAAATGCTTTCATAATCCTTTTCCCTTCCTGATCACTAGTCTCCAAGATCTTCAAAGCAGGCCATATTATGCAGTTCCCGATACCGCTCGTAGATCTGGTCTTCAGTAAGATGAGCAAGACGCTCAAGGCTGAAGGTTTCTACAGCAAAGGAAGCCATAACGCTGCCGAAAACTACAGCCCGCTTGATATTGTCTGTATCCAGATTTCCACTTTTGGCCAGAAAGCCCATAAAGCCGCCGGCAAAGCTATCGCCCGCCCCTGTAGGATCAAAGACGTTTTCCAGTGGGTAAGCTGGAGCTGAAAAGATGGAGCGATTGTGAAAGGTGAGAGATCCGTATTCTCCTCTTTTGACAATCAAGGCCTTTGGTCCCCAGGAGAGGATTTTACGGGCAGCCTTGAAAACATTCGCTTCCTGTCCGAACTGACGTGCTTCTGCTTCGTTGATAACCAGAGTATCGATACCTTTCAATAACGATTTAAGAGATTCATTCTTTCGTTCAATCCAGAAATTCATGGTGTCTGAAGCTATAAATTTAGGTTGCAGCATCTGCTGAAGCACGGATTTTTGAAGGTCGGGATCAATATTGGCCAGAAAGACAAATTCCCGGTTTTTCTGCTTTTCATTCAAGGTGGGTTGAAAGTGCTGAAATACATTCAATTGAGTATCAATGGTTTCAGCATCATTAAGATCATAGCCATATTTCCCCTTCCAGCGGAAGGTGTTTCCGGGAGAGGTTATTATTCCTCCTGTATCTATCCCTCTTTTTTCCAGAAGGTCGATGTGCTCACGGGGAAAATCCTCACCAACGACAGCCACCAGAGAGACATCGGTAAAGTAGCTGGCAGCACAGGAAAAATACATGGCTGATCCTCCCAGTGCTTCCTTTGTTTTTCCAAAAGGTGTTTCTATGGTATCCAGGGCAACGGAACCCACGACTAAGAGGCTCACGAATCTTTCCTCCTTCTGCGATTATCAAGAGTAAAAATCAATTTAGTAGCGGTAATGTTCAGGCTTAAAAGGACCTTCAACCGGCACGCCCAGGTATTCAGATTGTTTTTGGGTCATAACAGTTAAGGTAACTCCGAGTTTTTCAAGATGTAATCGAGCGACCTCTTCATCCAATTGTTTCGGCAGCCTGTATACCCAGGGTTTATACTCGCTTCTCTTTTTCCAGAGGTCGATCTGGGCCAGGGTCTGATTGGAAAATGAATTGGACATGACGAACGATGGATGCCCCGTAGCACAGCCCAGGTTTACCAGTCTGCCTTCAGCCAGAAGGTAAATATTATGGCCGTCAGGAAAATCGTATCGATCTACCTGTGGTTTAATATTCACCCTTTTTATACCAGGAAAATGATTGAGAGCGTCAACCTGTATTTCACTGTCAAAATGACCGATATTGCAGACAATAGCCTGATCCTTCATTCCGGCCATATGTTCAATGGTAATGACATCACAGTTGCCGGTGGTGGTTATGTAGATATCTCCCTCCTTTAAGGTATCTTCCACCGTCGTAACCTCATAACCTTCCATAGCGGCCTGAAGGGCACAGATAGGGTCGATTTCGGTAATAATAACCCTCGCCCCGAATCCGCGAAGAGATCTGGCCGAGCCCTTTCCGACATCGCCATACCCGCATACAACACAGACCTTGCCGGCTACCATGACATCAGTTGCTCTTTTGATGCCGTCAGCCAGGGATTCCCGGCAGCCATAAAGATTGTCGAACTTGGACTTCGTTACCGAATCATTCACATTAATAGCCGGAACAAGCAAGATACCCTTCTCCGACATCTGGATTAATCTATGGACGCCGGTGGTGGTTTCTTCCGACACCCCGACCCATTCCTTCACCACCTGATGCCAGCGGCTTTTATTTTTCTTTAACTCAGCTTTAATGAGTTCTTTCAGGGTTTCCTCATCTTTACTGGTAGAGGGCTCATGACACCAGGTACTGCCTTCTTCGGCCTCATAGCCTTTATGAATGAGCAGGGTCGCATCTCCGCCATCATCCACGACGAGATTCGGACCTTTGCCTTCGGGAAAGGAGAGTGCCTGGTCAGTGCACCACCAGTATTCTTCGAGGGTTTCACCCTTCCAGGCAAACACCGGAATCCCGGCCTGGGCCATGGCTGCGGCAGCATCGTCCTGGGTAGAAAAAATATTACAGGAGGCCCATCTTACTTCAGCGCCTAAGGCAACCAGAGTTTCAATTAAGACGGCTGTTTGAACAGTCATATGCAGGGAACCGGTAATCCTTGCTCCCTCCAAAGGCTTCTCAGGTGCATATTTCTTTCTGATAGCCATAAGACCGGGCATTTCTTTTTCAGCAATTTCAATCTGTAAACGACCAGCCTGGGCCAATGAGATATCCTTGACCTTATAATCCTGTCTCTCGGTGGTTTCCAGTTTCCCTGGGGTTTCGCTCGCAGGCGTATCTAATACACCAGTCTGATTTTTCATGCTTATCCCTAGCTCCTCATAGGTTATGAAGGTAAAAGCGTTCAGCATTCGGGAACTGTGCCGGATACTGAATGCTTATCTCAAAATGAGTGATCAATATCAAGGCTCATGCTCAGCCTACGAATCACTTACTCGGCATAAGTTTTCTTCAAGTCCTGCCTCTATCCGCAGGTGCTCTGCCTGACCGGCCTTCTCCCGGGTAAATTATGTCTACAGAGCATTTGGGCCGATACTTCGGAAATTATACAAAATATAGTATGAATTATACAAGACCCTTAGTGGTATATTTCCCTATTCAGCTGAGAGCAGTCTCAGTTGATAGTACCCTACTCATAAGCTTTAACAGAATATCGAGACAAGGCTCGATCTCGATGGCCCAGCGGGGAGTTGGTGCTGAAACACATAAGTAAAAGCGACCTCATCAAGTATGTTTGCCTGCCATGTGCCAGGCAGGCAAGCAGGAAAGGCCCTCTATGAGCCTGGAAAATAAAGCCAAAATGCTTACTTTCCAGCCAATTTTTGGTGTTGCAAAAGTGGATAGGGCCTCTCGCTTCATTGGGCCGATAAAATTTTCATTCGAACATATGGACATATGAAACCTGTCCAGGATATAGGAAAAACAGTTTTAGCCAGGAAAAGGAGTATAGTATGAAAGATATTATAAGCCGGTTTTTCGTTATGTGGTGTTTGCTTTCAATAGTGACTGTTTCGGCCGGAGCCGATAGCGGGAAAGGCAAAGTTTCAAAGCCTGGCCCTGACCAGGCCATAGCCATGCTCAAGGAGGGAAACAGGAGGTTTGTCGAAGGGAAACTGGAGCACCCCCATCTTGATGCCGCTCGCCTCACGCAGGCCGGGAAGGAGAGCCAGGCTGACCATGCTTATGCCACCATTGTTTCCTGTTCCGACTCCCGGGTCCCCGTGGAGTTGATCTTCGATGCGGGCATTATGGACATATTTGTAGTCAGGGTGGCCGGAAATGTTTGTGATGTAGATGAAATCGGATCAATCGAATACGGCTTGGCCCATGTGCATACTCCTCTTCTGGTTATCCTTGGTCATACCCAATGCGGTGCGGTAACTGCTGTGACTCAGTCCCTCTGTGGAAATGAGCAGGATCTGGAAGGTAATATTCCACCCCTGGTTGATAATATCAAACCGGCTGTCCGGCGCGCCATGCAAAAACATCCTGACCTCTCCGGAGATGCACTTATTCACTGTGCTATTGAAGAAAATGTCTGGCAGGGGATCGAAGACCTGTTCACGGCCAGCCTCTACGTGAGGAATATGGTGAAAGAGGGAAAAGCCAGGGTGGCTGGAGCCCTTTATGACGTCGGCAGCGGTAAGGTCGATTGGCTGCCCGAGAAGAAGGTGAGCGAAATTCTGAAAAAAGTAGATTCTCAATAAAACCTTTACAGGAAGGCTGTGAAGAAGTAAGATAAAGGAACCAGGAGAGCAGGATAATCTATTCAGGAGATTTTTCACCTCAAGGTGACCGCATGGCGGAAAGGCTGGTCCTTATCAATACCAATCTCATGCAGCCCCCGATCGCACCTATTGGCCTTGATTACATGGCTACGGCGGTTCGGCGGGCAGGAATTGAAACCGAGATAGCCGATCTTTGCCTGGCGGCTGATCCGAAAAAAATCCTTGAGCAGGTATTCGCCCATGGCTCACCTCACCTGGTGGGTTTATCCTTCCGTAACCTGGATGATAGCTTCTGGCCGAGCGCCCAGTCATTCATGCCGGATCTGATTGATATTCATAAGACCCTTCGTCAATTGACCGATGCCCCGATAGCTATCGGTGGAGTAGGTTTCTCAATGTTCCCGGAACAGACCCTTGAGGCCACTGGTGCTGATTTTGGTATTCGCGGTGACGGAGAGGAAGCAATCATCGCCCTGATGAGAGAGATAGAGGGTTCACAGCGGTTTGACAGGGTGCCGGGTCTCATCTTTCGGCACAACCGGAAGATAGAGAGCAATCCGCCTACCTGGCCGGGTAACATGAACATCCCGACAACCCGCGATGCCATTGATAATGCAGCCTATTTTAAACGTGGCGGGCAGATTGGCCTTGAGACAAAGCGTGGCTGCCACCGCAAGTGCATCTATTGCGCCGACCCGCTGGCCAAGGGCCATAGGGTGCGATGCCGCGATCCGATTGAAGTGGCCGATGAGTTCGAATCGCTTCTGAAGCAGGAAATTGATGTATTTCACACCTGCGATTGCGAATTTAATATTGATTATGACCATGCCCTGGCCGTGTGCCATGAATTGATCAATCGGAAGCTCGGCAGCAGGATTCGATGGTACGCCTATCTGGCGGTGACTCCTTTTGATACCGCCTTGGCCGGTGCTATGGCCAAAGCAGGTTGTGTGGGTATTAATTTTACCGGTGATGCCGGCAGTGCCGGTATGCTCAGGCGATATGCTCAGTCGCATGGGCCGGAGGATCTGGCCAGGTCAGTGGGACTGTGCAGGCAGCACAAGATCACCGTCATGGTCGATCTGCTGCTGGGTGGCCCGGGTGAGACGCCGGAGACGCTGGCCGAGACCATAGGATTTATCAAGATGATTGATCCTGACTGCGCAGGGGCGGCTCTGGGGGTTCGCCTCTATCCGAATACTGAAATGGCTCATCTGGTTTATGCCGAGGGGCCCCCGGAATCAAATACGGCCATTCGCCGAAAATACCGGGGACCCATTGATCTTTTCAAGCCGACATTCTATATTTCACGGTCCCTGGGTGATCAACCGGCCAGGCTTGTTCGTGAATTGATTGGCGGAGATCCGCGGTTCTTTGAACCGATTCTCGAAAGTGATGGACCAGCCGACCGGGAATCAGGTGATCACAATTACAATCATCATACAGCTCTCGTCCAGGCTATCGCCGATGGCGCCCGGGGTGCTTACTGGGACATCCTCCGTCGTCTGCCGAAAGGTTGATGATTTACGGGAAGCATTCCTGCCGGCGACAAGACATCCCTTATTCTTCACTCCAAAGGCCCCGCCTGCCCTTCAATTACATTCCACATGGAGTTCCTGGCCTCCTCGGATCATGGGGGTGTAGATCAGGGCTCGAATAATATCATCGTAATCCCAGGTCTCCTCATATCCAAGTACGGCCACGTAATCACCTCCCATCTGGTAAGGATCCCAGAAGTATAGGCGATAGAGGCCCGGCTCTTCCAGAGTTTCATCAAAG
>JBLIRT010000184.1:0-6469 GCA_049472445.1 bacterium
GTTTCCATCTCATTCTTATGATTATGTGCGATTTCTGCGCCCTCAGTCCCGCCCAGAGGAAAAAGATTCTGGCCAGGTTCTATAAGTTACTGGAGCCTGGTGGCTCCGTTCTCCTTGATGTGTATGCGCTTTGCGCCTTTCATCAAAGAGAAGAGTCAGCCATGTATGAGACAAACCTTCTTCATGGCTTCTGGTCTCCAAATAAATACTATGGATTTCGGAATACATTCAAATATGAAAGAGAAAAGGTAGTACTTGATAAATATACCATTATAGAAGCAACACGCACCCGAACCGTCTATAATTGGCTGCAATATTTCAGCCCCGAAACGCTGAAAAAGGAATTTATGGAATGTGGATTCACTATAGAGGAGCTTTATTCAGATGTCGCAGGCACCCCATACGACGCAAAAGCCGGTGAATTTGCAGTTGTCGCCAGAAAAAATAGAGAAAATGGTTCATGTGAAACACTCATACCGGCCAGCCGGCACAAAGGGGGATGAAAATTCTCCTCCTTTATGGGGTTGAATCAATTATCGTTAGGTTCCATCAGAAAGATAAACCTGTAAACATTTCTGAAAGGGAGATTAAGTATGCCATTGGAATCCTATGGAGTTCTGAAAGGCCAGGTTATTGAAAGTAAGGAAGGCCGCTATGGTTCGACCCCTCATTATCAGATAAAAGTCCTCGGCCGGGATAGCCTGTTCCGTATTGCTGTGAACGTGAAATCCCAGGCAAGTCCATCAGAATTAATGTATGTGGTTCTTGACGATTTCAGGCCCCACTTTGCGGATGATTTAAAAAATTTGCCTCATGGTTTTACAAAACTTCAACCAAGACCTGGAGGCATTGCCCTGGATTATATCAGGTCCAATCTTTTCAATCCCGAGGATATGAAGGTTATTCCTACGAACCTTGATGGACCTGGTAATGACTTGAATGACCTTCTCCATATGTATGTGAATAAGGCGCAGGAAGGGGAAGAGGCTATTATCTATGCCTTCGGTGAACCCTGGGGACCTGAAGATACAATGGACAGGTATTTTGCTTTTAAGCCAGGCCGGGGCATACATAATATTCACATGAACCAGGGTAATGTAGATAAATGGAAGGGTGATGATGGTGTATGGCAGGACGGGGGATTGATCTTTTACTTTCCGGATATTGATAAATATGTGGGAGTCTTCCTTGCCTTTCAGTCCCAGTCATTCCATACAGATGATGAAACAGGGCATGCAATTACCCCGGTCGCAGCCTTAAAGGAGGTATATATAATCTCAGCTCTTGTCAATCCGCGAGGTGCTGACCAGGGTTTGGAGAAAGTAACGCTCCTTAATGTTACAGACCAGGATATTAACTTGCACGGTTGGGCCATAAGCGATAAGAACAAGAAAAAAGAGTTTCTGCAAGACATGACTATACATGCAGGAGGTACTCTTCCTGTTACCCTTTCAGGTGCAGGAGCCCAGCTGTCCAATCAGGGTGGCCAGATCACTTTACTGGATAAAGAAGGATTTAAGGTACATGGTGTTTCATACACAAAAAATCAGGTTCAAAAATCCGGATGGTCGATTAAATTCTGAGTGGAGGTTTTTATGCGGCGTACAAAGATACCAAGGATATTAACGGTGCTTCATTGGCATATACCGAATACGGCCGGGGGGAGCCGCTTGTGCCGGTCCACGGCTCGGCCAGTGACTACCGCACGTGGCACAACCAGCAGGAAGAATTTGCCGGGCGCCACCGTGTTATTACCTACAGCCGGCGTTACCACTGGCCGAATGAACGGATCTCCGAGGAAGCATCGCATATCATGCACGAAGACAATGCCTCAGCCTATAACAAAGCAGTTCAATCCTTCCTGGAAAAGCACCGCCGGACAGCCTGACCAACGGCTGCAAGCCCCTTGCGGCCGGAAGCGGCCACTCTTCCCGCTATAGCCGTGCGTTACAGGGTAAAATAGGAAAATACGAAGTTTTTCAGGTGATTTCCCGTTTATTATAAAGGTAGGTTATTTGTGGCGTACACTTCATTCGGCCAAGGTAATCGCAATGGTTAACTTACTGGAGAATAAACCATGAATACCCAGGAACCCATCAGGAAAGCAGGTGATTTCATTCGAAGCTCAGCCACCTTGAAGATTATCTCCATAGGAATAATTGTTTTGATTTTACTGATTCCCACATCCATGGTCACATCCCTCATGAGGGAAAGAGAATCAAGGCGCGAGTCTGTTGTCCAGGAAATCAATCAGAAATGGGGTAACAGCCAGACTATTACCGGTCCTTTTTTTACCATTCCCTACAAAGTATTCTATAAGGACGAGCATGAAAAGTTAAAATATAACCTTCGCTACCTTCACATCCTTCCTGAAAAGCTGAACATATCCGGGAACATAGATCCGCATATCAGATATAGAAGCCTCTATGAGGCAGTTTTATACAACGCCCGGATCACTGTAGCCGGGAATTTCAGACTTCCTCCCTTGAGTCAATTGAACCTTGACCCTGATCATGTCCTCTGGAAAAAGGCTGTATTTTCTCTTGGTATCACAGACATGAGGGGGATTCAGGAAGATATGGTCATCACCTTTCATGACAAAGAGTATGAAATCAGCCCGGGGCTTAAGACAACGGATATCGCCTCAGCAGGAGTAAGCAGCCTTATCCCTCTTTCTCCAAAAGAAGAAACCGGTTCATTCTCATTTCGCCTTAACCTGAACGGAAGTGAGCAGATACATGTTATCCCGGTGGCGGAAGAGACGAATGTAGACCTGACCTCAAGCTGGCCGTCACCGAGCTTTAATGGAGCCTTTCTTCCCACCACGAGAGAGATAACGGATAAGGGCTTTTCAGCCCAATGGAAGGTTTTACACTTGAACAGGAACTTTCCTCAATTCTGGCAAGGGAGCAGTTATAAGGTAGACAATGCTTCCTTCGGTCTCAAACTGATCATAACCGCTGATATTTATCAAAAGGCCATGAGAATTGCCAAATACGCCATCATGTTTATCGTTTTCACCTTTTTTGCCTTTTTCTTCTCAGAGATTATCAATAAAAAGCAGATCCATCCCATTCAATATGTGTTGATCGGATTAGCCGTTATTCTCTTTTACGTTCTCCTTCTTTCGATCTCAGAGCACGTGAATTTTGATGCTGCTTATCTTCTCTCAGCTCTGGCCATTACCATATTAGTAACCGGATACTCCAAGGCAATTGTCAAAAACAGATATTTTACGCTGACCGTTCTGGCTATCCTGATTATTCTCTACGCATATCTGTACATTGTCCTCCAACTGGAAGATTATGCGTTACTCATGGGCAGTATCGGCCTCCTGCTTGTACTCGGTACCGTCATGTATATCACCAGGGCCGTAGATTGGTATTCCCTGGAAAAAACTGATAAGAATACATAGGAGCCTTACCTGCTCTTTCAAATTCAGGTTATCTTATCTATTATGAGGCACCTGTCCTTGTCAGGATTTAGGGCCATACCAACCGGACAGGTAATCCCTCGTTATCTGTCCTAAGCTACCCGAGCAGCTTCTCAATAATACCCTATGAGGGTAAATGTCGAATAACTAATAGCATAATCTGGCGTAATGATTCATGAGGAGTATCTTCAATGTAAGTGATGGTTGTGCTGATAATGACTTGATAGCCTATGGTGGGAGGATGTTCATGGAGTCTATATAACGCATCCTATGAGAGCAGATCAATTTACACAGGGCGGTGGATATGTATTACTGGGTAAGGAAGCATGTAATATTGTACAGACCTTGATTGATGAAGCCAATCATAGATTTTCAGATTTAAGAAAAAAGCAAGGATTATTGACCTATTACATTGAAAGAACGATGGATATCCATCATGTGTGTGATGCACGAGGTGTACTGAATAAAGTAATGGAGTCTTCAGCTTATAGACATTCTTCCGTGATATATGGAAGGCCGTGAAATAATGGCTCTTTATTAATAGAATAAAGCTCTCTCAGGCATTTTGAAAAATTATATCATGCCATCTTCCATAAAAGAGCATTGATAGAAATTTTTCCTTGATTTAAAGTTAATGATATGATATTTCTATAAAAATGATAAATAGATATAATTTAATATATAGATTCCTAAACATATATTTGTATTTAAAACTATCTCAGACATTTTGAAAAAGAGAAAAGGGAGAGTCCATATTTCAAGCCATTGATGCGGTCGAATCACTGGCGAATCATGAGTTGTCGAGTAAAGGATTGAATGGGAAAAATCCGATAATGGAACATTTCATGGGTAAAAATAACTATTTTTCTTTTATAGGGTTCATAGGAGGTTTTCAACAGGTTATGAAGGAGGATTTATGGCTGATCTATTAAAATTAAAGGAGACTAATTTCGTATTATGGCGTCCTAATACCACCAGCATACCAAAACTGATGATAGGAAAATTCAAGTTGGGAAATCCCAGTCAATTGGTATCGATTATAAACCATGACCTTTCACAACATCCAGACCACCAGGATCTCTGGATTTTACCGTTGGGGTCCCTTTCGGGGGAACTCTCAGATGGTCAGGTTTATCATTATTTCTTTGACGTACATTGTACCAATCCTTACAAAGAACCTGACAATCAGTGTATCTGTTGTACCGATCCGACCGCGTGGTCAGTTGATTGGCGTCTAAAAGCTCCCTGTCTGAATGATCCTTATGGTGATCATGATAGAGATCCGGCAGCCATGGTAATGATATCTAACGGTAAACTTGTCCCCTGCGATGCCGAAGGTGAAACCCCCGCCTGGAGTAGCGACACCAGTATCATACCCAATCTGCCTTCCAACAATCAGATTGTTATCTACGAATTGCCTACCTCATGGTCACGAAGCGGCGAAATGAATGGGAAAGAGGTCGATGTCGGCTCTTTTCGCGATGTGCTTGCCCTGGTGGATGTAAATGCCTTACCTGCCAACTTTACCGGGGTGCGGGCTTTAGAAGGAAGAGCACATTTAGTGGAATTGGGAATCAATGCGCTGGAACTTCTTCCACCGGCAGACAGCTGGGTAGATCGCCAATGGGGATATGCAACGAGCAACTACCTGGCTGCTGATTATGATCTCGGTTCACCACATGGTAATAGTTGGCCCACTGCTATTACTGATCTAGTCACCCTTGTTGACACCTGTCATCAGAATAGGATACGTTTCTTTGCTGATATGGCCATGGGATTTGCCAACCGCTGCCCCTATGAAAATGTAAGCTTTATGGATTTTCATATAAAAGAGACAAACGATCCCGATCAAATTGACCCTGAAAAGGATGACCGGCAAAACTGGGGAGGACAGTTGTTTAAATATAACTATTCAGTTGATCCTGCTTATGATCCGATAAGTGGCAACCGGGGGAAAGTCTACCCGGCACGGCAGTACATGAAGGTGCATCTGGCACATTGGATGAATTTTTACCGTATAGACGGCGTCCGCATTGATAGTATCAAGACCATCATGAATTGGGATTTTGTAGAGGAATTTAAGGATATGGCACGTAATCTTTGGAAAACACGTACACAGCCACATATCCTTAATAGTGATCAGGCTGATGCCCGCTTCATTGTGGTAGGGGAAGTATTGGACTACAATGAAGAGAAAGAGCTTATCAAGCAAAAACGGGTGGACGGCATATGGAATGAAGAATTTAAGAAGCGGGTTCGTCATGCTATCCTTGGTAAAAATGCACCCGGAGACAATACGTTCGAAGAGACGGTACGAAAGATGATTGACTGCCGTGCGCTTGGCTATAGTGATGGTGCACAAACTGTTAATTATCTCGGTTCGCATGACACGGAAGGCTGGCAGAATGAGCGGCTCTACGACTTCCTGCAGAATAACGGAATTTATGAAACCGAGAGAAGGATTAAGCTGGCTTTTGCCTGCCTGCTGACCGCCGTAGGAATTCCAATGATTTTGGCAGGAGATGAATTTGCTGAATGCAGTGATCTAAAGTGTACACATCCTCATAAGCAAATGGATGCAGTAAATTTCGAGCGGATGGAAGAGATCTGGAGGAGAAGGATTTTCGATTATGTAGCAAATTTAGTACATTTCCGCACAAAATCTCCCGCTCTTGGCGTTAATGACAATGAATTCATTCATATTGACTTTAGCGAAGGAAAACGTGTTTTAGCATGGAGGCGTGGGCTGCCACAAAGCTCTGATCAAGTTGTCGTAGTCGCTAATTTTTCTGATTGGGGAACATCAGATCCTTTCAACCCTCGCTCAGAGTATATCGTTCATAATTGGCCTGGCACACCACAGGGAAAAAGTTGGAAGGAGATCTCACTTAACCGGACAGTATCTTCAGACATGATTGGCCGGGAACCTCTATTTCCTTGGGAGGCCAAAGTATACGCAACTGTATGAATTGAAATAATCTCTAAAGATACCTTAAGGTAGGTTGCTTGAAATTTTTAGTCAGCCTTTCTCATGGG
>JBLIRT010000185.1:0-6430 GCA_049472445.1 bacterium
ACTATCCGAAGCGGGGGATTGTTCGACTGGAGGACAGTCCCCTTGATCAGGAGGTGATGAAGGACAAGATCATGATCATGGCTGATGCCCGGACAGACCCGGCTTACCGTGAACTGGCCGAATCTGAAGGGATTCGTTCCATTCTGTGCGCCCCTTTGAAATCCAAGGACCGCATCATCGGTTCCCTGTGGCTCTTCTCCCGGAAGGTCCGTCAGTTTACCGAAGGGGAGATCGGCTATATCACCACACTTTCCACGCAGAGCGGCGTTGTGCTGGGTAATGCCAAGCTGTACCAGAGCTTACGGGCCATAGCGGAAATAGGAAGGGCCATTACCTCACACCTTGATATGGGGAAAGTGCTGGAGATGATCGTTGAAAGGGCTGCACAGCTCATGGGGGCCAGGGGAGCCTCTCTTCTCCTTTTGACCAGACAGGAAGACACCCTGGAGGTAAGTGCCACCTATGGCTTGAGTGAGCGCTTCCTCAAAAAAGGGCCGGTGCACATTGCCAAATCTATCCGGGAGTGCCTTGAACATCTGGTGGTGATTCCGAACGTTGCGGAGAGCCCGGATATTCAATATCACGAGCATTTAGAGGAGGAGGGAATCCGCTCTATCCTCTGTGCACCCTTAAAAGTCAAGGGGAAAGCCATGGGAAATCTCCGGGTTTATATGGAGCACCCGCGGGAGTTCCGTCCGGAGGATCTTGAGCTGTTCCAGATCCTGGCGGATTTCGGGGCTATTTCCATAGAGAATGCTCGATTATTCAATCACATAAAGAGAGACTACGAGGATTTGACGCATGATGTCTGGGAGTGGTACGACTGGGGCAAGAGGACGCCGATTATTTGAAAGATAGATATAAGCAAATGAATGAACAGGCTTTTATCATTGAGAGGGATCGGTTCCTTTCCTGGCTGGAAGGATTACAGGAAAAATTTTCACTCATTGGACCTGTAGATCAGGAAGGCGGCCCGGCTTTTGTCAGGCTTCAATCCGTAAGGGATATGAATCTGCACTACAGCCTGACCATGATGGGGCCGCAGGTTTTCCTTTACCGGCCCGAGGAGCGGCTCTGTACCATCCGGAAGAAGGACCATACCTATGAAATCGATATACCCCAATCCGTTCCCCCCCAGGTTCTCATTGGTGTTCATTCCTGTGATCTTCATGCCCTCCAGGTGCTTGACGAGGTTTTTATAAGAAAAAGCAAGGTCGATAGAAATTACCGATTGTGGAGAGAGAACACGGTCGTCATCGGGTTTCATTGTCCCTCTGTTTATCCTCAGTGCTTTTGCGCCTCCATGGGGACAGGCCCTTTCTTTGAGCCCAAGAGGGGTTATGATTTTCTTCTGACCGACTTCGGAGACAGCTATCTGATGGAAACCCTCGGTGATCGTGCCCTGGAGATGATAGCGCCTCTTCAGCTCAGGCCGGCCACTCAGGATGACTTTGATAAAAAGAGCCGGATAGGCCGGGAGCTTGAGGGCCAGTTCACAAAGAAGCTTGATACCACGCACCTGGTAGAGATTATCATGAGAAATCAGGATCACCCGGTCTGGAGACAGACAGCGGACAGCAGGTGCCTGGGATGCACCAACTGCACCAAGGTTTGTCCCACCTGCTTCTGCTATGACGTGAAGGACAATATCAATTACGATTTGACGAGCTGTGAGCGGATAAGACACAAGGATTCCTGCCAGGAGCTTCACTTTGCCGAGGTATACGGGGGGAATTTCAGGGCCAGCAGGATGGCCCGCCTGCGTCAATTTGTTACCCATAAGCTGGCTACCTGGGTGGAGCAGCTTGGCTGCTTTGGCTGTGTGGGGTGCGGACGTTGTATGACCTGGTGCCCGACGAAAATCGACCTGAGTGATATGGCTAAAGAGATTATGGCCACGGAAAAATATATGGCTCTTGATGTGGCCGGAAAGAGAAGGGGAGAGTAAGCTATGGACAATCCACACTATATGGTGGCCAGGCTTCTTGAGATTCAGCCGGAATCAGAGGATATCAGCTCGTACCTGTTTGCCTTCGAGGATAAGCAGGAGAGCCGATACCTTCCGGGACAGTTCAATATGCTCGGCCTGCCAGGTGTGGAAGAGGCGGCTATTTCCTTCAGCTCTCTGGCCATACCCGGGAATAACCGGTTTGTACACACCATTCGCCGGGTAGGAAATGTTACCGGATTCGTAGAAAGGATGGATATTGATGAAGCGGTTATGGTGCGAGGGCCCTTCGGCCGGGGCTGGCCGATTGAAGAAATAGTCGGCCGCGACCTGTTACTGGTAGCCGGCGGAGTCGGCCTGGCACCGGTCAAGCCCTTTCTGCTCTATGCCCTGGAAAACCGGAACCGGATCAGAAATCTTGTCCTGGTCTTTGGAGCCAGGACCCCGGAAGATATGATCTTTAAACAGGATCTGGCTGTCTGGCAGGAAATCGGAGAGGTAAGGACGTACTACTGCGTTGACCGGCTTACCGGAGAGTCTCCCTTAAGACCCAGAGAGGGTCTGGTGACCCAGTTCCTCGGTGATCTTGATTTAGACTATCAGAATACCGTGGCCTGCATCTGCGGCCCTGAGATCATGATGCGTTTTGTGGTGAATAATCTTCTCCTGCAAGGGTACAACGAGAATCGGATGTATGTCTCCATGGAGAGGAGAATGCGTTGCGGCACCGGTCACTGCGGTCACTGTCAGATCGGCGCCAAGTTTGTCTGCCTGGATGGACCGATTTTCAAATATCCGGACATCCGGCGTTTTTCTGATACGTTGTTTTAACCCGGAGAAAGAGGCCGGGCCGAATGATGCCTAAGCTAAGGTAGGGAGTAACCATGGGAACAGAAAAGAGAAAGATTCGACTGGGAGTCTTTAAATATACCTGCTGCGCAGGCTGCGAATTTGAACTGATCTACTTTCAAAAGCACATTCTCGAGCTTTTTGGCAATGTAGAGGTTATCTACTTTAAAATGGGTCAGAGCGGAGGAGAAGAGGACGGCCCTTTTGATCTTGTCCTGATAGATGGAGCCATTACCGAGGACTGGCAGGCGGATCAACTGAAAAGGGTTCGCCAGGTTACCAGATTCATGCTTCCCATCGGCTCTTGTGCCTGTAATGGGGGTATTCCGGCCATCAAGAATCACACCTCTGAACTGAGTATGGAAAAGAGGGTTTACCAGAACATTACGCCGATCCACTCCATGAAGACACATCCGGTGGATGATTTTGTTCAGGTAGATGGTTCCATCAAGGGATGCCCTATAGGCAGGAGAGATCTGCACGAGGCGGTTCTTTCCCTCCTGCTGGGCAAGCGTCCCGATTTCTTCAATTATGCTGTCTGTGTGGAATGTAAGATCAAGGGTAACCCCTGTGTCCTGGTATCCTATAACTGGCCCTGCATGGGACCGGTTACCAATGCGGGCTGTGGGGCTTTATGCCCTTCTTATAATCGTGCCTGCTACGGCTGCTGGGGGCCGATGGAAGATGCCAATGCCCCGGCCCTGGCCCGGCAATTTGAAAGGATGGGGCTTCCTCCGGATGATATCTTCCGCAGGTTCACCCAATATGGATCAAGCAAACCGGAGTTCAGGAGGGGAGCGGAGCTTTATGGATCAGCAACCAAAGGGTACTAAGCCTCAGACGGTTTATATTGATTATATGGCGCGCACGGAAGGCGAGTCAGGTTTACTGGTTAAGGTCGGTAATGAAGATGTTCAGGAAATCAAGCTGAAAATCTTTGAACCGCCCCGATTCTTTGAGGGATTCCTGGTAGGCCGAAAGTTCAGCGAGGCAGGGGACATTGTCTCGCGCATCTGCGGTATCTGCCCCATTTCCCATATGACCACCTCTCTTCAGGCGGTCGAGAAGGCTATGGGCATTACACCCAGCGATCAGACCAGAAAGCTTCGCCGCCTCATGTGTCTTTCCCAGATCGCCGCAAGCCATATTATCCACCTCTACATGCTTGCTCTGCCCGATTATTTCGGCCAACCCGGATTTTTCACCATGATACCGCAATTTGAGAGGGAGACGAAAAACTTCCTGGCCATGAAGGAGGCCATGAATAACGTGGCCGAGGAAATCGGCGGACGGCCTCTTCATCCCATCTCCATGGTGGTTAACGGCTTCACGAAAATTCCCGGCCGGGAGTGCCTGGAATCATTGGCCGAAGGGATTGAACGGGTCTTACCTATGGCTGCCCAGACCGTTCAACTCATGAGCCGGCTGCCTTATCCCATGATAACCACGGAGGGAGATTTTCTGGCCCTCCGGAACGATGAGGAATATCCTGTTAACGAGGGATATCTGGCCACCTCAGGGGGAGTGAAAGCACCGATCCATGATTATCACTCAACCTTCCATGAAGAAGAGGCGGAGTATGCCCATGCCAAGAAAACGTACACCAGGGAAGGGCAAACCGTTATGGTGGGAGCACTGGCCAGGGTTAACCTTAATTTTGATCACTTCCACGAGGATACGAAAAGGCTGGCCCTTGCGGCAGGCTTCAGCGTTCCTGACAGGAATCCGTTCCATAACAATATTGCCCAGGCTCTGGAAGTGTATGACGGGATGATCAAGTGTATGCACCTTCTCCGTGAAATTTCACCAAAAGAGGAAAAGTCCGAGGTTGAGGTGCGGGCAGGGGAGGGGATAGGCATTCTTGAGGCTCCTCGCGGATTGCTGGTGCATCAATACGCTATAGATCGTCGCGGTGTGATTCAGAAGGCCAACCTGGTTACACCTACCTCTCATAATTTTGCCAATATAGAAAGGGATCTCCATCTGTTGGCCCGGAAATACTCACATCCCGATGAATATGGAGACCTGCGTATAAAATGCCAGCAACTGGTCCGAGCTTATGACCCTTGTTTTTCCTGCTCTGTGCACTGAAAAGACATAACAAAAATCGGAAGATATCTTCGAAAAATCGGAAGATAACCGGAAGATATCGGAAGGTACCTTATATAATACATATAAATCACCTAAGATTCCGAATATGATTAAGAGCTTATCCGAAAGCTGCCCGCAAGCAGACAGAGCCGCTGGGCCAAAGAGAGGTTTTCGGACAGGTACCGGGTGAAACATTGGTACATGCATATATATACCCAATAACATACACCTTGAAAAAAGGAGATACACTATGGCCTCTGAAAGATTAAAGGAAATTCTCAACCAGGCGATTGCCAGGGAACTG
The DNA here is from genome assembly GCA_049472445.1 of bacterium. GTDB lineage: Bacteria > SZUA-182 > SZUA-182 > DTGQ01 > DTGQ01 > JBLIRT01. Next base: position 5,193 of record JBLIRT010000185.1, read on the forward strand.
GCGGTAAGTATTCAATACATGTGGCAGCATGTTCAGGTGAAGGGAATGGCCGGACAGACTGTCGGGGATGAAATACGGAAAATCTCAATTCAGGAGATGAAGCACGCTGAAGCTTTTGCCGAAAGGCTGAATTATTTAGGTGGAACCCCCACCACCCTGCCGGAGCCGATTACCGTAGGCGAAAGTGTGCAGGAGATGCTCCGGATTGATAAAAAATCCGAAGAGGATGCCATCAAATTGTATAAGGCCGGTGTAGAACTGGCAGAAAAGGAACATGATCCGACCACTCGTTTGCTTTTTGAAAATATCCTTGCGGCAGAAGAAGAACATCACGACTTTTTTTCCAAGGTTCTGGAAATGTAGAAGGGGTACCTGCTTCTTATGAAGGGATACCGGTGGCCCGAACGAACTCGAAATTAGAGCGTATGATCGTGATCGGCGGCGTTGCTGCAGGCATGAGTGCGGCCAGCAAGGCCAGAAGGCTGAAACCCGGAAGCGAAATACTGGTCTTCCAAAAGGAGAAATACGTCTCCTACAGCTCCTGCGGCCTGCCTTATTTTGTATCCGGCATGGTGAAATCTCCTCAGGATCTCGTGGCCTATGAAGCACATTTTTTCAGGGAAAGGAGAAATATCGAGGTATTTCTCTCTCATGAGGTTATGGCCATTGATCCGGCCGGTCGATCGGTTCTGGTGAAAAATCTGGAAACCGCAAGGGAACAGGTCCATCACTATGATAAGCTCATGATTGGAACAGGCGCCCGTGCGCAGATGCCGCCGGTCAAGGGGATCGATCTCAAGGGAGTCTTTCCGGTAAGGACCCTTGATGATGGGATCATGATCAGACAATTTATAAGAGATCGGTCACCCAGGAGAGCCCTCATTATCGGTGCCGGTTACATCGGGATGGAGATGGCCGAAGCGCTCGTAAAGTCAGGGCTGGAAGTGACCGTGGTTGAGATGAGGCCCTCTATTTTAGGAACCATGGATGATGAGATAAGCGGGATGGTTGAGGATGAACTGAGAAATCACGGGGTTCGTCTCGCCAAATCGGTCTCGGTGCAGGAATTGGGTGGTGAACATGGTTTCATCAGCAGGGTAACGTTCGAGCGCGGCCAGTTACTTGAATTTGACCTGGTGATCGTCAGTACCGGCGTCAGACCGAATACCGAGATAGCCGAAAAGGCAGGGATTGCTCTTGGGGTGAGAGGGGCCATAAGAGTCAATGAGCACATGGAG
>JBLIRT010000186.1:0-6415 GCA_049472445.1 bacterium
CTGCAGAGAATGAAGAAGTATTTCATCCATACCAATGGGACATGGGAGTTAGACTTTTTTTATTCTCCCTTTGGCATCAGGGAGGGGGAAAGGCCCTATTTTCCTTTATTATTCCTCCTGGTAGATCATGATTCATATGAAATCATAAGCTTTCACCTTACCGGTCATCGGGGGTATGAGGAAGAGTTTGTGGAAAAGTTTCTCACAACGATAGAAAAGATGAAATACCTGCCCAGGGCACTGTCGGTAAAGAGGAAAGAGATATATGATCTCTTCGTGGAAGCCTCCCGGAAGCTTGGCATAAAAATTTATTTCAAAGATACTCTTGATTCTCTTGAGGAGGCCCAGGAGAGTATGTTTGAATATTTCTCCAGAAAATTTTAGCGTGAACATCAAGCACATCCACCCCTGGATGGTTGGTTACGCTGAAGCACGAAACATCCAGGAGAGATTAAGCCGGTCCATTGAAATTACACCTTTAAAGAAAGCGGTAAGGTGTATTGCCGGAGCGGACATTGCCTACTCAGCCAAAGATAACCGGTTAATTGCCGGCGTGATTGTCTTCACCTTCCCCCATCTTGATATCATTGAGCAGGTGTGGTCTGAAGGCGAGGCCTCTTTCCCTTACATCCCAGGTTTCCTTACCTTCCGTGAGGCGCCGACCTTACTGGCTGCTTTGGCCAGGCTGCGGCATGATCCCGATATTATTGTCCTGGATGGGCAGGGTATAGCTCATCCGCGCAGACTCGGGCTGGCCTCACATATAGGAGTGATTCTTGACATACCTTCCATAGGCTGCGCCAAAAAGAGATTGTTTGGGAAATATACAGAGCCGGGAGAGCAAAAGGGAGATTACAGCTTTTTATATCATGAGGAGGAAATCATTGGTGCGGTGCTCAGAACGAAATTGAGAGTCAAACCGGTTTTTATTTCAGTTGGTCACAAGGTTGACTTAGAGGGCGCCTTACAGATCATTTTAGCCTGTACTGGTACATACCGTCTACCGGAGCCTACCCGTCAGGCTCATATCTTTGTGAATAGACTGCGGAAAGAAAAGATCTGGTCCGGCCATCATGTTTTGTAGTCATAACGAATACGGGGATCGATCACCGTATAGGCCAGGTCTGTTAGCAGATTGACAACTACATAGCTGATGGAGATTATCAACACGCAGCCCTGGACAAGTGGATAATCCCTGGTATAAATGGCTTGAATAGTCAGTCTTCCCAATCCCGGCCAGGCGAAGATCATTTCAGTAATAATTGACCCTGTCAGAAGGGCTCCTATCTGTAAACTGACAACCGTGAGGACAGGGATAAAAGCGTTTTTCAGAGCATGTTTCAAGATGACTCTCTTGAAGGATAAGCCTTTCGATTTGGCTGTGGTGATGTAATCATCTTCCAATACCTCTAACAGACTTGAACGAACCATTCGGGTTAAGATAGCTGCCATGGCCGTGCCCAGGGTGATAGCAGGCAGGATGACATGAGACGGTCCTCCTCTGCCGGAGACAGGCAGCCAGCCAAGTTTAATAGAGAAGAGGAGAATGAGGATGGGGCCAAGCCAGAAATGGGGCATGGAAATGCCTAACAGAGAGAGAAACAATGAGGCATGATCCATGAAGGAGTATTGCTTTAAGGCAGAGAGAATGCCCAGCGGCAAAGATATAGCCAGGGCAACCAGAATGGCGGCAAGCATCAGCTCCAGGGTGGCCGGATATTTTTCCAGGATAATTGCTAATACAGGCTGCTGGGAATGGAGAGATTTTCCAAGATTTCCCCGCCCAATCTTTTTCAGGAAGTCAACGTATTGATTCAAAAGCGGTTTATCCAGGCCCAGCTCGTGATGGAGTATTTGCTTGTCCAAAGACCTGGCGTTTTCGCCGAGCATGATATCAACCGGATCACCAGGGATGAGATGGATGAGAAGAAAGACAAGAGTGATGACCCCTAAAACAACAGGGAAGAGCCAAAAGATACGCTTCAGTATATAATGGGTAGGCATGGATTCCGGGTTGCTCCTGATACTGAGAAGATATCCCAAAATTTTCCGGATTATACACGGATGTTCATGTGGAAATGAATTTTGGGATGGTTTCTTAGTCCTTGACTTCCTGAATATCCTATTATAATCTAAAGAAAAATGCAATGGAAGATCTTGAAATAAATATTTTTTTACTTCCACTGAGAATAGCCGGACACGTGGTCCCTCCTCTCGGAGGTGAATTATGTTGAAAAAAGAGACATCGAAAGTATATATAAGAACATTTGGTTGTCAGATGAATGAGCACGACTCTGAGCGGATGTATGGTCTCCTTTTGAACTCTGGATTTATCCAGGCTGAGGGGGAAGAGGATGCAGATCTTCTGTTGCTCAATACCTGCACTATTCGGCAGAAAGCAGAACAGAAAGCCTTTAGTGCTCTCGGACGTTTAAAGGCCATGAAGGCCGAAAGACCTGGCCTGAAAATTGGCTTTTGTGGGTGCATAGCCCAGAGAGAAGGCCACAGAGTTATCCGCAGGGCACCCCATGTAGATTTAATTTTTGGTACGAAAAATATTCACCGCCTCCCTTATTTATTGAACAAATTGTATGAAAAAGGGAATCGGGAGGTGGAAATCAGCAATGATAATGAGTTTTCAAAACAATTTTGTTGCCCGGTCAGGAGAGCCAGTCCGATTAAGGCGTGGGTCACCATCATGCAGGGCTGTAACAACTATTGTACCTACTGTGTAGTTCCTTATGTTCGAGGCAGGGAGTGGAGCAGATCTCCTGAAGAAATCTTATCGGAGATCAGGGATCTGGTCGCTCGGGGTTACAAGGAGGTAACTTTACTCGGACATAATGTTAATTCATACGGCCAGCAGGAAGGATGGAACTTCAGCTTTCCCACATTGCTTCGGGCGATAGAGGAAATCCCGGGACTTGAGAGAATTCGCTTTACTACCTCCCATCCCAAGGATTTTTCTGTCGAACTGGTTGAAGCCATTGCCGATTGTGCCAAGGTTTGCGAGCATATTCATTTGCCTTTCCAGTCAGGATCGGATAAAATTTTAAAAGGGATGAATAGAAAGTATACAAGGGCTGAGTATTTGGAAAGGGTAGAGGTAATCAGGAAAAGGATTCCTCAGGCGGCCCTGACCAGTGATGTGATCGTCGGCTTTCCCGGAGAAGAGGAAGAGGACTTTCAACAGACATTACACCTCATTGAATCAGTTCAATTTGATGGACTTTTCACGTTTCTTTATTCGATTCGGCCACAAACAGCTGCTGGAAACTTTCCTGAACAAGTTCCGAATAGTATAAAGCAAGAGCGGTTCGAAATCCTTTTGAGCATCCAGAATGAAATGAGCCTGAAAAAAAACAAGGCGCTCCTCGGCACACAGCAGGAGGTGCTCGTTGAAGAAGTGTTAACGGAAGCTGAGAGAAGGCCGGATTCCAGAGTACAGCTACGCGGGAGAACCCGATTGAACAAGATAGTTGAATTTACCGGATCTGCCAATGTGGTAGGCAGTTTTCAAAAGGTTGAGATCGTTCAGGCTAACAGATTTAATCTGAAAGGCGTTGTTTGCTCAAAAAAGGCATGATGAGTATTAAACCGGAATGATAGCTCTATTCAGGAATCACCATATGGGAGGCGCTGACTGGAAACATAAGGATTCATATAAAGATTGGTTTTTATATATTAAGATGTGGTCATGCCAGGTCACTTCTTAAAAAAGGAGGTTAACAGGAATGTTGCTCGTGGAGATGAAAGTTCGTGCCATAACCCTGGACCCAACGACAAATATGCCGGTCATTATTTTACGGGATTTGGAAAACAAGAAGTCTTTACCAATCTGGATAGGAATATTCGAAGCCAATGCCATAGCTTCAGAGATGGAAAAAAATGTTCCGTCTCGTCCTATGACACGTGACTTGATAAAGAATTTAATCGAAGGTTTGAAATCAAAAGTAACGAGAATCATTGTCAATGACTTGCGAAACAACACCTTTTTTGCCATCATTGAACTTGAGAAGAATGGAGTAAATATATCAGTCGATTCTCGTCCCAGTGATGCCATAGCCCTGGCCTTGAGAGTCAATGCACCTATTCTGGTATCTGAAGAAGTCATTAAAAAGGCCAAGACTATAGACATGATTCAAATAGCCGAAGGGAAAGAAATACTTGAAGACAAGGAAAAACTACGGGAATGGCTGGACAAACTGAAACCTGAAGATTTTGGAAAATATGAAATGTAAAGGTCGAGCCGGCGCATCATGCAAATGAGATCTGCAGGCAGGAGGATGGTCGGGTTTTGGCTCTACTGGTTTCCTGTATTATCCTATATGCTTCTTATTTTCTGGGCCTCATCGTGCTCATCATTTCCTTTTCGACTATCAATACCACATATTGATAAGTTCGTCCATGCGGCTGAATTTGCCGTTCTGGGCTACCTCCTGTTTAGAGCTGTATTTCACACTCAGAGCGTCTGGTTACAAAAACATGCTTTATTCGTCGCCGTTATGGTGGCTATTTTTTTTGGTTTGAGTGATGAGGTACATCAATTTTTCGTCCCTCTTCGACGATTGGATATGCTCGATTTGGCTTCTGATAGCCTTGGCGCTGTAATAGGGAGTCTTGCTGCCTTATGGGTAGAGATAAGAATTCTGGCCAGGAAAAAAAGACAAAAAAGGATTTAAAGGCAATATTTTTTGACATTGATGATACCATTTATTCAACGTCGGAATTTGCCAAAATGGCCCGTCTGAATAGTGTCTACGCCATGATCGAGGCGGGATTACAGATGAGTGTTACAGAATGTTTCGACGAGTTAAAGGAGGTCATTGAAGAGTTTGGTACGAATTTCGGGAACCATTATGATCGACTCCTCCTTCGCCTTCCGAAGGAAAAATACGAAAACATAAATCCGGCCGTTATTGTGGCGGCTGGCGTAGTCGCCTATCATGAGACAAAATATATTCATCTCAAACCTTATGAGGATGTTGTGGAAGTATTCCGCTTATTATCAAACACGGATTTAGTTCTGGGGATTATTACGGCCGGGTTGATGTGTAAACAGGCGGAAAAACTCGTACGTTTAAAAATTTTAAAATACCTGACTCCACATGCCATTTTTATCACCGACCAGATCGGGATCGGTAAGCCTAACGTAAAGCTTTATAAAAAGGCCTATATGAGCCTGAAATTCAGGCCTGAAGAATGTATGTATGTCGGAGATAATCCAATCGCAGACATAGATCCTCCCAGTACCTTAGGTATGATTACCGCCTTGAATCGCCGAAGCGGGAAGTATATTGATGTCCAGGGAAAGGCCGATCCGGATTATGTTATTCATGACATGTGGGAACTGCTCACCATACTCAAGAGAGATTTTGGAGTAAAAGTGGAGTAATTGAGAATTAAGAGGGAATAAGAAAAGGTGAGGAATAAAGAAGGGGAAGGCTGCCCGGCAACCTTCCCCTTCTTTGTAGAGTGAGAGGTAATAGATGAAAGCGATTCAGCTTAGGGATTATCAGTAACTATCATCTCTTTTACCGGAGTACCGTCACTCCACTCACCCATGTAGCGCTGTTCAGGAGTATTTCCAAGAGCATATTCCCGGTTCAGGCCATAGAAGGCCGCATCAGTGAGAGCATCGAACAATTTCCAGAGGCAGTAATAATCAAGAGCGTCCACCCCGAACATCGGCATATGCCCGCCGAGAGTACCTATGCAGACAGGGGCAAAGTGATCCGCTAATAAAGAGGATCTGCCGTTTCTGTCGGAAGACATAATGATATAATCTTTGTTTTCAGGTGGAACCTGAGTTGACTCACGATAAATTTTCTTGGCATCTTTGGTACGGGCAATGATATCTGCATCCCCTACCACGGAGAGCAAAAGGGTATCTGCGGGAATCTTCGAAAGATCTGCCATCGGAGGCATGGGGGAGACGCCCGGCTGGACTGACATAACCGCCTTGACCATAGGCAGTCCCGACTCTTCGGCCAGAGCGGCGAGGTCGGCTGCCAGAATTCCTCCCATGGAATGGCCGACAGCAGCAAACCGGTCGAGATCCGGCCTGACATGATCTCCCGTTTGAAGCTCTTCAATAGCACTCAAGGTTGCATTGATAGTATTTTTGGGGAATCGGTGCGAGGCATCAATGATAAACTGGTAGACGGGATAGACAACAATATTACCCTTCTTGACCAGGTGGTCAATCCAGGCCTCATAAGCAGATGGGGTCACGGCCGTAAACCCGTGGATTAAAATAATTAATGGTGCCGTGTCCGGCCTTGGATCACCAGGCTCGAAAATGTAATATCCCGAGGGGCCCATACCATATTTACTTTTGATAACTTTATTGTGAAAGTAATCCTGGCCTCCAGGCCCTTCAAGTGGTTGTTCAGGTGGTGAGGCTGCGAAGGCA
>JBLIRT010000187.1:0-6384 GCA_049472445.1 bacterium
TTTGCCTCTCTTCGCGTTTACCTATAGGAGCTGAGTTCACCGTTGATTCACTATCTTCCACTCTTTTACTGGCAAGAGGCATTGGTTTGGCCGGACTCATATTTCATCGTTCCTTTAAGAATAGGTTACTATCTTTTTTAATCACGCGGTAAACTTGGGGAATCCACTCATGAAAATTGATCTGAGATACACTAACTGCAGCCATAGTAAAGTAATCCACATCAAATATAACCCTGTGACTATCTTTCTTGAAGGGCTCCAATTCGTGGATCTCTGGAAAGAGTATAAGTCAACACTCTCTTATGAATCTTATGGTAAAAAATCTACCAAAGTCAATTTAAAATTTAAGAAAAGCCAAAAAATTAGAAAGGCTTTATGAGATTGGCTCCCTTGGCCGGGGTGAGTAAATACTCCATGGCAGATTTCAGGATTATTAAAGGAATTGTCCGATACATTAGGGATGTTTCATATTCCCGGTAATATTCTTCTGTTTCTCTTTCCGGAGCCCCGGCCGATATCCGCTTGAAAGGAGATATCCGATGAAGAGATGGTGCCTTTATGTCTTCAAGGGACTATTCCATTTCCTTTTCCTGGTGATCCTGTTATACTGGGGAGTGCTCAGTTCATCAGGGGGGTGTGCCGCCGCTGCAGGAGGGCTGGCGGATAGTGCCTGGCCCTGCCAAGGGTACAATGCCAGACGTACCGGCCAAAGCCCCTATACAGGAACACAGACAGGCAAAAGAAAGTGGAGCTACACAACCGGGGATTGGGTCTGTTCCTCACCGGCTCTGGATACGGATGGCACAATCTATTTTGGAGGCTCTGATGGTGATGAAGATGCTTACGGCAAAATGTATGCTCTCGATCCAAACGGCGGATTGAAGTGGAGTTACGCCATTGACAGCCTGATCGATTCCTCACCGGCTATCGATGCAGACGGCAACATCTATTTCGGAAGCTATAATGGACGGCTTTACGCCCTGAGCCGGACCGGACTCCTGAAATGGAGCTATGACACTGAAAGCAGTATTTACTCCTCTCCGACCCTGGGTACCGATGGCACGGTTTACTTTGGGAGTGAATATGGTGATATGTATGCTCTTAATCCAAATGGTACCTTGAAATGGAGGTACACAGCCGAAGACAGTATCTACTCCTCTCCGGCCATCAGTGATGACGGGATAATCCATATTGGAAGTATTGATGGCTGCATTTATTCCTTCTACCCGAATGGAGATCTCAAATGGAAGTATCAGACCGATGGTCCCATCTCTTCCTCACCAGCTCTTGGTACAGATGGTACAGTCTACATCGGAAGCTGGGATTCTACCGTCTATGCCCTTGCCCCGGATGGCACACTGAAATGGAGGTATGTAACCGGGAACGGTATCGAGTCCTCACCGGCTATCAGTGAAGACGGCACGATCCATACCGGCAGCGGGGACGGCCAAATCTACGCTCTCGACCCCAATGGCACCTTGAAATGGAGCTTTACCACCGGAGACAGCATCTATTCCGCACCGGCTATCGGTGCAAATGGTACGATCTATATCGGCAGCGGGGACAGCAAAATCTACGCTCTTGACCCGGCCGGCCAAGTCAAGTGGAGCTATACAACCGGAGGTTATATTTACTCTTCAGCGGCTATCGGTGCAGATGGTACGATTTACATCGGAAGCTGTGATGGTAACCTTTACGCCTTCGGCACACCTTCCGAAGAACCTGATCCTCCACCTGATGATCCCCCCGTTCAGGATACTGTCCCGCCGGTCATTACCTGTCCGGCTGATCTGTTTGTCTCGGCTGCCGGCAACCTGACCGAAATCTTCTATGAAGCAGAAGTCAGCGACGAGATGGATCCTGAACCCCAGGTCAGGTATGATCCTGAGCCGGGTTCTCCATTCCCGGTGGGAACAACAGAGGTTGAGGTAACCGCTGCTGACTCATCGGGCAATGTCAGCACCTGTACGTTTCGGGTAATAATCACCATGGACCAGGACGGGCCGCCTGATACTGATCCTCCGGATTCCCATACTGATCCACATGATCCGGATATCAATCCTCCGGATTCCCATACCGGTCCATCGGAGACCAGGTCTCCGAAAATATTATTACCTTCGGAACAAGGATGCTTCATCAGTTCCTGCACGTAAGGCCCTGGCGAGGCAATGCCTCCATAACAGGCAATTTCCTTTTTTTCATCCCGTTGATCTGATATAAGATTTGGCGTACAATCTTCCGTGCAGAAGCATACACGTTCATTTCATTTCATGGAAGGGGAAAGCTCTTCTTCCTGAAAGGGCTTGCGATATAGGTATGACCGCTCCCGAAGAGAAAAGGAAATCCCTTATGGAACCAGCCATTAAAATCATGGATCTCACCAAATCCTTTGATCATGTGATCGCCGTGGACAGCCTTACCCTTACCGTCCATGAAGGGGAAATATTCGGGCTGGTCGGCCCTGACGGAGCAGGCAAAACAACTACCATGAGGCTTCTTACGGCCATCATGGAGCCAAGCTCAGGTGAGGCCTGGGTAGCCGGCCACCATATTGTCAGCGAGGCGGAAGCCGTAAAGGAAAAAATCGGCTATATGAGTCAGCGATTTGGTCTGTACCATGACCTGACGGTTATGGAAAATATCACCTTTTATGCTGATATCTACGAAGTACCCCGGAAAGTCCGGACGGAAAGAATAGATCGCCTCCTTGCCTTCAGTCATCTGACTCCCTTCAAAAAACGAAAGGCCGGTTACCTTTCAGGCGGTATGAAGCAAAAGCTGGGTCTGGCCTGTGCCCTGATCCATTCACCGAGGATAATCTTTCTGGATGAACCGACCAATGGGGTAGATCCCGTCTCGCGCCGGGACTTCTGGCGTATTTTATACCAACTGCTGGCTGAAAAAGTCACCATCTTTCTTTCCACCGCTTATCTTGACGAGGCAGAGCGCTGCAGCCGACTGGCCATGATTCATAAGGGCAGACCCCTTGCCCTGGGCACGCCCGATGAGGTCAAAAAGCTCATGAGCGGCACCATAATAGGTATTCAGACGAACAATCCCAGACAGGCTGCTTCCCTTTTAAAGCAGAGGCTGCAGGTTGAATCTGTCGGACTCTTCAGCAACCTGGTTCACGTGGTCACCAGGAACCCTGATCAAACCATGAGGCAGGCCCGGGAAGTTCTCAAACAGGGAGGGCTTTCCATAACCGATATGCGCCTCCTGGAACCAAATCTTGAGGATGTATTTATTTCCGTAATCGCCTAACAGACCTGAAAGAAACCGAATGACCTGAAAGGATATGCGTATGGAGGACCAGAACATGGATTTTGCTGTCACGGTAACTGACCTTGAGAGGAGGTTTGGTGATTTTATAGCTGTCAATCGGATCAGTTTTCAGGTGAGGCGGGGGGAAATCTTCGGCTTTCTCGGCCCGAACGGGGCCGGTAAATCTACCACCATCCGGATGCTGAGCGGCCTCCTTTTGCCAAGCGGCGGCACCGGTACCGTAGCCGGTCTTGACATCAGGACAGAGGCGGAAAAAGTCAAATCCCGTATCGGCTATATGAGCCAGAAATTTTCCCTCTATGAGGATCTTACTGTTGAAGAAAACATTGATTTCTATAGCGGCATCTATCGCCTGCCCAGGGACAGGAAGAAAGAGCGTAAGGAGTGGGTGATTGAGATGGCTGACCTTTCCTCGCATCGACATACCCGCACCTCTATCCTGTCAGGTGGCTGGAAGCAGCGCCTGGCCCTGGGCTGCGCCATTCTCCACGAGCCGCCCATCATCTTCCTGGATGAGCCCACCTCAGGTGTTGACCCTATAAGCCGCCGCCAGTTCTGGGAACTTATCTACTCACTTTCAGGACGAGGCATCACCGTCTTTGTCACCACTCATTACATGGATGAGGCTGAGTATTGCGACCGGCTGGGACTGATGTATCAAGGTGAGCTCATAGCTCTTGGCACACCGGCAGAGCTGAAGACAGAACTTATGCAGGAGGAGGTTCTGGACATCCAGTGTGATCGGCCTCAGGAGGCTATGGGTGAATTGGAGAGGCTGTCAGGCGTCAAGGAGGTGGCCCTGTTTGGCAGGGGGCTCCACGCCGTGGTAGAAAATGGCCGGAAGACAGCCGTCTTGATTCGCCAATTCCTGCTGGAGCGAGGATATTCAGTCAATCGGGTTGAAAAAATTATTCCCTCCCTGGAGGACGTCTTTGTCTCTCTCATTGAAAGCCGCGATCGGTCCAGCCACGTATAAATAAAAAGAGAGCCAAAGACGGCTACCATGAGAGAAAATCCGTGAAAGTCCACCTCTCTCTAAAAATACGTATGCAGATTAATATAATATTTATACTTTTATAAAGTTTTTAATAGGTCATATTTTAAGTTTTTTTAGCATTAAAATTGCTATTTTATGGTTGATTGTCTGGTTTCTCAGCGTTATAATGAGTATCCGTATGGGCAATAACCTGTTGGCAAAAATTCTCTTACTGAGAGAGATAAATCCCGCCGGCTGTAATGAAAGAGCCTCTGAAACCACGATTATGTAGATAAAAGATGTGCCGGACAAACAAAGTCTTGACGGATACTTCGGCCTCAAGAGGTGCCGCTTGAACCGGGTATGGCCCTGAAATTTGTTGAGAGGTCTCTTAAGCCATGGATATGGTAGAGAGAAATTGAATGAAGGATCGAATCATGGAGGATCATGACCCTATTATTATGAGACCGTTCCTTGATTTATCTGAAGCCAGGCAAATCAAGTGGGGAAGTCACATCGCTCTTTTTTTTGGAAATGACCAGGAGCAAAGAGAGATATCGTTCCCATTCATCAAGAATGGTCTGCTGGCTCATGAAAAGTGCCTGTGGATTCGCAGGCGGCCTGATGACCATAACGTGCTCAACCATCTGAAAAGCATATTTTCCGAGATGGAAAGAGAAGATTACCTTATAACCGGCCAATTAGAAATTTTAGATCAAGAGGCTTGGTTCCCCGGGAAGGATCCCTTTGATATAAACACCATACTCCGCCAGTACCGGGAAAAATATGATGAAGCCCTTCGAAGGAGGTATGAAGGACTTCGTCTGGTTCTGGATGTGCCGCTCATAACCGAGATACATTGGGAACTCTATATGAGGCTGGAGAGGGTCATGGATAAGTCGATAAGGGATGACAGGACCCTGCTCATCTGTAACTATGACCTGACCAAATACACCACCCGTCAGATCATTACCATTACCAGCTTGCATCAATATACTCTGATCAAAAACAGGAATTGGTTTTTGGCCGAAAGTGCGGAAACTGTCAGGCTGCAAGACCTGGCCGGTATGGAAACCCGGCTCAGGCCTAACGAAAGCAGGGAACCACGAGGAACTCAGGAAAAAATAGCAGAAGAGCGCCGAAGGCTGGAGGATATTGTCCTTTCCATTGGAGCAGGCCTGCTTATTATGGATAAAAAGATGAAGATCGTCTGGATGAATCCCGTTGCTGAGCAATGGTTCGGGCCTTTATCGAAACTTGAGGGAACGTATTGCTATGAATCCTTGAAAGGCAAAGAGGAAATGTGCCCCGGCTGTTCGGTTCTTATGGTCTTTCAAAACGGAAAAAACGAGGTAACCGAGGAATATCATGACCAGATAGGCCGGCTTCTGCGATGTGTAGCCACTCCGATCAAAAACGATAAGGGGGAGGTTATCCAGGTTCTTAAATTGACCTATGATGTAACCAGAGAGAAGAAAACCCTTCAGGCCTTGCGGAAAGCTGAAGAAAAGTATCGAACCCTTACTGAAAATATGCCGGAGATGGTCTATACTGCAGATCCGAAAAAAGACTTTGCTGTCTCTTATGTCAGCAAATCCGTGACCAGCATTTACGGTTATGAGCGAACGGAAAAGCAGCTCAGAAAGCCAGGCTTCTGGGCTGAGGCCATCTATCCGGAAGATAAGGAATACGTGCTCTCTCAAATGCACCAGGCTTATCGGGAAGGACGGGAAAGCACTCTTGAATATCGCATTGTAGATAAATCCGGAAAGGTAAAATGGATTCAAAACAGGCTCCATTGGATAAAAGATCAGGAAGGAAGAATTCTTTACCTCCAGGGGCTCATCCAGAATATTAACCAGCAGAAGGTAAATGAATCAAGGCTGAAGCTTTTTACCTCTGTCCTGGACGGAATAAACGATAGTGTCTTCCTGGTCAATTCCAAAACCGGCTTGATTGAATACGCCAATGAAGCTGCCTGCCGATTACACGGTTATGATCAAAAAGAGCTTATCGGTAAGTCACCACGTGTTTTTGGGCACCCTGAAAATCCTCCCGGATTAAACGAAAGGATCTTTGAGGCCACGGCCAGGGGCGGGTGGGAAGGCTCCCTGAAGAATTCG
>JBLIRT010000188.1:0-6317 GCA_049472445.1 bacterium
CTTAGCCGCCTGCATGGCATCAAAAACCACAGCCGAAGGATCTGCTCCGGACTGGTGTTTCACCAGGCCGGCGGCTCCAGCCCGTTCACCCCAGATCTCCAACTGTTCAGTAGCAGCAGCACGGAAGGTATCACCCGCCGCCAGGAGCACTTTTTTCCCTTGCCCGCCGTACCGCGCGGCCAGTTTACCAATGGTGGTTGTTTTGCCCACACCATTTACACCCAGCACCATCATCACAAAAGGGCTATCCTTTGAAATATCCATAACAGCCTGGGAAGGGATTAACCTTTCAATGAGTATTTCCTGTAAGATCGGCTTGAGCAAAGAGGCATCCTTCACTTTCCTTCGCCGCGCTTCACCTCTTAATCTTTCCACTACCTCAGAGGAGGTCTGGATCCCCAGATCAGCCAGGATCAAAATCTCCTCCAACTCTTCAAACAACTCCTCATCGATCTGGCCTTTTCGAAGGAAAAGCCTCTCAACTCCGCCAATAAAGCCGTTATGTGTTTTGGATAAGCCCTGGCATAATCTCTTAAACCAGCCAGCAGACCTGGTTTCCTTCTCTATCATTTCCTTGTATCTCTTATTCAGTTACTCCACTTTTATCGTGTTAAGATATTGCCAAGCCTCCTGAGCTCTCCTGCTTTCAGGAGCAAGCTCAATGACTTTCTGAAACTCTCCGACAGCCCGCTCTATCTCGTTATTTTCAAAGCGGGAAAGGCCGAGGTAATAATGGCTGTTCACAATCAGGGAGTCATCCTGTCCCTCTCCGACCATGGGGATTAATTGCAGGACTCTTTCAAAGGCATCCGCAGCCCGTGAGTACGAGGCAAGTTTCAATAAGACTAATCCTAACTGATAATGAGTATCAATATATGTGGGGTCCAACTCCAGAGAAATCTCAAACTCTATTCGGGCCCTCTCGTATTCCCCTAAATTGAAATAAGCTATCCCCTTGTTGTAATGAGCAAATTCAGGCGTAGCGTAAGAGGGGATAGCCAGCGCCTTATCTGCATATTGAATAACCTCAGGCCATTGCTCTAATTTGGCAAGAGCGGCCGCCATATTATTATACGCGTCCGGATAGGTTTGATTCAAGTCTATGGCCCTTTGATATTCCCTGATGGCTGAAGAAAAATTCCCCTGAAAATAATTGATCAATCCTAGTCCATGGTAAAGGCGATGATCCTTTGGATTTAATTTCCTGGCCTTTTCAAACTCCCGGTAGGCCAGGTTGTATTTTCCATTCTGTAGATAGAGCATCCCGTATTCATAGTGACTCTCCGCCTGGCGCAGACGAGTCTTCGTCCCCTGACAGCCGGCCAGGCCGCCTGTGAAGAGTATCAAAATTATGAGTGAACCGAGGATTTGTCTGCTCATTTTCCCTTCGATGCCTCCAGTATGTCTTGAATGGTCATTCGTAACTGCTCCTGGTAATGCCCGTATTCAGACCAGTTTCCCATCTTCAAGCTTTCCATGGATTTCTGATAGTACTGGTTGGCCCTGACAGCCATCTCATTCAAAGATGCCGCCTTCGGCCGGTCCTGAAGTAATCCCTGATCTGCCTGACGAGGGGAGGCCTCAGCCACATCTCCCCCAAATATGCCCAGCAGGGCTTCAGGCAGGGTGTGAGCCATTTTCACCTTCTCTCCGTAAGCGACAATCACGCGCTTCAGCTCAGGCAGGTTACTTTGATCGGTAGCTGCCAGGTAGACCGGCTCAATGTAAAGGATTGACTCTTCGACAGGGATGACCAGTAAATCTCCCCGGAAGACCTGTGACCCCTGCTGACTCCACAGGGTCAGCTCACTGGAAATTTCGGTTTGCTGATCAATTCGAGCCTCTATCTGACGCGGGCCATAGATTAATTTATCCTTTGTTAATTTATAAACCGATAACTTCCCATATCCCTCCCCATCACATTGGGCACTCAGCCAGGCTATCATATTACTCTTATTATCCGGGGTAAAGGGTATCATGAGGAGAAATTCTTCTCCTTGCCCATCCGGCAGACGCATGGTTACATAATAGCCCTTCATGGGGGATTCAGTTTGCCCGGAAAGGCTTTGTTGCATGGGCAGATCCCATAAATCTTCCTTGTTATAAAAGACCTGAGTATCTTCCATGTGATAGGTTCTATACATATAAGCCTGCACCTCGAAGAGGTCCCGCGGGTAGCGGATATGGGATCGCAAATCTTCAGGCATTTCGGAAAAAGGCCTGAATAAGGAGGGGAATATCTTCTGATACGTCCGGATGATCGGGTCCTCTTCATCAATAACATAAAAAGTAGTTGTTCCATGGTAAGCGTCAATGACGGCTTTCACCGAATTACGGATGTAATTGATTACTCTGGGTCCAATCCTCTGCCCGGCGAAAAGTGTCACTGGACTCTGGAAGGACAATCCGGAATCCGAAGGGAGGGCACATGGCTCTGAATAGGGATATTTATCGGAAGTTGTATAAGCATCCTGGATCCAGAAAATTCGCCCTGTTCCGGAAACAACCACATAAGGGTCACGATCATAAACCAGGAATGGCGCTAACACCCTTACCCGATCTTTAATCTGGCGGTGGAACATAATCCGGCTTTTCGGAGTGATATAAGAAGTGAGCAAGATTTTCGGATCTGAGTATCTTAAGGAAAAGATCAGACGATTCCAGTAGGAGCCGATGGGAACACCGCCTTCCCCCTCATAATTTGTGAAGACATTACTATCCCCTTTGGGATAATCGAATTCCTGGGTCTTTGTGTTGACGATAACAAAGCCACTGTCCGTCTCACCATAGTAAATTTCGGGACGGGAGACTTTGGCCGAAGTCAGGCTGACCGGCGGGATATCCTTTATAACCAGATTGGGCAATCCTTTTTCAGTCACATGATTGGCCGGACTCATGCATAATCCGTAGCCATGGGTGTATTTAAAACGTTTATTCTCCCAGGTCTGGGCTTGAAGAGGTAACTTGCTCTGGTCCAACTCCCGAACCGAAAGCATGACCTGAGTCTTATTACCATTCAGAATATATCGATCCTCATCCACGTTTTTAAAATTATAATATAAACGCATCTCCTGGAGTTCAGTATAGGTTTGCATTAAAGGATTTTTATCCCATAACTTTACATTGTTCATAGTCGGGGAATTGTTCTGAATATCAGCCAGACTGAGATCCATCGAAGCTGGAAAATTTCTCTCTTCAATCCTGTCCAGATTATATCCGTATCGAGTATATTGGATGTTATGTTCAATATACGGCCTTTCTCTGAATAATTCATTGGGTTCAACAAAAAACGTCTGCAAGGCCCAAGGATATATCCCACTGAGGAGAATGGAAAGGACAAACAAACTGGCCAATCCGACCAGCGGCCACTTCCAGCCTTGAGCTGATATATTAATCCAGAATATAAAGGCACATAAGGCGGCAATAACAATAATTACCCAGTAGGCGATAAGCTGAGCATGCATATCGGTATAACTGGCGCCAAAAGTCACGCCGCGAGGAGAATAAAGGAGTCCCAGCATTTTCAGTCTTCGATTCCAGGCAATGAGAAGCAATATAAGGCCGGCCAATATCGATAAATGGGTCCTGGCCCGCCGGGTGAACATAAACTCACCCGGCTTAAGGTTCATGGCTTTATCTTTGACATAGATAAACCCGATCAGGGCTGTGGTTACCATAAGACCGTACAGGAGCCACTTTTGTAAAAAGATATAAACCGGATAAGAGAAAACGAAAAAGCTGATATCTTTATGGAAAATTGGATCCAGCCGGGAGAAAGGGGTCTGATAGAAAAATCGGAGTAATCCATCCCACTCCCTTGTGGCCGGCCAAACGCCCATGATAACACTGAGCAGAAGGCACCCTATCAGGAGAAACCTGTTTACCATCCCAGGATTTACAGGAATAATCTGCGTCATATTCGGCCCATGGCCACGCAGGATAATTTCCCACTGCGTTTTGGAAGGGCCCATCTTTCTGGCCAGATATATATTAAGACCGGCAATCAAGGCAAAGGCCATTCCAAAGAGGAGTCCTGTTAATCCTTTGGTCAGGAAAATGGTCCAGAATACCGAGGCATATTTCATTGCCCTGAACCAGAGCAGCTCACTATACATGCCGGCTAATTTCCCTACACTCAACAGCAGCAGAAAAGCCAGACCTATAAGCAAAACGAGTTTTTCTCTTTTCATGGTTTCTCCCGGAAGATGGGGTTAGGTGTTGACAAGAGCTTGAATTATCAAAAAATATGCTATCATAAATGAAAAAAGCATGTCAAGAGTTAATCAGATCCAGGCTGGTTGAAACTTGTGAAGAAAAGGAAAAATACGTGGCTGGGTTTTGAAATCTGAAATATGGTATTTTCAATTCATAATTGAACAGTAGATGGTGTTACCTTCGCTGCCCCGCGAGCGCTCAAGCATATGGGTGGCATTATTGATTAATTCATCAATTACCCGGGCGTCTGTCGGGTATGAAGTAATCCCGATATTGACTGAATTACCCTTTTTGCAATTGTCTATCTCTCCATTAAAAAAGGCAAACAATATCTGATCCTTTAGCCGTTCAGAAAGGCAAACAGCTCCCTCGACACTTGTTTCAGGCAGGATCAAAGCGATAATGTCCTTATGATATAAAGAGATGATATCTGTATCACGGAGATTGGTTTTAATAAATTCACCCAGTTTTTTCGTAAAGTCCGATCTCCCTTCTTCAGGGGAATCTTTCATCTCATCTCCCACCAGAAAATCTACGCTGATGAGGACTAACGAGAGAAACTGGTTATACCTTTTGGCCCTCCTCATCTCTTCATCTAACCGGATGTTGAGATATCGGGAATTATAAAGCCGGATAGCCTCATCCACAAAAATACTCTCCTGGATATTTTCGTGTATCCTCTTTAAGGAACTATTCACCTTTTGAAGCTTCTTTAATTTCTCTTTCAACTCTTCATTCTCATCTTTTAAGCGATCCATTTCGCCCATATATTACGTCCGCCCCCCCAACCAACATAATTTCTCCTCTTTCCAAAAGATGCTGAACTCGAAAGTCTGTAATCTCAATATATTGCAAATTGAATGCCAATTTAACCTATCGATTTTTCTTTCCATATTCAACTACAGGAACTTTTTGATTTAATGGGTAGAAAAATGATGTCACCTTTCCAGGGAACAATCCTGTCCCCTTGATCTTGAAAAGAACATAAATTTTTAGATGCATGCTTCTTCATACTTATGAAAGTGATTTCATATTATTCGCGAATCTGATATTCTTTAATCTTACTGAGGAGAGATCTATAACTGACCTGAAGCAGTTTTGCAGCCTGGATCCGGTTCCAGTTCGTTTTAGCCAGAACACTTTTGATGGTGGCCTTTTCAGCTTTTTGAATAGCCAGCCGACTGACCTCTTTCAGGGGAATAATTTTCGTATTCTTATAAACAACTTTCCCCTCAACAACATCATGGGGAATGACCGTATAGACAATATCCTCATTCCCGAGCACAATAATTTTCTTAATCAGGTTCTCAAGTTCCCGAATATTTCCCGGCCAATCATAGTTCATAAAAAGTCCAAGAGTCTGAGGGGAAACGACGGCTACATTTTTCCCATAAAGGTTTGAATATTTTCTCAGGAAATAGTCAACAAGAAGATAAATATCCTCTTTATGTTCTCGTAAGGGTGGTAAAAAAATAGTAACCTCATTCAGCCGGTAAAAGAGATCCTCCCTGAAGCTGCCATTCCGTATTCCCTCCTCCAAATCTCTATTGGTGGCCACAATGATCCGTACATCAACCTTAACGCTCTTTTTCCCGCCCAGGCGGTTAAACTCTTTTTCCTCCAGAACCTGCAACAGCTTGGCTTGTAAAGAGGGAGGCATCTCGCCAATTTCATCTAAAAAGATTGTCCCTTCATTGGCAAACTCAAAACGACCGGGCTTCGACCTTTGGGCACCGGTGAAGGCTCCCCGTTCATATCCGAAAAGTTCGGATTCAAGGAGATTTTCAGGGAGAGTGGCACAATTAACCTTGATGAAGGGTTTATCCTTTCTGCTTGAGAGGCTGTGGATAGCTCGAGTAACCAACTCCTTTCCCGTGCCGCTTTCTCCCCTTACCAGCACGGTCAGCTCTGTGTTGGCAACCTGCTCGATCATCTTCTTGATATTGAGGAGTTGATTGCTTTCTCCGATAAAGTTTTCGAATTCAATTTTAGACTTCAGCTTACTCCTGAGGGGCTCGTTCTCATGAGCAAAGGCCTTCCTTTCCAAATTCTTTTTAATAATCGATTTCAAACACTCCTCATCAAACGGCTTCGTAACAAAA
>JBLIRT010000189.1:0-6279 GCA_049472445.1 bacterium
GTCTTTCTAAAACCCCATCTGCTATTCTATCAGCTTATCCCTACCTATGTCAAGTAGCAGGAATCTGGCCTCAGCTCATCTCCTCTGCCTTATCAACATATCATCTGTCATGCTGAGGAAATGGATATTACCATGTATTATATCACTTGTCAACTATCTCATGGTTCTATTTTTATACCTCTATATACACATACGAATATCAAATACTGGGAGGCTATTTTCAGAGAAAAGACAAGGGTTTTAGAAATAAAAAGGAGTAAACTAATCCATAGCTGATCCATACCTGAGAAAAGGAGAGGAATGGATTGAGAACTCTTTGATATGCCCAAGTTTTGAAAAAATGACATATGAATGCAACTAAAGACTACCAAAACTGAATGTAATATGTTACAATTTTAAAGGTGAACAAATAATAAACGAAATGCCTACATATCCAGGTCAAATTTCATCGATCCTTTTTTTATAGCACATAAGGTCTCGTTATGTGATATTATTACGACATCATTCTTAAATCCGCAGCTAAAATGGAGGGAACTATGCAAAAAAAGAGACTCAATTTCACTATCCCAAAAGATAGTTACGAGGCGTTGAAAGAGTTAAGTACCAAGAGTGGATTGACGGTCAGTGAGATCATGAGAGAGGCTATTCGAATATACAAATGGGCTAAATTGGAATCTGGAAAGGGTAATATCATTATCTCAAAAAGTGACGATGATAAGGGTCTGGAGACCAGGGTCATCCTCTGATTTTCTTGTTCGAAAGATTGGAACATCCGGTAGTTCATATCCCCGTATCCTGCATTTCATATTGAACATTTATTCAATTCAAGGCTTATAACCTTGGAAAGTCCTGGCTGTTCCATAGTGATGCCATAAATCACATCAGCCATCTGCATTGTCTTTTTGCTATGAGTGATGAGGAGAAATTGTGTTTTCTGCTTAAATTCATTCAGCAGGCTGATAAACCTGTCAGTATTAGCCTCATCAAGGGGGGCATCAATTTCGTCTAACAGGCAAAAGGGGCTTGGCTTCAACAGATAAATAGAAAAGATCAAAGCAATAGCGGTCATAGCCCTCTCTCCCCCTGAGAGTAAAGATAAGATTTGAGGCCTTTTCCCGGGCGGCTGGATTATTATTTCTATGCCTGTTTCGAGAAGATCTTCAGGCTGCTCAAGGAAAAGCTCTGCATGCCCGCCATTGAACAGTTTTTTAAATATGAATTGGAAGTTGGCATTTACCTCCTCAAAGGTTTGCCTGAAACGTGCCCGTGAGTCCTGGTTTATTTTATTAATTAACGAGTTCAACGAGTTGAGCGAATGTATCATATCCTCTTTTTGATTACCTAAAAACTCATAGCGCTCCAGGAGCTGATTATATTCCTCAATGGCCAGGAGATTTACTGCGCCAAAAGAAGCGAGTTTTTCCTTTACCCTTCGGAGTTCTTCCTCGGCCTCCTGAATTTGAGCCTCATCCATGGAAGAGTCTGTCCCCTGAGGAGGAAGCTGATCCTCGGACAGGCATCGATTGGCTAAGATCTGATCCATCTGAACTTTGATCTCTGTAAGAGATATCTCGACCTCCTGTACCCTGGCCGTCACCTGATTATACTCCTGTTGAGATCTTTTCAGCTTCCTCTCTATCCCCTTAACTTCGTCGGCCTTATCACTCCGCAAAGCCTCAGCCTTTTGTAATTCAGCCGCAGATGAAGCTTTCTCCTGCACTAAATGAGGAATATGCCCCTGTGCTTCAACCAGCTTCTTTTCATTCTCTTTCTGACTGAAGATTACCCCTTCCAGCTTTTTTTGAAGTGTCTCCAACCTTCTCATCCCCTGTCTTCTGGACTCTTGATACCGGTCGAGACTTTTCCTCAGGCTCTTTTGATGCTCTTCCAAGGAGGCGAGGTCAACTTTTGACTGTGTCATGCTGCCCTGCACATCTTTCTCTTGCTGTTCCAAACTACTCAGCTCCCGGGACAAGGTCTCAACCATCTGCTCTAACTTTGACTTTTCAGCAATTACGTTATTCAATAACTGCTCATGGGCTTTAAGATCCTTGATTAACTCTTCTTCATCCGCTTCAGCACGAAGCCTTTTATACGTTAACTCTTCGATCCTCTGTTGATCCCGTTCTATTTCTCGTTGGAGATGGAAGAGATCTTTCTGGAGTCCATTTAATAAAATCTCGATGTGATGACTCTTCTGACGAAAGCTTTCCCTGTCACCCTTCCATACCTCAATCTGATTGATAATCTGTTTCTGGGCAGATTCCTCCCGGCCAGCCTCTTCTTCAAGCTGAAAAATTGAAGCCCGCAACTCTTCTATTTTCCTCTTTTGAGCCAGAAGGCCCGGTGAGATCTGACTGGATCCCCCCGAAACCATTCCATAAGAGGTTAAGACTTCTCCATGTTCCGTGACCAGCTTACACCACCCGGCCAGCTTATCCATCACTTCTTTAGCACAGGTTATATCTTTCACCAGAACCGTGTTACCGAACAAATATTCCATGATCCCGGCATATTCATTTGAATACTGAATCATGTGAAGAACCTGACCGATAACTCCGGGTATATTCAAGGACGTGACGTCAACCTCCCTGACCATGTCCGAAGCGGAGGAGGCCATTTCCATCACCAGGAAAGTTCCCCGGCCAATCTTACGTTCCTGAATACACTGAAGCAGGGCAAGACTTTCCTGCCACGTGTTCACAACCATATCCTGAACATGGTGTTCCAGGACAGCCTCGATTGCCTTCTCATATTCAGGCGGAGCGGTTATCAATTCGGCGATAACTCCTTTAAGGCCTGAAAATTCCTTCCGGCTTTCCTTATTGGCTGTTAATAAATACCTGACACTCTCCTGGTAGCCCTCTTTCCTTTGAAAGATCTCCTCCAATGAATGGAGGCGCGAGGTCTGAGTCCGTAACTGCTTATTCAGCTCCTGAACCTTCGTCTCGACATGTTTCAAGTCTTCCGAGGTTCGCTTGATCTTCTCTCCCAGAGCCATTAATTGACACCTGGCTTCTTCCAGGACAGATTTCTGCTGATCAACTCTATCCTGAAGATTGTTCTGATTCTCCTTTTTTTTCTGAAGGTCCTCTTCCAGCCGATGTAAAACACCATCAAGGCCACGTTGCCTGCTCCGGAGATCTTTCTGCCTCTCTCTCATGGTCTCACATAAATGCTTATATCTTATCTCCTGATTGGATAAGCCTAACCCATCTTTACGATGTATTTCAAAGGCCTTTCTTTTCTCCTCAATCTCCTTTTGAATGAGCGACCACTTTCCCTGCAGAAGATCCAAATTCTCATGGCCTTCAAGGAGGATTCGTTCCTTTTCAACGATAGCTTCTTCAGTAAGTTTTACATCCACTTCAATCTGATCCTGAGCTTTTGAAAGTTCTTCTAATTCCATTTTGATACTGCTCTCTTCCCCCTGAAGACGTTCTTTTTCCCGGCCAGATGATTGCTGCAATTGAGAGAAGGTGGTTATTTTGTTTTCTATGGCAAATATGGTTTTCTGGAGAGAGGAAATCTGCCTTTCATCCTCTATAAGACCGGTCTTGAGCCCTTCAAGTTCACTCTCATTCCGGTTCATATCCGCCTGAATGGCCATCTGCCTGTCCTGCCAACGGGCAAGCTCCTGTTCCCGCTCCTGCTTTCTTCTCCAGAGCAAGGAGTACTGACCTGAAGCGATCTTCATCATCAGGGAGTCTTCCTGCCCACGGTATCCCTTATAAACTGCAGCTCGTTCTGCCTGTTTGGAAAGGTTATCTTTCTGTTTTTCCACTTCCCGGAGTATGTCTTCCAATCTTTCCAGATTCTGGCTGGTAGCTTCCATTTTCTTCAGGGATTCTTCTTTTCTGGCTTTGTATTTCATAATTCCGGCTGCGGACTCAATCAGGAACCGGCGCTCTTTCGGTTTAGCGACAATAAGAGAATCAATCTTCCCCTGTTCTATAATTGAATACGCACCTTTCCCCAGACCTGTATCGAGAAAGAGCTCAACAATATCCTTCAATCGACAGGGATTCTTATTAATGGAATACTCCGCCTCACCAGACCGAAAGAGTTTCCGGCATATAACTACTTCCTGGTAGGGGACTGGGAGAGAACCTAAATTGGTGAGCGCTAAGGATACCTCGGCCACTCCAAGGGGTTTACAGCTGCTGCTGCCATTGAAGATAACATCTTCCATCTGCCCACCCCGAAGGGATTTAGCACTTTGTTCGCCAAGGACCCAGCGAATAGCATCCGTGATATTACTCTTCCCGCACCCATTGGGGCCGATAATGGCAGTGATCCCCGGCTTGAAAGCCAGTTCCACTTTTTCTGCAAAGGATTTAAAGCCACGGATTTTTAGCGATTCTAAACGCACGGGACGATATTACAGCCGGCCTAAGGCTTGTTCCATTCTATCTAATCCTACCCGGATATTATCCATGCTGCAGGCATAAGATAGTCGGATATGGTGATCTGAACCAAAGGCCGAACCCGGTATAACGGCGATGTGCGCCGTCTCAAGAAGATAATTTGAGAGACTCAAGGATGTATCCGGGGATAAACTGCCCCCTTTGTCCAGGATGCCCGATATATTCGGGAAGGTGTAGAAGGCTCCGGCCGGATCGATGCAGGAAATACGATCCATTTCGTTGAGCCGTCTTACCATGTAATTCTTCCGCCTGGCAAATTCTTCTACCATGTTTTTCAGGGAGCTCTGGTCTCCGTTCAAAGCCTCAACGGCTGCCTTCTGGGCAATGGAGGTGGGATTAGAGGTGGTCTGGCTCTGTACTTTGGACATAGCCTGCATAAGGTCGAGGGGACCGGCCGTATAGCCGATTCTCCATCCCGTCATGGAATAAGGCTTTGATACAGCGTTAACCACAATAGTCAGGGATTTAACTTCATCCCCCAGGGAGGCAATACTGATAAACTCCTGGCCATCATAGACAATTCTCTCATAACATTCATCAGAAATTATATAGATCCTGTGTTGGACTGCTATTTCAGTTATTTTCTCAAGCACTTCCCTGGAATAGACGACCCCCGTTGGATTTGAAGGGCTGTTGATAATAACGGCCTTTGTTCTTTCAGTAATCGCCCTGGACAAGAGATCCGGATTTATCTGGAAGCCTTCCGACTCTCTGGTCTCTAAAATCACCGGATGAGCGCCAGCGAGCTTGATCTGTTCCGGATACGAAACCCAATAAGGAGCTGGTATAATTACTTCATCTCCCTCTTCAAAGAGGCAGAGACAGATATTAAAAAGAGAATGTTTTGCTCCACATGAAATGACCACTTCTTCCGGAGCATACCGTAAACCATTATCCCTGGCCAGCTTCTGAACGACTGCCACCTTCAACTCATCAATTCCGGAGGCGGGTGTATACTTGGTAAACCCTTCATTGATAGCCGTTATAGCAGATTGCTTAATATTGGCCGGCGTATCGAAATCAGGCTCACCTGCGCCGAAGCCTATAATATCAATGCCTTCCTTCCTCATTTTCTTAGCCCTGGCCGTAATGGCCAAGGTTGGGGAAGGACTGATTTCTTTTATTCTGGATGCTAAATTCATACCCTCTACCCTCATCCTCTTACGTTGCCTTTTTCATGTACTCCTGTTGGTTTTGAAAATTTTTGATGTAACTTATCCCTTACATAGGGATCGACCATATCGTCAACACATCCACCCAAATGAGCCAATTCCTTAACGATACTGGAACTGAGATAGATATATTCATCCTTGGGGGTTAAAAAAACCGTTTCCCCCTGATCAAGGAGCTTTCGATTTACTAAAGCCATCTGCAATTCAAATTCAAAATCAGAAACAGCACGTAATCCTCGAATAATAGCCTGGGCCTTAACTTCTCGAATAAAATTCACCAGAAGCCCGTGAAAGGAGACTACCTGGACATTGGCCACTCCCCTCAGGCAATACTCGATCATATCCTTTCTTTCATCAATGGAAAACGTTGGGGTTTTCGGTGAATCAGCAGATATGGCCACCACTACCTCATCAAAAAGCTTTAAGGCTCGCTTGATAAGATCAAGGTGCCCCCTGGTGATAGGGTCAAAGGTTCCAGGATATACTGCTCTTCGCATTGAAAAATAACTCCTGCCTAAAGCTTTACCAGTTCACTCGGTATTCTCTCTCTCTGATAAAAGGAAAGAAAAGTATCACCGATCTTTACGGATCGCTGTGCGTGGAGATTGCCAATTCGTTCGTCCAGATGATTCTTGTGGCCATGTTCGGCAATAATAAGATGCTCCTTTTCCAGAATATCA
>JBLIRT010000019.1:0-28832 GCA_049472445.1 bacterium
CAAAAGGAAAAGCATAAGCAAGGTTCTCAGATATCGTGGACTTCCGTCTTTTCCCATGAGGTTTTCCTTTCAATAGGTTCAGTTATATAAGGAGGGCAAGTGGAAAAATTGTGCTTATATTGTGAGTGAGGATATCATATTGGACACATTTTTATCAATTATAAAGAGCCTATTGTATGTATTTTTTAATACCTGACGACACCCACCACATAATCCTGATCATTGACCGCCAGTTTCACGTTGCTGGCCACCAGGCGGATGTCGGTCATCCGACCGTCAACATAAAAAACGCTCAGCTTCACACGTGCGCCATGTTGCGTAATCATCCGGTCATCATCAGGATCAAGGGCTGTGAAACTGATCCTCGGCGAATCTATGGTTTCCTGGACCACGTAAGGGATCCCCTTATCAATGAGTCCCCTGATCAGGTCGTGCACCTCCCGGCCGCTCAGGTCAGAGAGGACCTTAAGGGATTGCGCACCTGAGGCGGTAGTGGAGGTACCACTCTCCTTGATGATAAACGGCCGCTCTTCCGGAGCAAGATCGCCCAGAGAAAGGAGAGGAAAAGAGCGTCCCGAAGGCAGTTCAACCCGGGCCTCAGGCTTGATGAGCCAGGTTTTCGGAATCATGGTGCGCAGGATCCCGTCGTATTCGGCTCCAAGCTTATCGTGCCAGATATTTCGCAGTTCCGGCTCCCAGAAGAGGGCCATCCAGTCCTTCTCATCCAGGAACTGCTTGCAGGTATTGAGATCGGTCACTGCTCCGGCCAGGTAAGCATCCAGTAAGGCCGCCAGCCCGGGATGCTGCAACTCGGCAATTTCATAAATATCAATAAACCGGTCAATGATCCGGAGAGGAATCGGAGCTCCATCACGGCGATGGAGAAGGAGCTGCCGGTCCTGAAATCGAAGGTGCGGAAGGTTCCGGTCGGTAAGGACCACTACCTTAAGACCCTCCCGGCGAAGCAGGGAAGCAAAGGCTGCGGCATCGTCCGGCAGGTCCAGGAAAAAGGGGTGGGATGCGGTTACCAGGGCCATGGTCTGCCCCGGCCAGCACATCCTGATCACATCAGCATAAGCTCGAATCAGGCCACGGTCAGGATCAAGGCCGTACTGTTCGGCCATAATGGCTGTATCAGCCCGGGAGCCAACCGAGATTTCCAGCTCGACCAGCCTGGGATGCCACCCGCGATCAAGCACCACATCAGGCCGAATCAAGAGGGGAAGCGCTTCAGGCTGGACCCGGTTCAGGAGAGCATAGGCAGGGGTAAATTTCTTTTCCAGTCGCCTCCTGAGCCACTCATGAGTAAAGAAAAGTTCATTGGCCACGCTGAAAAAGGCGGCCAGAGCCCGGCCTCCCAAGCGAAGCTCTTCAATCGTTTTATCGGGAAGCTCGAAGGCGTCCTCGGCGATCCACCAGCTCAGCAGCTCACCGGGATTATACCGGCTCAGCTTCTCATCGAGTTCCTCCCTGATTTTGATCAGTCGGTGCCGCCGGGCCGAAGGCTCAACCGAGGTGATCGTTTCGACCCTTTCCTGGCCTGAAAAAAGCTTCATATTTCCTCACCTGTTTTCGTTGTCATCTTACTTCGCCTGATGAAGGGCACGGCTATCAGGCCCAAAAAAGTAAAAAGCACCAGAATAAGATCAGGAAGGGGCAACCCGCCCGGCCCTTTAGGGACTTCAACCAGGGTGGCTGCGCCCCCGGAGAAGGCCTCCAGGAGGTCAGGCGTCGCTTCCTGTAAGGCCTGGCTGTGCTTTCCGAGAAAAAGAGCAAAGACTCCCAGACCGGCCAGGCTTACCATTTCCGAGGCCTGATTGAAAATAGACCCAACCGTCGCCCGGCAGGATGAGGGAATGAGTGCATGCAGGTGCGCATTGGCCACCGGATCCCACAGGTCGTCAACGAAATTGAAGAGAAGGTAGAGCCCGATGACAGGCCATAATCCAGGCCGAAAGAGAAAAAGCAAGACAGCACCGGCCGGAATACATACGAAAAGTATGAGACTGCGGGTCAGGCCCAGCCATCTGGCCATAGCTACCCCCACAAGGGGAGCCATCATACCGAAAAGGTCCTCCATGATGTCAAGAGGGGCCAGGCCGCGGGCATCAAATCCCCTGACCAGCAGGGAGATCTCAAAGGCATCGGCAGTAATGGATCCGGCCAGGGCGGTCACCATGATGGCCAGGAGGAAGGAGAAGAGCGGCCGCCTATGGAGGATGGTTTTAAATCCCTGAATCACCCGCGAAAAAAAGGGAATATCATCCGGGACATCATCTTCGCCGTCTTCAGAGTCATCATCCGGCTCCTGATCATGGTCTTGATGCTCCGGAATGGTGAGGGCAATGCCGACACTGACGGCCTGCCCCAGAGCCGCCACATACCACAAGAGGTTCAGAGTGCCCCGATGCACGCTGGAAAAAACGAGCAGCAAAAGAGCCAGGCTCCCGGCTATGATGCCTCCGATTGAACCGAAGGATAATATCCGGGCAAAATAGCGATCAATGAGATTCTTCCTTTGAGCCGCGGCCAGGTTATCCACCACCCACGCTTCCTCAGCGCCTGAGACCATGGTCTGGCCAAGGCCGTCGATCATAAAGCAGGTGCTGACAGCCAGCAACTGACTATTCCCCTGAAGGGAGGCGGACAGTGGTATCAGCGCCCAGGAAGCAGTGCTGAGCAGGTCGCCGGTAATCACTGAAACCTTCCGGCCCCATCGATCGGCTACGGCACCGGTCGGGATTTCCATGACCAGGACAGCCGCGGTTTCGACCAGCAGGGGAATCACCGCCCATTCAGGACGTTCCATGAGCAGGTAAAGGTAGATGAACTCAAAAGGCACAATGACATTCAAAGCCTCACTCAGGAGGCCGGACAGATAAAACCTGCCCACCAGGGATCTTTCCTCCCGGTCAGGCCATAGGGTCTGTTCTTTAAGTTTCTGAAAAAAATTCATAGCCATGATGGATCGGAAGCATAAGCCGTGATGGATAATCCGCCGAATGGAAAATGGTCACCTGTGCCGGTCTTGATTCTGTCTCCTCAGCCGGATGGCCGCCTGTGCAGGGATTGACGTCAAAACGGAGGAAGGCAGCCGAAGACACCTCAAGCCGCAGGGCGTGAGCCGGCCGCACGACATGCCCTATATGCCATAAATCGATGGCCAAGGTATTGGTCTCCCCAGGTATCACGCTCTCCGGTCTATCCCACCCTTTTCGAAACCTGGCCCGGATGATGCCGTCGGCCAGATAGATGGCCCGATCATCCGGATAAAGGTCAAGGAGCTTGGCGCATAGATCAAAATCCCTGGTATCGGCCCGCGCATAAAGAATAAGCCGTAATTCACCGATCAGGACCAGGGGTTCCCTCATCCTGGCCGTATCAAAGATCAGCAGGTCATCCCGTTCTTCCTCAATGAGCAGGTTATCAAAGGGCATCCGATCGCCCTCCGCATCCGGATGGGCAAAGGGGGTAGGATCTTCGGGACGAAAGGTATAGGTTGATTTCGCCTGTCCCCGTCCGGTCGGCGGGCTCTTTGGATGAAGGCGACCCGAACGGCCTTTTCCATCGGCTTTGAGGTAATAAGCAACCTGCTCCGTTCCGGGAGGGGGCCAATCGCTCACCTCAATCCACCGGTGAAGGCCGGTCAGATAGAGGGTTACCCGGGAACGGGTGGCCGGCCCCGGTTTGATATCGGACAGATGCCAGTCGAACCAGGCCAGCTCATCATTGAGCGTATCTCGGAGAGAGGCGCGCTCAATAAGCTCCTCCTCTTCCTCGGGAAGATCTCCACAATCAGGTGCCTCAAGGCCGTGATCCCAGGCTCCGATCAAAAGCCTTTGCTCCTCTCTGGCCTTATGAGTTGAAGCCCGCTCGCGCATTCCCTGAAAAAACCTGGTCGATCCCCGGCCGTTTCCATCCCACCATCCGGAGATATGAAGGGTTGGCACGGCCGTCCGGCCCAGTCGATGGCCGACTGATCGTGCCTTCCAGTAATCATCCATCTGCCAGTGGGAGACCCATTCCCGGAAGGTATCCAGCCTGAGCCCCAGGCGAAGATCAATATCTTTAAAAGGACGGGCCAGGAGGGCAGCCTTGAGCAGGAGATCTGATTCCTCCTCTCTTGGCTCTTCCCGATCCGGATAGCAGGAATTTTTGGCCTGATCCTGATCCTTTTCATGATTCTCATCCTCCTGGTCATACTCATCCTGGCCAAAGTCCTCCTCATCGACCTCATCGTAACAGACCTTGCCGGTCATGCTCAAAAGCCAGAAGAGGTCATTCAGATCATAGGCCCCGCCCTGAAAGGGTACATTTTCGAAGGGATCGCCGGGAGCAACACCCACCACCATGGCCTGCAGTTCGGAAGGCGCATCAATGGCCGAAAGGAGTTGGTTGTAGCCGCTGTAGGAATGGCCCCGGGTGCCGATTCTCCTATTGCACAGCCTGTGTCCGGCCATCCACCTGATGACGGCATGACCATCGGCCTGATCATGGGTAAGGGGTTCCCACCTGCCGGAGGAGCGGTATCGCCCTCGGCTATCCACGGCTAAGAAAAGAAAGCCCCGGGCTGCATAGATTTCCCCGAGTTTTGAAAGACGCTGACTTCCGTACGGGGTGATCTCAATGACAGCCGGGAAGGGAGGCTTGCCCCACGGCACATAAAGATCGGCCACCAGTTCGACTCCATCCGGCGTACCTATGATCTGGTTGGTTAAAACCCGCTCTGATGAGGCCGGAACAGGAGACGGACAAAGATTGTCTTTCTTTGGCACGGATCTTTTCCTTCTTATACCCCCTTATGGCTAGGGCCGATAAGGCCACAAGCCGGAAAGGGGTAAATATATGGTTGAGTTCTCAAGGAAGCCGGTACTGATACGCTGAGGCCCGGCTACCAGATACCATCGGCCTGATTCAAAAATGACCTGGTGACTTCCGCCCGGAGAACAGACGTCAAAAACGCTTCCCTCAGCAGGCTGGCCGAACACGGCTGCCGCTGCCGAAACTGAGCCGGTACCGCAGGAAAAGGTCTGCCGCCGGGCTCCCCGTTCAAAAGTCCGAATGACCATCCTCTTCTCCTTACTCTCGAACACCATGGTAATGCTCACGCCCCCCTGAATAGCGGTGATATCCCGCAAAGGACGGCAGTAGTCCTCAAAATCCCTTCTGTGTACATGAAGCTCACCAAAAGCAGGATAGCGGTCAAGGACCAGATGAGGCTCTCCGGCCCGGATAAGCCCAATAATTGTTTTTCCCTGGAACCGTGACCTTGGGATCTCCGATAATTCCCGGTTCAGAGACCTGGCCTGGCCTATTTCAACCTTCCATCCATTGTCAAGTCTCACTGCCGTCTTCAATCCGCTGGCCGTTTCAAGCCTGATTATCCCTTTTCCCATCTCCTCACCCACTTTATGTGAGGTGTAGGCTACCCCGTTACCACAAAAATCTGCCTCACGACCATCACCGCCGAAAATTCGCAGCCGCACCTCAGCCTCCTCCGAATCCTGAAGGACAAGGAGATTGTCGGCCATGGGAGTGGCACAGAGTATCTGTGCCAATCCGGCCAGGCTTTCCGTGGAGAGGCTCTCTCTGCCCCTGCCGTCGAGCACGATGAAGTAATTCAGGCAGGTGTGCCCGAACTCCAGGGGCCATGTTCCGGGAAGAAAGGTTTGCTCTCTCATAATACTCTCAGTTTCTGAATATTGCTCCTCTCACATCCACATCAGATCGGTATCTCAGGAAGAGTCGAACTACTTCTTTTTAATTAAATACAACAATTTATAATAAAATAAGAAAGACATAAATCTTGACAGGAAAACCTTTTTATGTATTAAATAGGAGCCGCCTGGTACTGAATCGAAGCCATGTGCCGATAGAGGGAGAGCATAAAAGATAAGGGAGTGTGTATGAAAAAAATCATAGTCATACTGGTTTCACTCTCTTTCCTTCTCTGCTTTCATCCGATCCCGGCCCATCAATCCGGATCAGGGACAGAGGAAAGGAAGATAGGGGTAGTCGTGACCATTCTGCCCCTGGCCGAGTTTGTTGAAAAGACAGGAAAGGAGCGGGTGGAGGTATCGGTCATGGTCCCCCCCGGCGCCAATCCTCATACCTATGAGCCGACACCCGGCCAGCTAAAGAAAGTGAGCCAGGCCAGGATGTACGTGAAGGTGGGCTCAGGCATTGAATTCGAAATGGCCTGGATGGCTAAGCTTATCTCCCTGAACCGGAAAATGCTTGTCTGCAACAGCTCAGAAGGCCTTCCCCTGCTTGAGATGAAAAGGGATAACCAGAGCCAAGGTCAGGAAAGCACCCCTCCCCCGAAGACTCTCCATGAGCCCAACCGGCAGTATGATAATCATCATGATCATGACCGTGGTCATCATGATCGTGATGAGCACCGCCATCATGGCCATGATCCGCATCTGTGGCTCTCTCCCGTAAACGTCATGAGCATGGTAGTCAACATCAGGGATGCTCTCATCCGGGTCGATCCGGAGGGGAGCAGCCTTTACACTCGAGGCTCCCAGGGATTCATCCTGGAACTGAAACAACTCGATAACCAGATCAGAGAGAGGCTATCCTCCTTGAAAACCAGGTCCTTTCTCTCCTTCCATCCCGCCTGGGGTTATTTTGCCTCCACCTACGGCCTGGAACAAATACCGGTCGAACTGGAAGGGAAGGAGCCGTCGGCCAGGGATCTAGTCCGCATCATCCGGCTGGCCAGGGATCTCAATCTCAAGGTCATCTTCACATCTCCCCAGTTCAGCCGAAAGAGTGCTGAAGTCATAGCCGGAGAGATCAGGGGGAAGGTCATATTCCTTGATCCCCTGGCGAAAAATTATATTGAAAATCTGCATGAGGTAGCCAATGCCTTATTGGTTCAAGGTCCGGAATGAACAGAGACGAAGAAATTGTCAGGCTTAAAGGTATCTGGGCCAGATACAACGGCCTGACCATCCTGGAGAACATCAATCTATCCATTAAACAGCGGGACTTTTTAGGACTCATAGGACCGAATGGCGGGGGAAAGACCACGCTGCTTAAGATCATATTGGGTCTTATCAAACCTGCCAGAGGAGAAGTCAGGGTGTTCGGGCATTCCCCTGATCGATCCGGAAAGCTTATCGGCTATGTTCCCCAGGTGGCCGGCTTTGATCGCCAATTCCCCGTCAGTGTCTGGGAGGTTGTTCTCATGGGACGGCTCGGCCATCGGCGCATCTTCTCCTCATATCAGGCCGAAGACAGAGAAATTGCCCGGGAGGCCCTGCAAACCATGGAAATGCTTGATTTCAAGGATCGGCAGATAGGCAAACTCTCAGGAGGTCAGCAGCAGAGAGTCCTTATTGCCCGTGCCCTGGCCGGCCGGCCAAAGCTCCTTCTCCTCGATGAACCGACAGCGGGTGTTGATACCCGCATGCAAATCGGACTCTACGAACTATTGAAAAGGTTTAAGGAAGATATGGCCATAATTCTCGTATCCCATGACCTGGCGGTCATCTCAAGCTATGTGGATAAAATTGCCTGCCTCAATCGCCGGCTCTTCTATCATGACTCAACAGAAATAACCCTCCAGGACCTGGAGAAGGTTTATGATCAATGCCCGATCGAAATGATTGCCCATGGAATTCCTCACCGGGTGATGAGGGAGCACCCTGAAAAATGATAACCGCCCTGCAGTTCGAATTCATGAGGAATGCTTCCCTGGCTGCCATCCTGGCCGGTATTGCCTGCGGAATTATCGGAACCTATGTGGTGGTCAAGAGGATTGTCTTCATCAGCGGCGGGATTGCCCACGCTTCCTTTGGCGGCATCGGCCTCGGCTACTATCTGGGAATGGATCCTGTCCTGGGAGTTATACCCTTCAGCCTGGCCGCAGCCCTGGGGATAGGGTTGATCAGTAAAAAGAGCAAACTGCCTGAAGATACGGCCATCGGGATCTTCTGGGCCGCAGGCATGGCCCTGGGCGCCATTCTGATCAAGCTCACGCCGGGTTATGCGCCCGACCTGTTCAGCTACCTGTTCGGGAGCATTCTGACTGTGCCGTCTTCCGATCTCATCCTCATGCTCATCCTCGATGTGATCATCGTAGCCACAGTGATGCTGCTCTACAAAGAATTCCTGGCCTTTTCCTTTGATGAGGAATTTGCCCAGGTATCCGGGGTGAAGGGAGATCTCCTGTATCTGGTTCTTCTGGGCCTGGTGGCCATTACCGTGGTGGTGCTCATCCGGATTGTCGGCATTATCCTGGTTATCGCCCTGCTCACCATTCCCGCGGCCATCGCCAGGCAGTACACCTATAACCTGAAAAAGATGATGCTCCTCTCCATCGGCCTGGGTATCATGCTCACCCTCGGCGGTCTGTGGCTGTCCTACGCCCTCAACCTGGCCTCCGGGGCAACCATCGTCCTGCTCTCGGCCGCAGCCTTCGCCCTCTCTTACGCCTTCAGGAGCATCACTTACCGGATTAAAGGTTAAAATCCTCTACAACCAAGACTTAATGAAGGGGGATATGCTATTTTGCTTGTTTTTCCAACACCCGGTTCTTACAATTTAAAGAGTGACGGGATGCTCGGTAAAAATCCTATCAACTAATGAAAATAACAATCTTTATAAAAAAAGAGTATAGAAATTATCTATACTCTTTTTTTATTTATCAGTGAGCAGGATAAAACTCTCACGCTATGGCTTTAAATTCTCTTTATTTTCTGAATCCTCTTCTCCTGATAAGCCCGATCCCTAAAAAACCGATGCAAAAGAGTAAAATTGTACTCGGCTCAGGCACAGGAGTATTAACAAAACCATCACTCTCACCATCATTGCCGCCAATGCTCGTGACATGAAGACCAAACCTGAGGGCACCACTTTGAATGGCGCTTTCGATACCGGTAAAGCCGCCGGTTCCTTCTTGGAGTTGGTAAACAATCCCCAGTATATCAGTGGCATCATTGATGCCGCTATGAGGATTTCGCGCATCTGCACAGAACGATGCTGTAGCTTCAAAAGGAGGATTTAAATTTTGCCCTCCAGGTAAGTTCACTGGACTTGCACCACCACCAGTAAAACTGGTCGAACCATCTACACCATCTAAGTTGTTATAAACCATTGATATTCCAAGAATAGTGCCATCATCAATATAAATCGATGTTATACTGGATTCAATCCCGACATTATTCATGAATGTAAAAAGAACCTCATCAGGTCCGAGGCCGAGGCCATACGTAGAATTAGCCTCAATATCGTCGAAGATGGTAAGCGCCAACTGGTCTGCTATATCAATAGGACTGTTATCAGTAATTCTTTGAAATTCAACAGAAAGAGAAGTTGCCTCTGCGACCACTGGAACTACCAACACGGCTAATACAACTATAAACAAACTTTTCATGAATCGTCTCATTTTCCTATCTCTCCTTTCCATTTGATCATAGTTTTAAGTCTCCCTTTTATTATAAGATTTCGCGAAAGGAATAAAGATCGTTTGAGTATGCTTCTCTCGCTTGTATAAAAGGTATCCTTCCCATCACAACACTTACCACAAGAAAAGAAAACAACACCTCATGTATGATACAAAATATTTCCGGCATTCTGGTCGCCTATATTTATTCTATGCAAATTAAATGCCATAATTTAAAAATTATCATGGCAAGCAGGTAATCTATTGATATTAAAAAATTAATAGTAGCACTTGCAAAAGAGGATCAGATATAAAAATGTAGCTTATTACTACAAATTTAAACCACAAAAATTATTAGGCTTTAACGCTCTGATTTATAAAGGCTAATAAAGGACCGATGTGTAGGAATTAACTACATATATCACGGAAAGGTGTAGTATGAGGAGAATACCGTAGGGAGCGTTATCACGACACCATAAGGAGGAAGGAACAACGGAAACCTGGCATCAAGCAGATACGGTATCGAAAGAAAAGTGAAAAAGGCTGGTATTCGGCCTTGATATTACCAGACAGCTTCGCACCATTAAGTCCCGCATTGGTGTCTGCCAGCAGGAAAACAACCTGGACCCTGACCTGTCCGTTCAGGACAACCTGACCACCTTTGCCCGCTCCTTCGATATACCGAAAGCCGAAGCAGCCAGGGCGGGCCAGGAGCCCGCTTGAATTCATGAGTGCTAAATCCGCCCTGGCTTCGACCAGGAGTCTCCGTGACAAGACCCCCCTTTTTGCCCCAGCCGGATGCTGCCGGGCTCAAATAATAGGGTATCGATAAATCATCTCTTTCA
This sequence comes from bacterium, assembly GCA_049472445.1. Classification (GTDB taxonomy): domain Bacteria; phylum SZUA-182; class SZUA-182; order DTGQ01; family DTGQ01; genus JBLIRT01. The sequence goes on from JBLIRT010000019.1 coordinate 10,240, forward strand.
ATCCACCTTGTCTGGGCTCTTTTCATCTGTACCAGAGTATTAAAACTGATGGGCATCTATATTGCAGCACCCCAATTCAGCCATGCTGCAGGAGACAAAGGTTCTCAAGTTCATGATAGGTCATGCTATACAGAAAAGAGGTGAAGGGTACAGGAAATGAATTCCGGAAGCATGACAGGTCTTAAAGATCTCATAACATGGAAAGGGGCCATACATGAGGCAAATTTCATTCATATTTATGAGCATGATCTTTTTATTTGGTACTACGGTGTCGATGGCCAGGGCAACCTCTTATAGTGGAAGTATAAGTTCCCTCCCGGGGGGCGGACTGTGGGCAAATGGTGGGTGGAGCGATGGAGATTGGGCAGCCAACGGATTAGAACCAAATGCCGCAGACGCAACACTTTCCTGGAACGTTCGTTATAATAATGACACTAATTTTTGGATCTATAGGTACACATTTGCCGTAGATGAAAAATCACCCAGCCATGCTATAATTGAAGTATCCAGTACATTCAGCAATGCTAATATCCAATTTGAGACTACTCCTAATGGGACTACCCCTACAGGAGCGCCTGCTATTCCTTTGCTGGATACATATACAGAAGATAACGGTAATCCCAGCTTGCCCAGTCCGGTGAAGGGAATAAAATGGGATGATCCGGGATTATTTAATGATGATTACACAGTATCCTGGCAGATTGTCACCGACAGGAACCCTATGTGGGGTGATTTTTACGCCAAAAGTGGTGATAACCCGAACGATGACCCATACTATCGCTATATAATTGCTTATAATACGGGATTTGGGACTGAAACATCTGCTGCCATTGGTGATGGAAATGCCGGAGGGTGGATTTTGGTACCTGATACAACAACCCCTGTCCCTGAGCCGGGCACGATTGTGCTTCTCATGGTTGGATTTTTAGGATTAGGGTTTATGAAAGCTAAAAAGAACTCCTGAAAGGAAATAGATACCTTGTTAGAAAAGGGAGTAGATAATTCTTTTACTCCCTTTTCTCCTGTTTGCCGGTATTGGTTTTGCCTGAGCGCCGTCAATACCGTCAATACCTCATAGGTGCCATAATTTTTACACTTCCGTGGAAAAGCTTGTCATAAATCTTCCCTTGATACCTTGTCAAATACGTAAGAGCCATATCCACCATGGCTGGAAATAACATCCGGCTGCGTGTCAGCTTTGAAGGTATAAACCGTCGAGGGGAAAGTGAAAAAGGCGGGACTCTGCCGATAATGGATAGGATAGATGTGATATAATAGGAGCTTAAGAGACAAACACGAAAGCTCAAAGATAATTGATATGTACATTGTCGAAGCAGAAGACTTAAGAAAAATATTCGGCGATTTTGCGGCCGTCGATGGTATCTCCTTTCAGCTCCATCCGGGGGAATGCCTGGGCATCCTCGGGCCGAACGGGGCCGGGAAGACCACCACCATCCGGATGGTGTACGGCTTCTCGCCCATGACCAGCGGCCGCCTGCTGGTATTCGGCCTTGATATCGTAAGACAGCTTCGCACCATCAAATCCCGCATCGGTGTCTGCCAGCAGGAAAACAACCTGGACCCTGACCTGTCCGTTCAGGACAACCTGACCACCTTTGCCGGCTACTTCGATATACCGAAAGCCGAAGCAGCCAGGCGGGCCGGGAGCCTGCTTGAATTCATTGCCCTTGATCACCGCCGGCAGGATACCGTCATGGAACTTTCAGGCGGAATGATGCGCCGGCTGGTCCTGGCCCGGGCTCTGATCAATGAGCCTGAACTGTTGATTCTGGATGAGCCCACTACCGGTCTTGATCCCCAATCCCGCCATCAGGTCTGGGATCGACTGGGAGAACTCAGATCACGGGGCCTTTCCATTCTCTTAACCACCCATTACATGGATGAGGCCGCCCGCCTGTGCGATCGTCTCATGATTGTGGATTATGGGCGCATCCTGGTTCAGGGAAGGCCCATCGATCTTATCAGGGAGCATATCGGCTATCATGTCCTGGAGATCTCCTCTCCCAGCCGGGAACTGCGGTCCTATGTGCAATCAAATCATCTTATTCATGAGGATCTCGGACACCGCCTGATCATTTACGAGCAGGAGAATAACAACCTTTTCCAGAAACTCAGCCAGGAGTATTGCACTGAAGAATGTATCCTGCGTATGGCCACCCTGGAAGATGTTTTCCTGAAATTAACCGGGAGGGACCTCCGGGAATGAGGGCGGTGAACCCTTTCAACATATCGAGGCGATTCATCCGGGTCTGGCAGCGAAATCTGGCTGTCTACCGCAAAACCTGGAAGATCAGCTTTCTGCCGCCGATTTTTGAGCCGCTTCTTTACATCGTAGCCTTCGGGCTCGGATTAAGCACCCTGGTGGGGAAAATTCCTTATCAAGGCTCACAGGTCTCTTATGTAAGTTTTATTGCTCCCGCTCTGATCGCTGTAAACATCATGTACAATTCCTTCTTTGAGAATACCTTCGGCTCTTTTGTACGGATGTACTACCAGAAAACCTTCCAGGCCATGATGGCCACGCCCCTTTCCCTTGAGGAGATCATTACCGGCGAGATTGTCTGGGGGGCAACCAAATCGGTTATCGCCACCATCATCATGATGGTCGTTCTCAGCGTCTTCGGTCTCATCCGTTATCCGCAGGGCCTGCTCATCATCCCCCTGTCCTTTCTGGGCGGCTTTGCCTTCGGAGCTATTGCCATGTTCTTTACCGGCCTTGTTCCAACCATCGATATGTTCAATCTGCCGACCTTTCTCTTCATTACCCCCATGTTTCTTTTCAGCGACACCTTCTTCCCGGTCAGTTCCCTGCCCATGTGGGCTCAGAGATTGTCTTTCCTTTTACCCTTAACCCATATTGTGGTGCCTGTCCGGTTATTCAGTTTCGGTATACTGGAGGGGGGGCTGTGGTGGAATGTTCTTTACCTCCTGGTATTCAGCCTTATTTTCTTTCACCTGGCCCTGTCCAAGATGCACCATCGCCTGATCAAGTAGCCAGTGTTCAGGTTTCAGGTCTTGTTTTTTCACACTGAAACCTGAAACCTGAAACCTGACACCTCCGTGAAAACTGGAACATCCCCTGACTCAAGGTTGAAGCGAAGCCTCGTTGTCGTACTAACCTTCACGTGAAATTCTCAATGTTCACCAGGGTCCGGGGGGCAGCCTTAAAGCACCGGCCAGCACCAAATCCCTTCCGTCAATGTCCCGGTAAAAGCAAACGAGGCCGTCCTCATCCACCCGGGCGGTAAAATAAACCAGATAAATCGGAACCGGTTCGGGCAGGGGCACCTTCTGTCTCACCCCCGCCTTGACGGCTGCCCGTATCTTTTCAGGCGTCCAGGCGGGGTCGCCCCGCAGGAGGTATTCGGCTAATTCTACAGGTTTTTCGATTCGGATACAGCCATGGCTGAGGTTCCGCCTGGTCTTTTGAAAATGATCCCGGTAGGGTGTGTCATGAAGGTGGATACTGAACCGGTTGGGAAAAATGAATTTCACCCGCCCCAGGGGATTCCATGGGCCCGGTTCCTGGCGGAGTCTGAACCTGAAGTTCCCGGCTGTCACCTCGGCCCAGACAATGCCGTTGGGATCAATCTCCTCGCCTTTTTTGTTCCATCCGCGAAGAACCGTTATATGATGCCTGGCCAGATAATCAGGATCCCGCTGAATTTTCGGCAAAATCTCTTCCCTGGCAATCCTCGGGGGAATGTGCCAATAGGGATTGGCCACCAGGTACCGTATCCGGGCGCTGAAGGCCGGGGTGCTTCGAAAAGGGCTGCCGACGATAACCCTCATATCCAGCACCGGTCGACTATCTTCTATCGCTTCGAGAGTAAAGGAGGCAATATTGACCACAACATACCTTTCTCCCAGGTCATGAGGCAACCACCGCCACCGCTCCATGTTCAGCTCAAGCTGCTGAATGCGCTCCTCAACGGGAATATTCAGGGCTGCCCGCGTATCAGGGCCGACGACACCATCAGCAGACAGTCCATTACGCCTCTGGAACCTGATGACAGCCCTCTTCAGGGCCTGGTCAAACACATCCCCATGGATCTGAAATGACAGATCATCAAGGTCTCCCTCAATCCAAAGCCGCCTCACAAGATCCCTGATATGGGGACCCCGGCTGCCCATCTTCAATAATCCCGGATGATTGGCCAGGACGGGCCAGCCCCCCCTCGCAGCTATACCCCTGTAACTCCTCAGCGCCTGGCCGAGCCTTGCGTACTCCGCCTGCGGCTGATGGAAACTCTCCAGGATTTCATCGACCTGATTCAGATAAAGCCCGCGCTGTAAATCATCAACGAGATCTCCCTCCCCCCTCCTGCCAAACCACCCTGCCTCAATCATATCCGGATCAACCTGACCGGCTGATAAGGAACGGCCGTAGGTCAGGAAAGCGTCGGTGAGCAACAGGTCAAGATCTCCCAAAGCCTCCGGGTCGATCGCCCCTTTGTCTTCCATAGTCTCATAGATCCCGGCCAGAAAAGCCATGATCTGAGGCAGGTGGTAATGCTCTGATCTCAGGCCGTGAAAGGGGGCCTGGCGAAGGGCATCGATCAGGTTGTAAACTTGCGGAAAGGGGCCATGATCATCGCTCCAGCCCGGCCGATAATCCCTCTGATCATAGAAACGCAGCAACCTGAATGAAGAGCGAATCGGTTCTCCCCCCACCGTGATCTTCAGCGGGATTGAGGCTGCAGACGGCTGCCTGACAGCAGCTTCAATCTGCTCCTGCAGGTAGAAGCTTACCCGCTCGAGCAGCGGAACCTGGGCAAAAAGGCCCTTCGGCCGGAAGAGGCCGAGGTTACAGAAGATACACAGAGCCACGATTACAGATACAACCCCTGAATCCAGGCCACAGGTGTAAATCCTATCTTTCATGTTCTCTTTTCTTGAGGCCTGTTTGATTGGAAGGGGGAAGTATCAATCGAGGGCCACCTCTCTTCGGAAATAGTTGACCAGCAGGCGGGGATCATTGCTGCTGATGGCATCAACCCGCATATCGACATAGGATTTGATAAGGTCAGGATCATCAATATTCCAGACAAAGACCTTGAATCCCTCCCGATGGGCTTCCTCAACGAACTCTCTATCTAAAAATCCATAGTGCATGACCATGACCTCCGCGCCGGCACGAATGGCCATACCTGCGTCCACCGGACAGCCGACCAGGAGTACCCCTGTTTTGATCCGGCTGTCCATTTCCCTGACCATCTTCACCAGTCTGTGCCAGAAAGAGATGACATAGCTGCGGCCGTAAAGGTCATTCCTTCTGATCAGATCAGCCACCTTCCCTTCCGTTCCCTTGGCCTTCAATTCGACAACAAGATTGATCCTGTCCCGGACCAGATCAATGACTTCCTGAAGGGTAGGCACCTTTTCACCCATACCCGCATCAAGTCTTTTCATCTCCTCCAGGGTGTAGCTGCTTACCGCGCCTTTACCGCTGGTAGTCCGGTCAACCGTGGCATCATGTATGACCACTACCTCCTGGTCCCTGGTGAGATGGACATCTATCTCAACTGCCTGAACGCCCTCCTCCATGGCCCTGTGAATAGCCCGGAGGGTATTCTCAGGCTCTAAAGCCGCTGCTCCCCGATGTCCCATAAGCATCATTGGTCTTCTCCTTTTCTGTCCTTTTTCTTCTGTCCCTGTTGTTAATCGGTTGATATGGATCCCGGGCATGAGGCCCTGCCCTGATATCTTCATTTTTTCAGGCCATAAAATCAATTTCAGATAATTAAGATCTTGAAAAACAGGCCATGACGCAAGGCTAAAAAATTTCTGGTTTGCTTTTTGGAAGCTTTGAGATAAAATAATTCATTTAGTAAATTTATCAAAGTGCCCGGGCTTGAGATATAAGATATATATACATTGAGCAGTTGGGCGAATAGAGAACCTGTTATGGTCATGGAAGAAGAAGCTGAACGTATTGTTACCTACCTGAAGAATAAGCATGGCTTTGACTTTTCCGGCTATCGCTCCTCATTGATTGAGCGCCGTCTGGATCGAAGAATGAAGGCTACCAAGAGCACCGACTTCTCTGAATATCTCAGCTATTTAGAAGATCACCAGGATGAGCTTCATAATCTGGTGGATGCTTTAACCATTCAGGTAAGCAGGTTCTTCCGAAATTCGCTCTCATTTGAATATATGGCTGACAAAATACTTCCATCCATGCTTTCAGAAAAACTCCTGAGGCACGATTATACCCTCCGTATCTGGTCGGCTGGATGTGCAACAGGAGAGGAACCTTATTCCATAGCCATTTTGATCAATGAACTTCTTCTTAAGGAATCCGTAACCTTATCTGTAAACATATTTGCCACGGATATTGACCAAAACGCCCTGGAGCAGGCCCGAAAGGCTGTGTATTCATCCGAGAGCCTCAAAGAGATCAAATTCGGGTTATTAAACAAGTACTTTATGAAAGAGGAGGCCTTATTTAAGCTGCACCCTGAAATAAAACAAATGGTTCATTTTTCTTTTTATGACATGCTGGATAAGAAAAGCCGGGTGCCTCCAGATAGCGTCTACGGCCATTTTGATCTCGTTCTGTGCCGCAATCTGCTGATATATTTTAATCCTGAATGTCAAAATATTATCTTCGACAAATTGTACCATTCCCTCAGGCAAGGTGGCTATTTAGTTCTGGGAAAGGCTGAAGTGCCGCCCCTTCAGTATAGAAAGCGTTATCACCGGCTCTGTGAGGCAGGCCACATGTATCAGAAAGAATAAGAGGCAAATTTTACTATGGGTAGCGTAAAGGACAGATTCCAATTTCACAGTATCAAAGCACGGCTGACCTTCTGGTTTCTCCTGGTAGCCCTGCTGCCCCTGATCACGGTCACCAAGGTTATCTATGACCAGAGAGTGGAGTCAGTGAAAACCAATGAGGCGAATAAGCTTACCATCATCCGGGATCTGAAGGTTGAGCGGATCGGCTTTTGGATGAGCGATAATTCCATACACATCAGGGCCATGGCCAACCATGAAGAGTTACGGGCCTTAGGGTTTCTTTTTCATAGCGATGGTTCCCGGTCAAAGAATGGTGATACCATTGACCATATAAGAGAGCATCTCGTTGGTTTCAAAGATAATTTTAAAGATTTTCTTGAACTGTCTCTTATCAATGCCTCTACCGGACGAGTGGAAATAAGCACTGATAAAACACGGGAGGGAGAAAACAGCTCTGAAAGGCCATATTTCACCGAGCCGCTCAAAACCGGAAAGACCTATATCAGCAGCATCTATTACTCCGAGCGTCTTTCCGGGCCGACCATGTTTTTTTCCACTCCCATCTATTGCCTTCAACACAGCGGTGAGCATATCAGCGGCATACTGGCCGGCCGGATTGATCTGGAAAAATCAATTTTCCCCCTGCTCCTTACATGGGAGGGCATGGGGACCAAGGGAGAAACCGTTATTGTCAATAAAGAAGCCATGGTCTTAAATACCTTAAAGTGGCAGGGAGATGCCCCTCTCAAACTGACCGTAAAAGACCGGGCCTCGCTCTTGGCTTCTCAGGGAAATACGGGACTTACCGAGGCAACCGATTACCGGGGAGAAAAGGTCCTGGCCGCCTATACCTTTTTCCCCGCAAATCAATGGGGGATTATCGTTAAACAGGATTTAAAGGAAATCTATGCCCCTCTCAGGGACATGCTGCGTCATATCCTCATGCTTCTGCTGATGTCCATGATCGGGGTTTGGGTCATTGTGACCATCGTCACCAGGAATATCTCCCAGCCCGTGTTTGGAATGACCGAAGTATCAAAAAAGCTGCAAGGCGGCGAGCTTTCAGCCCGAAACCGGATGACCAGGCCGGATGAATTCGGTTATCTGGCCAGAACCTTCGATAGTCTGGCGGATTCGATCGTGTCCCAAATGAACGGGAAAAGGGGAAGCGCTGATATAACCGATACCATGCTGGCAGCTACTCACTTGCGCGATTTTGCCGAACGACTCCTGAAAAAACTCATTGAAATTACCGGCTCGCACCTCGGCGCTTTTTACCTGCGGGGCCATGGAAAAAACACCTTTGAGCTTTTTACCTCTCTGGGTCTTTCGGCCGAGGCTCAAACCTCCTTTGATGCTGAAAAAAGTGAGGGCGAATTCGGCCTGGCCCTGGTTACCAAAAATATAACTCATATTGAAAATATCTCAAAAGATACAGTCTTTACCTTTAAAACCTTTCTCGGTACAGCCCTTCCCAAGGAGATTATGACCATTCCCCTGGTGGTTCAGGATAGCGTGCCGGCCATGATATCTCTGGCCACGCTCAATAAATTTTCACCTGAAAGCAGAGAAATGTTAAAACAAACCCGGTTCATCATAAACACTGCTTTGGCAAATCAACTGGCCAACACCCAAACGCTGGAGCTGGCCAGGGAATTGAGCTCAAAAAATAAACAACTGCAGATCCAGACCGAGGAGTTGCAGATGCAAAAAGAGGAGCTTGAGCAGCAATCCGAGGAATTACAGCAGCAGAATGTCGAATTGGAAATCCAAAGGCAGCACATAGAGGAAGCCAACCGGTTAAAGGACGAATTTTTATCCAACATGAGCCATGAGCTTCGAACTCCGCTTAACTCCATCATGGCGCTTTCACACGTTCTGATCATGCGATCTGCGCCGAAATTATCTTCAGAGGAAAAACAATATCTTGAAGTGATTGAACGGAACGGCAAAAACCTTTTACTGCTTATTAACGATATTCTGGATCTGGCCAAAATCGGGGCCGGGCAGGTAAAGATAAACCTGCGATCTGTTTCGCTCGCCTCAACCCTTGAAACGATTGTTGAGCGCCTTGCCCCCATCGCCCGGGAGAAAGGAATAGAGCTGAAGCAGGATGTTCCTGATAATCTGCCCTTCATAGAGAGTGATGAGGAAAGAGTACATCAGATTTTTCAAAATATCGTAGGAAATGCGGTAAAGTTTACCCAGCAGGGGAGGGTAACCATTTCAGCTATCCATGACGAACATAAGGTGTCGGTAAGGGTTGCAGATACCGGGATAGGGATAGCTGAAGGGGATGTGGAGCATATCTTCAAGGAGTTTCGGCAGGTAAACGGAACAGCCTCAAGAAAATTTGAAGGCACAGGTCTTGGGCTGAGTATTGCTTCCAAGGCGGCCAGCCTGCTTGGTGGTGAAATTTCAGTGGAAAGCGCTCTGGGGGAAGGTTCCGCTTTCACGGTCACCTTGCCCATTACATGGCCCGGGACAGCACCTGCTCTTCCGCCGGTGACCATCTACCCTGCTCAGGAGATACAGGAAAAGCAAAAACCAATTCTCATTATAGAAGATGAGCCTGAAGTGGCCGCTGCGATTTTCGATTATCTCAGTCAAAAGGGGTATCGCCCTCTCATGGCTGCCTGCGGAAAGGAAGGGTTGCTGTTAGCCCGGAGGCATTGCCCGCTGGCCATAATTCTTGACGTCATTATGCCTGAGATGGATGGATGGGAAGTACTCCAGAACCTGAAAAAGAATTCCCGAACTGCTGAGATACCAGTTATCATTTTCTCAATATCAGATGATCGGGAAACAGGTCTGGCCTTAGGTGCCGCCGGTTATATCAGTAAACCCAAAAAGAAAGGCGAACTGCTGGTCAACGACGATATGGCCCCGCTGCTCGAGAAGATAGAGCTGGTTTCCGGAGGAATGAGCCGTCACTCACCTGCCCATCCGGAACATGGCGCGGGAAATCGGATTCTCCTGGTGGAAGACAATGAGTCAGCTATTATTCAGGTAAAAACAGTGCTCGAGCAGGAAGGATACCTGGTGGATGTTGCCCGCGGCGGAGAAGAGGCGCTTACGTACGTGAAGCAGAGAATCCCTGATGGTATTATTCTGGATCTCATGATGCCGGGCATAAATGGTTTTGAGGTACTGGAGAAAATCCGCAGCAGCCAGGAAACATCCGCCATTCCCGTCTTAATTCTCACGGCCAAAGACTTAACCTCCGATGAGCTCAAGAGACTTACCAGTAATCATGTCCAGCAACTGGTTCAAAAAGGGGATGTAGATAAAGAGGGCCTCTTATCGAAGGTCAACATGATGTTAAAAATGGAGGGAGAAACCTCCAGCCATGAGCTGCCAGGAGCAGAGCGTAAGGAAGACCAAAGTCCGGATACAGAAGACCGGTATCCGGAACATCGGGACAGGGGAAACAAAGATCCTACTATTCTGGTTATTGAAGATAATCCCGATAACATCATGGCTGTGAAATCCGTTTTAAAAGATACCTATAAGGTGCTGACGGCGACTGATGGAGAGGAAGGCCTCAAAATGGCTTTCAGCCAGATGCCGGATCTGGTTCTGCTTGATATGAGCTTACCCGTCATAGACGGATTAGCCGTGGTTCGGGAAATCAAAAAGGACCGGAGGACCCGTTCTATTCCGGTTATTGCCTTGACGGCCAGGGCCATGAAAGGGGAAAGAGAGACTATCATCAAAGCGGGTTGTGATGATTATCTGGCCAAGCCCATACATCCCCAACAGTTACTCAGCAGCATCAAAAAACTGTTATGATACTGAAAACTCCACCAGAGGAAATCCACATGGTTAAGATTTTGGCTATTGACGATAAACAGGATAATTTGATAACCATATCAGCCATACTCAAAGATATTCTCCCTCACTGTGTCATAATCACCGCCCAGTCAGGAAAGGAAGGTATAAGAAAAGCGCAGTCAGAATCACCTGATACCATTTTGCTCGATATCAGAATGCCCCAGATGGACGGATATGAAGTATGCGCAGCACTGAAATCAGACCACAAGACCAGGCCTATCCCCATCATTATGCTTACCGCCCATGATACCGACACCGGGAGCCGTATCAGGGGGCTTGAGCTTGGCGCTGATGCCTTCCTGACCAAACCGATTGATGGAGCCGAATTGGTCGCCCAGGTTAAGGTAATGCTGCGCATCAAAAAAGCAGAGGACAGTCTGCGCAGGGAAAAAATTTTCCTGGAAGAGACCGTGCAAGAGCGTACCAGGCAACTGAGTGAAAAAGAAGAGCGATACCGCCTCTTGTTTAACAAGGCTAATGATGCCGTGTTTGTACACCATTTCACCCCTTCCGGCAGGCCCGGACCATTTATTGAGGTTAATGATGTAGTCTGTCAAAAATTAGGGTATACCAGAGAGGAGTTATGGCGGATGTCTCCTCTGGACATTATCGACATCCGATTGCAGGGTAACGAAAGAGACTCGACCATGGAAAGGCTTTTTACTGAAAAACATGTTATGTTTGAAACGATACTTATTGCTCAAAACGGCCGGAAACTTCCCGTCGAAGTTAATACCCATCTTTTTGATTTACAGGGGAAACCCACTGCTTTATCCATCGCCAGGGATATTTCCGAGCGCAAGCAGGCCGAGTTGGAGAAAGATAAGATCCAGGCTCAGCTTTGCCAAGCCCAAAAGATGGAAGCCATCGGCGTCCTGGCCGGCGGAATTGCCCATGACTTCAATAATATATTAACTACTATTCAGGGGTATGCCAGCCTGCTCATGCTGGAAATCATGGAGACCGATCCTTTATACATGGATTTGAAGCAAATCTGCTCCGCCGCCTGCAGTGCAGCCAATCTGACCCGCCAGTTGCTGCTCTTCAGCCGCAAGCAGCCTATGTCACCGAGTCCGCTCAATATCAACACGACCATTCATAATTTATTCTCCATGATGGATCGTCTCATTGGTGAGGATATTACCATTGATCTTGATCTTGAGCCTGATCTCCTGGACAGTTTATGCTGATGAGGGAAATATTCAGCAGGATATCATGAATATCGTAGTCAACGCCAGAGATGCCCTGCCCGGAGGAGGGCGAATAGCCATAAAAACAGAAAATCTGGACCTTCGGTCATTACCTGCCGACCTTGACCTCCCCTCAGGCAAGGGTATCTGTTTGACCATTTCAGACTCAGGCACAGGCATGGGTCAGAAAACGGTCCGGAAGATTTTCGAGCCCTTTTTCACCACCAAAGAAGCCGGCTACGGCACAGGTCTTGGTTTATCAGTGGCTTACGGTATTGTCAAGCAGCATCAGGGTGATATACAGGTTGAAAGCGAGCCCGGCCAGGGCTCCAGCTTCAGGATTTATCTGCCGGCCGGGTCAGGAAAGCTGCCGGTTCCTAAAGAAGATATGGCCCTTTCAGTGGAAGAGCTTCAGGGAAGCGGCGAAAGGATTCTGCTGGTCGAGGATGAGGAAAGTGTGCGAAACTTCGGCCTGAGGGTGCTTCGTGATCACGGCTATGTTGTCTTTGATACGGCCAATGCCAGGGAAGCCATTGACGTCTTTGAGGCGGAGGAGGGAAACATCCAGATGATTTTCAGCGATGTGGTGCTGCCGGATTTAACAGGCTTGGAATTAATCGAGCATCTTCTCTCCCGCAAACCGAGCCTCCTCGTCTTGTTAAGCAGTGGTTACACTGATAAAAAATTACAGTGGCCTCTCATTCAGGAAAAGGGATATCGATTTCTTCAAAAGCCCTATTCCATGGCTGATCTTCTTACAACCATAAAATCTGTACTTAACCGATCCACAAGCCCTCGATCCGCACCCGCCGGCCGTCCCCGGTCCGGCCAATGGTATTGATCAAACCGCAGTGCCGCCACTGGAGCATGCAATATCTCGGCTGAAAATAATACCGCCTGCCTATCTGAAGGTCAACCCGTGAGTACTTGACCAGACCCTCATAAGCAGTGGTGTTGTAATAGCCGATATTGATTCCCTTCTCCCTGGCCAGGAGAGGCCCCACCACACACCAGACGATGGTGCCGTTGAAATAATCCGGCTCCTCGACCACAACCCCGACATGGCTGACCGGGCATCCGCAGGAAATCCATCCGGGACGGCCGTAGAGAACATCGCCCTTCTTCAGGCCAAGCTTTTCCACATTGGTCGGATTAAACAGGATGATAGTCTCTCTCGGTCCTGCTTCCCCCGGAAATTTATCCAGGATAAAATCATACTCCCGGCCAAGATTATCCTGCCAGGTTATACCTTCCTCAACCAGGGACTTCTCAGACGGCTGCACCTTTGATCCTTCCATGAAAACGCATCTTTTGACGGCCTCCGGATCTTTGGCTATGACCATTGCCAGTTCCTCACAGGTTTTCACTCCGCATAAGCCACAATTTTTACCAGGCAATGTTTTGACCGAATCTTCCATAAGGTTATATTTTTGCATGTTCATTCTCCCCGATAAAATATATCTGATTCCAGAGGTCTGACCACACCAAAATGGGCTTCCCGACCGATATCCTTCTTACCTACGCAAATGGTGCAGGTACCAACCGGGGGATTACCCCGGAGGAAGGTAGGCTCCTCCAATTCGCCCATGCCCTCTATCCTCCTGACGATGTGGTCGATGTTAATACCATGCAGGGCATCGGTTTCAATCACGGCCACACCTGTTGTCTCATGAATGTTGGCCCTGAATACCTCCCGCTCAGCCTGAGAAACCAGGTCAATTTTGGTAACTACGGCCAGATCGGCCAGCGACAGCATCGGTCCGATCTTGCGGGGCAGGTTCACTCCGCTGGTCGACTCCAGGATAACCATACCCAGGGAACTCTCCAGATACGGCGAGCACCTCAGACACAATCCCGCCGTCTCCACCAGAAGCATCTGGACCTTCTCTTCCTCCGCCCATTTTATAGCATCTCCCAGCACCACCACATTGCAGTGATCCGGGCACAGATCTCCTGAATAAACCTTCCTGGCGGGCAGGCCGTACTCACGATGAAACATCTCATCCTCGTCAGCGAACTGGACATCGATCTTCAGATAGGCCAGCTTATATCCCCTGGCCAGGAGTCTCTTCACCGTCTGCTTCAGGACGGTGGTCTTGCCGCTTGTTGGCGGTCCTGCACATATGATAACCTTCATACCATTCTCCTCATACATAATAGTTCTTCTTGTCTATCTTCCCATAGATTTCATGGTTCACTCCGGACTATGGGCCGTTTGGCCCTTGAATTGGTCCTTCACTCACAGAAGAAGGGCTAGGCCGGAAAGGAGCCGGCCAGATATCCCAATGAACGTAATCTTTCAATCAGATCCCTCTCTTCCAGACGGCCTCCGTCCCTTATTTGCGTTCGAAAACCAAGGAGGAGGTCATCCAGCTTCTTGATCTCTTCAGCTACCCGTCTCTCCTCTTCTTCAGTGGTGATGAGATCCTGCATGGCCCCGCCCTTCATGACGATCCTGAAGTCGGACAGAAGAGTAATCCGCGGGTCATGGGTAACAAAAATAAAGATCTTGCGGTATTTCTTTAAAAGCTCCAGAGCCCTGGTCCTGTGAATACCGGCATTCTCTATCTCATCAAGTAAAATAATGGGCGAGTTACCAATGATGACCGCGTCGGCTATAAGCAGTGCCCGCGTCTGTCCTCCTGATAACTCGGTCATGGCGCTGCCCAGGATGATAGGCTCTCCGGTCAGCAGATTGGCAAATTCCACCGTCTCCTCAACAATAACGGAACTTGATCCGGTCTTCCGGATTCGGGCGTGAATATCAAGAAACTGCTGAACCGGCAGATCCGAAAGGAAATTGGTATGCTGAGTAATGAGAGCAATCGGGTTCTTTGACGGATCTCCCAGGTAATCATCCGATGGAATCTGATCATTTATGAATACCCTCCGCTGAGAGGGGGTGTTAACATTGGCGAACAGCGCAATATCATTAATAAACGTGGTTTTACCCGAACCCGTCGGCCCTACGATACTGACCACATCACCCATGTGAAGGGTCACCTTTTCCACCAGATCCCTCTGACCGTTTTTCCCCAGGCCGCCGATAAGAGTGATTTTTTCTATCTCCATATAGGTATTCTCCTGTCTGATATTATTTTCATGGCCCTTTGGGCCGCATCATCGGCCCACGTGTTTCATGTTGCCTGCTGATGATCATGGTCCTGTCTCTTCCCTATTATCTCGAATATGGCCATAACCCTCAGCATTCTAATTACACTCCTTTAGCACTCCAACTACACTCTAATCGGAGTGTTCAGGAAAACACTACTACTCTTATTAGGGCTATGGAACGAAAAAAGAAGGAAATTCGAACCGGCCGGTTAGAAAAAAGACCTTGACATCAGGTACCAAGGGCTTGGTGGTGATGATGATCATCATCAAGGCATGAATGAAGTTACCGGGCCAGGCTTTAAAGCCTCAGGGGCTGAACCCGGTGAAATCAACCGTGACCAGAGCACCCAGGCAGGGACTTTCCTTCATCACCTTTATCTTGAGTCCGTAGGTGGGAGTATCCGCACTGCTGATGGAGCTTCGAATATAAGCTCCGTAAGGCTCCGACTCGAACCATGGTGCCCAGATGGCATCCGTGTACGGTGCGGCATCATCAAAAAGAGACACTGCCGGCAGCACCGGTATCCGGGAGGAAATCGGTATGCCGAACCAGGCTGTCACCTCGTCGCCCCTGGTCTTCTTCAATCCGAAAGGGGCATCGACGATCTGGAGCTGAGTGCTCAAGGGCAAATCCATATTGGGAAAAGGGAAGAGTAAATTCGGGAAACGGGGCGCAAAGAGCCAATTGGCTAACCAAGTGGTGTTATCGGCCAGGACGAGCTTGGGATGAGCATCTACGACCAGCAGGAATCCTGCCCAGGGGTGGAGACCCACCCAGTTGTCATCAAATTCTCCATTCCTGTACCAGAGCAGCATGCCTGAATTGGCTGAGATCCCCTCTACCAGTTTATAGGGAGAGGTGGTATCGGTCACGTTGTGCCAACTGTCCATACTGGCATCGAAACCAAAGGGCAGTCGCCATTCGGCCAGGTAATAACGAGAAGCCCGCCCGCTCCCTGAGCCGCTGAAGAGATGCCATCCCGAGGCGATCCAGTCCCCGGGACCGGACTCCATATCATCAAAGAAAACCGTTTTCCCGGCCCCATCCACTATTTCAAAATCATCAACAGTCCACCCCGCCCCCTGCACCCCGGAATCGGTCCAGTACCTGAAGCGAAGAGAAACCAGGCCGCTATAGGAGGCCAGGTCAAAGGAAGCCCGTATCCATCCCCTGCTTTTGCCGGTAAGGTGATAATCGGGATTCTGACTATCAGGATCGGCCGGCCGGGTAATATTTCCCCCAAGGGTCTGCCAGGTCTTTTCATTATCCTGGGAAATTTCTATATAGCCGAAATCCCAGTCTTCTTCAATATCGTACCAGGTCCAGAAGTGCAAGGCTGCCTGACCAGGAAGATGAAAAACACGAGTGAGGGTATGATTAAGCTCATTTCCCTTGCCGGAGTACCATTCCCTGTTTCCGCTGTGAGGCTCATTCACCTCAAAGGAATAAAGAAGGTCAGGCAGATTGACCTTAAAAGCCTTGGTTGTGGGAGATCCCTGCTTTTCAACCGGTCTGAGCAGGATATTCTCTTTCCTCTCACCGGGATTAACCGTAACAGGATCTACCCAGCCAAGGGTATATTTGGCCCAGATGCTGAGGTGAGCCGGGCACGTGCCCAGAGGTTTCCCTGAAAGGCCCAGCCAGGCTCCCGAGGACATGAGGGACCAGAAACCGGTAGACGCCTGGCCGCTGAAGGAGGTATCATATTCATCGGGCAGCCCGAGATCATGAGCGAATTCATGGCAGAAAACCCCGATGGTACCATCCTCCGGCTCTACCGTGTAGGCGCTTACCCACACCCCCGGATGGCTGGTGGGAATTCCGCCGAAGCCTGGCCCATGGGTGCCGTAATCAACCCACCAACTGTGGGACCAGATAGCATCATCACCCTGCTCGCCGCCGCCGGCTTCCTGACCGGCCCCGGCATGAATAACCATGAGGTGATCAATGTATCCGTCAGGCTCTTCATAGAGGCCGTCCCCATCCAGATCGTAAGGATCTTCCGTATCATAGTCAGCCCATGGGATGGAATTGCCGGCCGCAACGACGGCATCCCGGACCAGCCGGAAGACCGGCCCGTTGAGATTGTCAATTCCTCCCTTGGCATCGTCCGCCCCATAATACCATTCCGAATGTCCTAAGGGTATCCAGCCGTAAGCCTGACCGTCCACGATGTAGATTCCGTTTGACTGTTCCAGGTAATAGTTGGCCATGGAAAGAGCACCCGGAGCTGTATCAAAGAGCATACCTTCATAATGCTCTTTATTGAAATCTTCCACCCAGAAGTCAATGGTGTTGTACTGCCGGTCCGGCTTCGGCAGGCCATTGTGCAGCGGCCCTGTATGGGAGCCATCCTTACCGGCGAACTCGACCAGCAGAACCAGGATATGATCAACTTTGGCCTCCCCGGGCGACTGCTGATGTCCGTGGCGGCATTTGATTGTACCACTCTTCTCTCCCCTCATGAGGTGTTTTAAGCCGAGGGAGTGCGGTTTATCTTCAGGGCCCCGGCCCATTTTTCCCATCATATAATGTATGTAAATCTCCTTGGCTTCAACCTCCGTCGATCCCTCGGGAATGATCCCCTTCGAGCGTAAGGTCAAGATGATACTCGCCTCATTGGGTGGCATAAAGGCCTGGCCGCTCCTGGCCCTTTCATCAGCCAGGGCTTTCGTGGTACATGGCCAAAGAGGCACACAGGACAGCCAGAAGAAAAACACTATGGTGCACAAGGTACTGAAAATCCTCTTCATCTTTCCCTTCTCTCCTCCCAAAATAAGGTACTGATCCCGTTATGAATGAATGATTCTCCTGTTCATCACATCGAGCTTTCGGGAAAATTTTCCCTACCTGCACCCTGTCGAATTATCCATCCTGCCTTCCAAGGCTCACAGATATTCCCCACCCTCTCTCCAACCAGGATAGGAAGGGTGGGGAACATCTGCCGGGCTCATTTTCCCCTTTTCCTTTTTTTAAGGATGTCGTATAATACATTGAAATGTTTTATTATTCAATTAATTAATACCTCTTTTATTCATATTTTTTCGATATGCTAAACTTATGTTCCCTATCCAGATGAGCTGTTCCGGTCCGGCCACCATGTTTCGGCCGCCTGGACCAGCCCTGCCCGCATTGGGAGAAAGAGGGAGGTATGGCAAAACTTATGGCTACTCTCAATAAGTACACGGCCATTCTGGCCGGCGCTCTCATCCTTTCCGGATTGTATGTGGCCGGCCTTTTCATCGATCTGCCTTTCCACAGTCTCACCCAGCTGTTCGGTGTTCTGGTGGCCGGTGGCATCTTCATGATGACCTGGAACTCACGCCGCTTTCAGGATAACGGCTGTTTCCTGTTCCTGGGCATGGCCTATCTCTTTGTAGGGATTTTTGATCTGGTTCACGTCCTGGCCTATTTGCATATAGGTGCCTTTCGGGATTACAGCCTCAATATATCGATACAGATTCGGATGGCCTCGCGATACCTTGAGAGCGTCTCTCTTTTCATGGCCCCCTTCTTTCTCGACCGAAAGATCAAGGTACATTACCTGGTCATCGGTTTTACGAGCGGCGCCATCCCGGAATTCCCGGCGAATCTCGTGCTGCTCAAGGCAGCCAGTATCGTCGGCGTCTACTGGGGCGACTGGGCGGCCCGAAACCCGGGCGGTCACGCGGGGAATCTTCGCGAGATGGCCG
>JBLIRT010000190.1:0-6001 GCA_049472445.1 bacterium
CTGCCGCAGCGGCGAGGAGGCGCTGTCGCGTATCTCCGCCGCAAGCCCGGTCGGTTTCGATCTGGCCTTTGTCGATCACAGCCTTCCGGGAATGGACGGCCTGTTCTTCTGCCGCGAAGTGCTCGCGGCGGGGATCGGCCAGAAATTTCCTGTCCTGCTTGCTCCAGGCTATTTCTCCGAGCCAGGAGATGATTGGAATGCCGGTCCCTGACTCCTGCCCATCCCTCTTGATAAGGGCATGATAGGAATCAAAGAGAAGTTTCAGAAAATCCTCCTCATCCTGGAAACTGGCCTTATCGAAGCCTTCAAAGATGGCCGTGACCATGTTGACTATCCCGTCGATGACCAGTTCAGTCCGGTCCATCAACTCTATCTTGGGGCCGTACCATATTTTCACCTGGCCCTCTGAGAGAAGAAACTCAAGGGTCAGGAGGCCGACCTTTAATTCCGGAAGATTGCCCTGTACGGGCCAGCCCTTTTCCTTAAAGGCGCGGTCAAGCTCTGAGCCCAGGTAAAGCTTCAGCCTTTGCTTGGGCTGTTCCAGAAGTTTTTGTCTGTCTCTGATAAATTCCTTCAGGTTGGCCAGGCTGGCGTGGAGGTCTTCCAACTCCTTCAACCTGGCTATCCGTAATTCGATTTTCCTGAGCTTGTCTTCCACCTGGTAGGCATTTTTCTCTATCTCTTTTTCTAAAGCTTCACCTTCCTTGAGATACTTTTCTATCTCTCCCAATTCCCGCTTGCCCAGGTTTATCTTTTTCCGCAGATCCTGATAGGTAACAGCCATGAAAAATAAAACCCTCAGCTAGAGCTTATCCGAAAACATCTGGCAGCAGACAGAGCCACAGCCTCAAAGCAAGGTTTTCGGATAGGTACGTAAAAATTGACATCTGATGCACATTATCAGCAGAAAACTCAGTATAGCAGATGGAGGGAAAAATTCAAGGAGGAAATCGGGAGGGGATACAGCCTGTTCAAAAGAGGAACTCTCAAGGGACAAGGCCGCGATTTTTCAGGAAACGATACACGTCCTTGATCTCATCACTGAAAGAGGTATTCATAAAAAGAAACAGGGAGGAAATCCTCCCTGTCTCTTTTCCATATGTGGTGGCTGCTGGGGACAGCTACACCACTGGCCGGAAAATCCCCCCTGTCTCTTTTACACGGGGCCAGCCGATTAATCTATAAAGGCGGGATACCTTCTTTTTGGCTTATTGCTTTTTATTTCGACCGGAATCTGGCCTTCTATTCCTGGCAGTCCAGGCCGTATATCAGGTATCTGAGGCAGTCCAGGAGGTCTGAGGCTGAATTGTATACATCTTCCTGGCACCGGCAGTCCTGAATCCAATCATTTTCCTCAAAGTCGCCATATTCGCTGCAGCCATCAACCTTTTCCCAAATGTCATTGGTCAGCTTGTCCATGGCGTCGGCATAGAGCCCATAACAGACCCGGGAGTAAACGATCCCTGCCTTCTTGATCAACAGGTCCTGATCCGCCGGTTTTCTGAAACAATCGACCGGGACTGAGGTGACAGCTTCAACAAGGTGGAAAGCGACTGTCACGCAATTTCCAGGAGTCTCGCCATACGATAAGGATAGAGTACCAAAAGTAAGTGAGAGAACGAAACAGATAGTAACCGATAGAATTTTTTTCATTTCAGCTTTCCTTCAAAATTTCCCTTCAGAACAAAGAGTGAATGATACATGATGTGAAAACAGAGGATTTTGAATAAATTCTGGTTTTGATCACCCCCTTCCCCAGGGAAAATACTCCCCCCTCTTTATAGATACATCATACAGAGGAAAAGGTTACAAGATATCCGAATTCGAGATTCAAGGCCTGACTCCAAAGATTTTCAAGATTCAAGACCTGACCCCAAGGATTTTGCTTGTTTTTCAGGGGAGGTTCATATATCATTTGAGAAAACAAGGATATAGTATGATGCAGTCAAGGAGGACGATCAATGCTCCGTAAATCCTTAGCCCTGAAAATCTTTGAAGCCTTTTCCATACAAAGGTGGAATGATAAGATTCGGCCGGTTGAACTGACCGAAATGGATAAACACGCCCATAAGATGATCATTGCCTATTGCCTGGGAAAATACGAGGAGCAGGAAAAGAGAGAGGTTCAGTGGGAGAGAATTATCGAGGGCGGCATCTTCGAGCTTCTCCGCCGGGTGGTCACCTCTGACATTAAATCTCCGGTTTACCGGAGGATAAAGCTTTCCCATCCTGAAGTATTCCGGGAGTTTAATACCTGGGTTTATAAACAGTTGGAACCCTTGCTGGACGGCCTGCCCGGGCAGATCAAGGAGCATTTGAAAGAGTATTTATTCGCTGGCGAAGATGACGATCATGATCTGGTACGAAAAATTCTGGGTGCATCGCATACCTATTCGAGCTTTTGGGAATTTCAGATCCTCTGGCAGGCCCATCCGAACGGGTATCAAATGAAAGAGATAGACAGGAATATGCATAACAATATCGAGCCGTACCTCGAACTGGCAGGGATGCGCCGCATCATGTGTAAGGAAAATATTTCAAACTTCATTGACCTGTGCGGTCAATTGAGGTTTCAGATCAGGTGGAGTCAGACCCCGCGCCTGCCAAGGACATCAGTTCTCGGCCATATGCTCATGGTAGCCATATTCACCTTCCTGTTTTCAAAACAGGTCAATGCCTGCTCGAAGCGGGTCTACAACAATTTCTTTGGGGCCCTCTTCCACGACCTGCCTGAAGTAGTGACCAGGGATATCTTATCACCCATTAAACGAGCCGTCGAAGGTATGCCCGAAGTCATCAGCAAGATCGAGGATGAACTGGCTGAGGAGGAACTATTCCCTCTCCTTCCAGAAGACTGGAAGAAAGAGATCAAATACTTTACGAAAGATGAGTTTAAGGGTAAAATTCAATTGTCCGGTAAAACCAGGATTGTTTCCAGTAAGGAAATAAATGAAAACTTTAATGAGAACAGCTTTCATCCGCTCGATGGGGAGTATATTAAAATAGCGGATGATCTCTCAGCTTACCTGGAGGCTTATGTATCAGACCTCTCAGGGATTGGTTCACGTACCTTGAAGGACGGCATGAAAGGAATAGAGGATAAGTACCGGGGAGAAACAAGAGCGGGTATTCCCATCGGGTCGCTCTATGCAGATTTCATGTAAGGCCGCCTGTAGAGGAAGGAAGGCTCCATGTAAAAGACGCGCCCCATCCTGAGTGGGCAAGGCATGGTTTTAAACCTTTCGGGTGAGCATGGATTTTCCTCTTGCCTGAATGGGGGGAAAGAAGATGAAAACTCTTATCTATTACTTTACCGGGACGGGAAACTCCCTGAAAATAGCCAGAGATCTGGCCCAGCAGCTGGATTCAACGGAACTTGTTCCCATAGCCGGATCGGTCGAAAGGGCTTCTGTTTCAGCTTCTGCCGATCGGATCGGCATTGTCTGCCCCGTCTATATGTGGGGGTTGCCGCTCATTGTTCAGGATTTTACGAAGAAGCTGATCGTGGATCCAGGCTCTTACCTCTTCGGCATCGTTACCTATGGCGGCTTTCCAGCTGCCACCCTGAAGCAGCTCAACAGGCTCCTCAAGCAAAGAGGTCTGAGCCTTTCAGCAGGCTATGGCATCCATATGCCGGGGAATTATACGCCGATGTATGGAGCACTTCCGGAAGAGAAGCAGGAGAAACTCTTCTCGAGGGGGAAAAAGAGGCTTGAGTCCATAGCGGAAATCATCAGGGCAGGAAAGGTGGCCAGGATTGAATCAAGCTTTTTCCTGGCCAATTTACTCTTTTCAAATTTTATCTATCAGGTCTGTTCTCCCAAAATCACCTACATGGATAAAGGCTTCTGGGTGAACGAAAAATGTGATGGCTGCGCGGTTTGTGCCAAGGTCTGCCCGGTAGATAACATTGAAATGAAAGAGGGAAAACCGGAGTGGCAGCACCATTGTCAGCAATGCCTGGCCTGTCTGCATTGGTGCCCGCTGGAGGCTATTGAATATGGGAAGAAGACCCCCGGTCGGAAAAGGTACCGCCATCCGGAGATCAAGGTATCAGATATCGTCGGCCAGAGCCTTTCGGCTTAAACGAACCATAGGGTAAAAAAGAATTGACAACCGGCGGAAAAGCCAGGGAGGCCATGATTATGTCCGCAAGCGGTGATTCACCAATGAAACCGGTTTCTTTACCACGCCGGTTATTTCTGGGCCTGTATGTGGCCCCTACACCTGAAGGATTGATCATTCAAGGCCTTGATCCTGATGCACCCATAGCCTCAACAGTTCTCCAGCCAATGGATCGGCTGATGGCCGTCAATGGTAAGAGAATTACTGAGGCCGTGGACCTCTTTATCTGGCAGAAAGATCTGAAGCCGGGGGAAGAGGTTCATCTCCAGGTAGAACGGCAGGGCCGGCAGATCAGTGTCTCCTTCTTCCCTTCTTCAGCAGCTCTTGAAGAGCCGGAGGAGGGGAATGTGAATGAATACGGAGAGTTTTCAAATCACAAGATCCGTCTCAGATCTCTCTTTACCTATCCTTCCGGTAAAGACGGACGAAAAAATCAATCCCTGCCGGGCATACTCATCCTGCCGGGACTGGGCGGAGTTCCGTGTGACCAGCCCAACCTGGTCCATCTTGTTCGCGACCTTGCCCAGACCCTGGCTCGAGAGGGGGCACTGGTCATGCGCTACGATCAGCGTGGGGTAGGTGACAGTGAGGGAGAGATGTATGCCGAGGTGGACTTTCTTACTGAAGTTGCTGATGCCGGAATGGCGCTCGAGGCGCTGGCTCATCATCCCCGTTGTCATCCGAGAGATTTACGGCTGATTGGCCTGGGCCTTGGCGGTGTCATGATACCCTTGGTGGCTGCTGGGAAGCCAAGAGTGAAGCGGGTGTGTCTCTGGGGAAGCCTGGCCCGGTCCTGGATCAGTTATGCCCTGGATAATTTTCTGGTTCAAGCCAGGATGCGACGAACCCCGAAAGAGCAAATCATACCCCTCCAGAACCTCTGCTGTCTCCTCTGGGGTCTTCTGGCTGCTACCGATATGACTGGTGAAGACCTGCTCCAGAGCTTTCCTGCCCTGAAAGACTTTGGCCTGACTGGAAAGTACTTCAATGCCAAAATTATTTCCTTCTGGCGGCAACTGGCTCGCACCAATATTGAGGCAGCGTATGAAAAATGCGCCTTCCGCATCCTTGCTCTGCGGGGGGAGCATGATGCTCTCTCAAATCAGCAGGATATTCACTCCATTCTCAAGGCAGCCAAAGAGGCAGGTCTGAGAGTGAAAGGGTTAACCATTCCCGGTATAGATCACTTCGGGAGTGCCGGTAATTCAATGATGGATTGTTATACCCGGCTCTTACAGGGGAGAATAGTCTATCAGCCGGACCGCCTGCTGAAGCCCATGGCCGAATGGCTGCTGGAAACTTCTATTCATTCTCATGTTTGAGGGAGAATAGGTCTCATGTCGGATCAAGTCGTCTTTCTGTTTTCAGGCCAGGGCTCGCACTATTATCAGATGGGAAGGGAGCTTTATGAGCGCCATCCGGGTTTTCGAAAATGGATGCTCATGGGAGACGGCCTGGCCTCCGATCTCATAGGATTATCAGTCCTTGAGCAGTTGTATAACGATCCCTTCAGAAAAAGTGACCGGTTTGATCGTACCTTATACACTCATCCGGCCATCTTTCTGGTGGAATATGCCCTGGCCCGGACCGTCATGGACATGGGCATCGAGCCGACCCATGTGCTGGATTCAAGCCTGGGTGGATTTGCGGCCGCTGCTGTAGCCGGAGTGTTGTCCTTTGAGGAGGCCTTAACCGCTGTCGTTGAACAGGCTAAGGTTCTTGAGGCCCAAAGGCCAAAGGTAATGTATATTTCATGCTCACGGGCACATATCCTCCCCTCCATTTCTCAGTATTACTTATGGGAAGTTATCTGCGAGCCTGTCCACTTTCAGAAAGCTATACAGCTCCTGGAAAGCATGGCCTCCTATACGTATCT
>JBLIRT010000191.1:0-6230 GCA_049472445.1 bacterium
GTTGATCTTATCCATGGACATTCCTCTCACCATGTCCTGGGACTGGAGGTTTATAAGGATAAACTCATACTCTATGGCTGTGGTGATTTTCTCAATGACTACGAAGGTATTCCCGGTTATGAGTCTTTCAGGAGTGATGTGAGTCTCATGTATTTTCCAAGGGTAAATCCATTGAACGGCAAGCTCTTTTCCCTGCACCTTACGCCAACCCGAACGAAAAACTTCAGGGTGAACCGGGCCTCGAGAAAAGATGCACTCTGGCTAAGAGATATGTTGAACCGGGAGGGTAAAAAGCTTGGAACGGAAGTTGAAATACATAAGGATAATACCATGGCCCTCAGGCTTTGATCCTTACCAGGAAACCGCACTTAGAGCCGAAAAACCTCCTTTTGCATAATATAATTTTTTTGCAAACAAGCTACTGTTGTTAAGCCCTCTTCTTTTCAACTAAATATCCGGATACATATTTATGAATAATGCTGGATATGAGCGTTTGATAAGGAATGCCCTCCTGGGCAGCAATTACTTTTACTTGATCCAGATCTTTTGATGACATCCGGATATTTACTCTCCTATCTTTTTGAAGTGTATTCCTCGCATATTCACGAAGTTTCTTTGCTTCCTGTTTTTGACTTTTCACAGGCTGCCATTCTCCATGTTCATATGATTTTAATATATCTTTCTCTTCCTCATCCAAAATCATCTTTTTCATTTTTAAACCTCTCATATTTCTTTGTAGTTTTTCTACTGGGGATGATAGTTTTTAAAAATATCTCTTCACCTTCCTGCTTGTAAGGAACGAGATATACGTAATCATCAATTCTTATTATTGCAATTTTTTGACCCGCATACTTATCTTGATTTGGATGTTCAACTATTTCGAGAACATTTTCCCGTTCCATGAAGATGACGACCTCTTCAAAACATACTCCTCTATTTTCTCTTAACCATTCATTCTTCTCGTTATTCCATCGGAAAACTTTCATACTATAAAATTACTACAATGTGTGCCTTTTGTCAATCTTTAGGCGTGCCCAGGCTTCTCATTTCACGAACGTGAGGGAAAGATCAGGGTAAAGGTACTGCCCTTCCCCTCTTCACTTTCTACCCTTATAATACCTCCAAGTTCCGAGACATTTTTCTTGGTTATGGCCAATCCCAGCCCCAATCCCTTCCTTTTGCTGGTGGAAAATCCGGTAAAAATATGGGGGAGTTCCTCTCCTGAAATGCCGACGCCGGTATCTCTTATGGTTATTCTGGCCTGGTCTTGTGGTTGGTTTAAGGTCTCCCTGGCCAACTCTACTGATAAGAGACCGCCCTGGGGCATGGCCTCGATGGCATTGGTTATCAGGTTCTTGATGATACGTTCAAAGAGAAACTTATCAGCCATAATTTTTACATTCGAGTCTTGAGAGGTGAACTTCATGTGAATGCTCTTTCGTCCAGCCTCGGTTTCATAAAGATTCATGATCTCATCAAGGGTAGTCTCAAGGCGTAATTCTATGAGTGCGATGGGAGACGGATGAGTAAGACTATGAAGATCGTCTAAAAACCGGTTGATATTGCTGAACTCTCTCACCACCGTCTTATGAAAATTCTCCCGATACTCTTCATCCTGGTAAAGCCGCATGATAAGCCTGCTGCAGTTTTCAATATTTTTGATGGGGTGTTTCAGATCGTGAACCAAACCGGCGGCTATTCTGGCAAAGGTGGATAGTCGTTCATTGAGGCGAATTTCCTCCTGGAGCTTAT
Organism: bacterium; assembly: GCA_049472445.1. Classification (GTDB taxonomy): domain Bacteria; phylum SZUA-182; class SZUA-182; order DTGQ01; family DTGQ01; genus JBLIRT01. Next base: position 1,753 of record JBLIRT010000191.1, read on the forward strand.
CCAGATTTTCAGCCATGAGATTAAAAGAATCGGATAGTTCCTCCAGTTCATCCCCGGAAGAGACTTTTATCCTTCGGGAGAGATCCCCGGCGGCAATAGACCTGGTGGCCTCAATGAGTTCACGAATAGGCCTGGTTATATGCCTTCCTCCGGCCACACCGATGATAACCATAAGCATCAGGAACATGATCATCAGGATCGATAGCAGCCGGGTCATTTTGACAGCGGCCTGAAAGGCCTCTTTGGTCGGCTGCTCAATAATCACTCCCCATCCGAGCAAAGGTAAGGGACAGCCAACCCCCAGAACGTGAATACCAGCCCCGTTCCGATAGGTCAGGGTGGCCATCTTACCTTTCAGAACCGATTTGACAATCTCAAAATCCTGCAAGGTTTTTTGCTTGAAAACCTCTGTTTTTCGATCGTGATCTCCATGGGCCAGGAGCAAACCGGATTGTGAAACAACCAGGGCAACCCCCTTGTTCCCAACCTTGATGCTGTCGACAATCTCCCACATGGCGCTAAGATCAATCATTCCTGTTATAACCCCATCAATACCAGTTGCCCCTTTGATGGGCAGGGCAATGATCATGGAAGGGACCAGATCGTCCGAGATAAAAACCGTGGAGAAATAGGAGTCCCCCTTGAAGGCTGCCTGAAAGGCTTCATCGCCGGATCTATCGAATAATTGCTCGTCTATTCGACTTGTGGCTATTTCCCTGCCGGTATGGTCAAGAATAGAAATCTCCCTGAATCCCTCAGAATTCATAACATAGTTTTTGATCACAACCTCTTTCTGCCACCGGTTAAGATAAATCCGATTGATGTTATTAGCCAGTCCCTGCAGGATGGCCCGGTTATTTTCCACGTAAAGCTCAATCTGCCTGGCTGTTCCGACAGCCACCCTCATATTTCCTTCCTCGGCGGATTGAAAATAGGCATTTCTGGAGGTAATGATGGAGAGCACTCCATAGGTGAGAAGGGGTATCAGGGCGGAAAAGATTAAGAGGAGAACCAATTTCGTTGATAAACGGCCAACCGGTATATGCTTCATATCATGAGCAGGTCTTTATGATGTCATAAATGTTGAGCTGCTTCATCTTATACTTGAGGGTACTCAGGGGAATGCCTAAGGTTCTGGCAGTTTCCTTGCGGTTCCAGGCCATCATCTCCAGAACCTTCAGAATAAAATTCCGCTCGAAGGACTCACAGGTTCTTTTTAACAAGTCTCCCTGTGGCTGCTGACCGTGAGGAATCAAGTCAGAAATAGAGTACTCCACAGGAATGTCCTCTGAAGAAATGATTTCCTTCTCGCTGACGGCTACCAGTCTTTCCATGAGATTTTTCAGTTCTCTGATATTTCCGGGCCAATGATAGCTCATCAATACCTTACGAGCGGAATCAGCAAGTCCTTTTACGGGTTTTCCGAATCTGGTGGCATATTTTTTTATAAAAAAATCAGCTAATTCAGGTACATCCTGGATCCGCTCCCGCAAGGGAGGGAGATGGATCGGGATAACATTGAGACGATAGAAGAGATCCTCCCTGAAGGACCCCCGCTTTACTGCCGCTTTCAAGTCTTTGTTAGTGGCAGCAATATATCGAATGTCTACCTTAATGGTCTTATTACTGCCAACTCTCTCAAGCTCGCTCTCCTGAATGGCGCGCAAGAGCTTGGCCTGGACATCCAGAGTAAGTTCTGAAATCTCATCCAGGAAAAGAATCCCCTTATCAGCCAATTCAAATTTGCCGATATGCTGCTTGTGGGCACCGGTAAAGGCTCCCTTCTCGTGTCCGAAAAGGGTACTTTCAACCAGTTCCCTGGGAATGGACGGCAGGTTAACAGTGACAAAAGGAATAGTCGAATCATGGTATTGCTGATAGATCATTTTGGCTACTATTTCTTTTCCCGTGCCGCTTTCGCCGGTGATCAGTATGGTGGTCGGAAGCTTTGAAACCTTTTGGACAATCGAGCGGATTTCCCTCATTCTTTCCGTCGTACCAAAGATAAAATCTATCCGGAGGAACTGATCCATTTCCGATCGAAAGTATAATAACCTCTTCTTGTCATTCTGCTTTTCCAAGGCTCTGGCTACCAGATTCAAAACATGATCATAATCAAAGTCTTTGGTAATGTAATCATAGGCCCCCAGCTTCATGGCCCTGACTGCCGTACCAATCTCCTTGACCATCGTGATCACAATGACCTCTATCTCTTCAGATCGATCCTTTATGGCCTCCAGCACCTCAAGGCCGTTTAGGCCGGGCAGCATAATATCCAAGAGAATCAGATTTATCTGGGTGCTTTGCACCAGGTCAAGGGCGGTTTCCCCATCAGGAGCTTTGATCACCCGATAATTTTTCTTTAAAATGGCTTCCAGAGTGTCCCGCGTGGCTTCATTATCCTCAACAATCAGGACAACCGGCAGGTTCTTTCTCATTGTTATTTCCATGATGATACCTCCTCTGGAAAATGAATAAGTATCCTGCGCGCTTCATGAGCAGCCGGATAGCGCCTTACCTTATTAAACCCTCTTTGGGATGGATAGTAAAGAAAAAATTGCTATTCAGCAAGGGGCAGAAAGATCTCAAAGGTAGTTCCCTGATTTATCGTACTATGAAACTCAATCAAGCCATGATGCTTTTCAACAATATCCTTGACGACTGATAAACCAAGGCCGGTTCCTTCAACCTTTGTTGTAAAGAAGGGATCAAATATTCTGGGCTTGTCCTCTTCAGCAATACCGCAGCCGTTATCCTTAAGGAAGCCAATCGCGTACTCTCCGTCAGGGCTTATCCTGGTGCCTAAAGTGAGTACGCCCTTACTTTGCTGTGATTGCATGGCCTGGGCAGCATTGATCATGAGGTTTAAAAAGACCTGCCCAATCTGATGAGCATCGCCGAGGATGATGGGTGAGTTCGGTTGATATTCTTTTTCGACCCGGCAGTTGGCCATTGAATTTACGATATTGCGGGTGAGGGATAAGGTTGTATCGAGGAGATCCTGAAGCCTGATATGCGTCAATTTACCGGCTGGGGGCCTGCTTAAGGTGGTAAGGCTTTGTACCAGTTTGTGAATCCTTTTTCCCTCTCTCAGGATGGAGTCGGAAATTTCATTATCCTCAAACTGGTCGGCCACGAAACTCGCCGTGGCGATGATGCTGGTGAGGAAGTTATTTATCTCATGGCAAATCTTTCCTATGAGAATACCCATGGCAGCCAATTTCTCTGAATTGATGTGCTGCTCCCGCATTCTCCTTTCTGAATTGAAATCGCCCTGGCAGATAACTGCTAATTTCATTTCTCCGGCCTCAATCAAGGGGAATATGTGGAGCTGATAGCTGATATCTTCTCCCTTCTGTTTCATGACACACTCGATGGGAGGTGGCATCTTTTGAGTCTTAAAGGCATATTGAATCGGACAGTTCTGACAGGGATCGGATCTTTTCTGAAAAACCTGATAGCAGGATTTTCCAATTACCTTCCGGAAATCGGATTCCCCACACAGGCACAGACTTCTAAAGTTCATCATTCTTATGGAATAATTCTTGTCAATAACCATGATCCCACTTTGCATGGCATCGAAGGCCCTTTGCAGATTATCCCTGGATCTGATAATCGTCTTAAAAAGCTCTTCATACTCCTCCTGGGACTTTTTCTCAACCCCTTGATTCTCCAGTTCCATTGATTTTGAGCATCTTTTTTTCTTTTGAATATTTTGATCATCGAAGGTACTTGATAACATGGATACATTTCTCCTTACGGATCTCTTCTTTCACTCAAGCAATTACCTGGCCCCCCGATGTGCTTCCATAGTGGCCACCATCCTGGAACGATGGGCAACCGGTAAGATGAGCCGGGTTTTATTTTCCAGCTGTACCAAGTCTTCATCATCGATAATGATTGTATCAAAGCTTCCAAAGGTTACCTCAGAGGAATAATAGATCTGATCAGGAGACTTGGTTATTTGAAAAAAGGTTATCTCATAGTTTATATTGCCTATCCAGATAGACTCACTTTTAATGAGTTTTTTCTCCATGTATGCCTCCGGAATTTAAAATCGGAATGCTCGCAGGTATGGTCGAAATTTGAATGGAAAGAGAAAAAATTATCTTATGGATTATGATAAGTGTAAGCAAGTTTGATACCAGAGTAAAAACGAATCACCTTTGCAGACTCTCCACGAGTTTTTCAGGGCATTTCAGCTTTCAGACGGAATGGTCATGAGAGATCCTGCTCAGGCCGGGGCCAATTTTTTGGCCCAGGGGAGATGAAAGTTCCTGCCTTATGGACTCATTGAGATTTATTTTTCAAAAGCTTTCCTTTGTGGACAAAATTTTGGCCCCCTGGTCTTATGAGGAGTAATTTTTTAGCCAAGAAATAGTAGCTAATTCTCAGGCAAATGTGGTATCATGTAAATATTGTTAAAGGTAATTGATAACGATAAACTAAAGCTGAAAACAGGTATTATGATCAAAGAC
>JBLIRT010000192.1:0-6165 GCA_049472445.1 bacterium
CTCGGTCATGGCTTTTATGGCAATCTTAAAAAGTTCGTTTCCCCTCATGGTAATATAATGCAATCGATTGTGGACTGTTTCCTCTGAGGCCGGCTGGAGTGATCCTCCTGCCGGTACGTACAGCATATCACTCATAGCCCCGTCTGAATACAGGAGGGTGGAAAGGATACCGACGGGTTTCTCCGTTGCCCTGAGAATGACTGCCCCGGCCCCGTCTCCAAAAAGGATGCAGGTGTTACGATCTGTCCAGTCAGTAATCTTTGAAAGAGTATCAGCACCAACGATGAGAACATTTTCATATTGGCCGCTCCTGATGAACTGGTCGCCGATTTTGAGCGCGTAAAGAAAGCCCGAACAGGCTGCAGCCACATCAAAGGCAGCAGCATTTCGAGCCTCAATTTTTTTTTGAACAAGGCACCCGGTAGAGGGGAAGAGCATATCAGGGGTTACGGTAGCCGTAATAATTAAATCAAGATCGCCAGCCGCAAGGCCTGCATTCTCAAGGGCTGATTGAGCTGCCCGGACTGCCAGATCTGAAGTTGCCTCATTCTTATGAGCAATGTGACGTTCGATAATGCCGGTTCGAGTGCGTATCCATTCATCAGTCGTATCAATCATTTTTTCCAGAGCGAAATTGCTTATTATTTCTTCGGGAACATAAGAGCCTGTTCCTGCAATATACGAAGATCTCATTCCTCCTCACTTTTCATTCAGTTTCGATGGATAGATGGAGCACATCCGGTTATGAATTACGTTTATCCTTTAGCAGTTATTTCATCCCTTATTTGGAAGGATAGATAGCTTTGGATGTGATGATTTACATTGCACTGGATAAAACTTGCCGCCACTTTTATAGCATTCTTAATCGCCTTAGCTCCTGATCGGCCATGGCAGATAATGCAAACCCCATTGATCCCGAGAAGAGGGGCTCCTCCGTATTCATCGTAATCGACCTTTTTTTTGAAATTCTTAAAGCAGGACCGCATAAGAAGATATCCAAGCTTCCACAGGAATTTCCTTTTTATTTCCTGTTGAAAATGGGAGGATATCATTTCAGCAACGCTTTCACTGATTTTTAAGGCTACATTGCCGATGAATCCGTCACATACGACAACATCGACCTCCCCATTATACAAATCTTTCCCCTCTACATTGCCGATAAAATTCAATCCCCCGTTTTTCAGGGTCTTAAAAGACTCTTTGGTTAACTCGTTGCCTTTACTCTCTTCCTCTCCAATATTGAGTAACCCGATCTTTGGATTTTCAACTCCAAGAATATTTTTAGAATAAATGTGACCCATGATAGCGAATTGCAGCAAATGGCGCGGCCTGCAGTCAACATTGGCCCCCACATCCAGTAAGAGGGCAAATCCTTTAACGGTAGGCAGGAGCGTAGCAATGGCGGGACGTTCTACGCCCTTCAGGGCGCCTAAAAGAATTTTGGCGGTAGCCATGGCCGCACCGGTATTCCCGGCGCTGATGATGGCCTCCGCCTCTCCTGTTTTTACCAATTCGGTAGCTATACGGATGGAGGATCTTTTTTTCTTGCGGATAGCTATGGATGCTGATTCTTCCATTTCAACGACTTCCGGCGCATGCCGTATGGAAATTTTCAGACCCTCAAGGTTATGATGTGTCAATTCACTATTTAAAATATCCTGATCACCGACCAGAATCACCTCCACCCCAAGTTCCCTGGCCGCCTGCATGGCTCCGTCTATGATTACTCCCGGGCCTTTATCCCCTCCCATCGCATCGATAGCAATTTTCACAGCTTTTTCTTACACCTTCTCTTTTACTTCAAGGACCTTTTGCCCATTATAGTACCCACAATTGAGGCATATCGCGTGTGGGAGTTTTGCTTCCTGGCACTGGGGACAGGTTGTATAGGTCGGTGGAGATAATTTATAGTGAGTACGTCGCTTGTCTCTTCTGGCCTTTGATATTTTCCTTTTTGGTAAGGCCATATCTTGTTCCTCCTTGACTCTTTTCTCTAATTAGGCGTTGTCTTTTTCGTGATCAAACTCTGCAGCTTGGACCATCGTGAATCGGGCGCCTTTTCATGGCAAGAGCACGTCTGAAAGTTAAGGTTTGCACCACAATGAGGACATAATCCCTTACATGCATCGCTGCATAGTGGAACCATAGGCATGGCTAAGAGAATCTGTTCTCTTATGATGGTATCCAGTTCAATGACATCGTCTTTATACGTTTCAATATCAAGGTCCTGCTTTTTCAGTTCAATTTCAGCATCCGCAACATCCGAAGAAGAGTATGGCTCGAACAGGATTTGAAAGTTTTCGTCTATGGGAAAGGTGAAATGCTCAAGACATCGGCTACATTCCAATTCTGAAGAAGTTTTTATGTTTCCGTTCACAAGAATTTTCCTGCCTGCTTTCTCTACTCTGGCGGTAACCTTTACCTCGTCCTTTAAAATGAGTTCATCAGGAGCGAAGGACAAATCTGAAGCAGGAATCGTAAAGGTAAAGGTTGCTTCCGTGCCAGCTATATCCTGAATGTTAATTCTCATTTTAAAATTCCCTGCAAGACTTAAAAAACGGGATTTTATTTTAAAGAGAAACTCTCCGTTTTGTCAAGTCAATTTTATAGTCACTTTCAAAGAGATATCGTTAAAATGTACTGATTTATAATTTTTCGTTTCCCATGTCCCCGGTTTAACGAGGCTAACGAATGATAATCTCGCCTATTATAAATGATAATCTTGCCTATTATAGCAGTAATATTGCGGTTTGCATATCCTTGTCTTTATGATAAACTAACAAAATGAAAGAATAAAACATATCAAAGGGGATGCCGGTGACCAATGGAAAATAACCCCGCCTTCGCGGCCATAAGGGATTCAGAGAAAATCAGGGTTCGCTTTGCCCCAAGTCCCACCGGGTATCTGCACCTCGGTGGAGCAAGAACCGCCTTGTACAACTGGCTCGTTGCCAGGAAGCACCAGGGAACCTTCGTTTTACGTATTGAGGATACTGACCGGGAACGGAGTGAGGATCGCTTTTTGGAGTTCATTCTCCAGGACTTACGGTGGCTCGGCCTGAACTGGGATGAAGGGCCATACTTCCAATCCGAGAGGACAGGGCTTTACCGGCAGTATGCCCGGGCCTTAATTGAGGACCGGAAGGCTTATTATTGCTTCTGCTCTCTTGAAGAACTGGAACAGAAACGAAGAGAACATGCTCAGGGGAATACCTCTTTCCGATACGGAGGCACCTGCAGAAATATTCCGCTTCAGGAGGCTATCCAAAGAGTTGAGGCCGGCGAGCCTGCCTCGATTCGATTTCGTACCCCTCAGGACGGCCGAACGGAACTTGCGGACCTCATACGCAGGAGGGTCTCCTTTGAGAACAGGGAGCTTGATGATTTCATCATCGTTCGATCAAATGGGGAGCCTACCTATAACCTGACGGTGGTGGTAGATGATGCTCTCATGAAGATCACTCATGTAATTCGCGGCGATGATCATCTTTCCAATACTCCAAAACAGATCCTGCTCTATCACGCTTTACATTTCCCGTGCCCCCGGTTTGCCCATATTCCCCTGATCATGGGGCCGGACAATACCCGTTTAAGCAAGAGGCATGGAGCCACGGCCGTAAACCAGTATCGGGAAGATGGGTATCTTCCGGAGGCTTTGGTTAATTATCTGGCTTTACTCGGATGGTCTTACGATGATCAGCAGACTTTGTTCTCCATCCCGGAACTGATAGATAAGTTTGATTTAAGCAAGGTGAGCAGGAAAGCAGCTATTTTTGATCCCAAAAAGCTTGACTGGATGAATGGAAAGTATATCCGGCAAGTATCCGATTCGGAATACCTTTCTCTGGCTTTACGAACCATTTCCAAAGCCGGCCTCATTGATGAGAATGCTCTGACAAATCCTTCACCGGTTACTACCCGGATTTTACTCACCGTTCGGGAAAGAGTGAAAAAGCTTTCGGATTTACCTTCTCTTACCGAATTCTTCTTTAAAGAATCGATTACCCTGACTGACGAGGCCCGGGCTCTCATGTTGGCCGGGAGGGATAACTTCCCTCTCTTCAAAGAATTGTATGGTGCATTGCGTGAAATGGATATCTTTGATGAGGAACATCTGGAAACACTTTTCCAGGATGTAACCCAGAAGAGGGGTCTGAGGCTAGGTGATTTAGTGCATCCCGTACGGGCTGCCATATGCGGAAAAACATCCAGCCCGGGTATCTTTTTGACCATGGTTCTTTTAGGAAAAGACCGGGTGTTGCAGAGGTTGGGCCATGCCCTGCAAATACTGGAGCATCAGTAAAAAGGAGATTATCCCTTCGGTATGAACATATAACAAGGGATCTTTACAAAAAAAAGAATATATGGTAGGTTATTGGCAGATGAAAATACCACTGCAGGATCGGCTAATGGTAGGCCAGATGACTCTGGATCATCCAGTCCAGGTTCGAATCCTGGTCCTGCAGCCAATCTTTTCTTTATAATTCAGAGCGGCGCTATCGTCTAGTGGTTAGGACGGGTGATTCTCAGTCATCAAACCGGGGTTCGACTCCCCGTAGCGCTGCCAGAATTTCCTCCTTAAGTCAACAACTTATCTTTTTACCATCCCATGTTTTCTGTGTCCGTGATGTGTCCGTAGAAAAGTTAAGAAACTATCAATAGCAGCATACAAGTTTGAGATAAAGCAGCTACCATCATGGAGGGCTAAACTTGGAGAACGAAGATAAACTTACCGAACGACAAAGGCGGTTTGTAGACAATTTTGTTGATACCGGCAATGCTACGGAAAGTGCCCGGTTGGCTGGATATTCCGAAAAATCAGCTAATGAAATTGGTTATGAAAATTTAAAAAAACCCGTAGTCAGGGCCGCCATATGTGTGCGTATGGATCAGGCCAGGATAACCGAACCAAGGCTTTTAAAGGTACTAGATGAAGGCCTTAACGCTCATGTGGTAAAGGTCTTTCACCATAATGGAACCGTAATAGAAAGCAAAGAATACCCGGACTATTCCATCCGGCACCAATATCTTGAGACTGCCTTAAAACTGCGTGATATGTTTCCATCGCAGAAAGTAGATATAACTTTCAATGTCTTTGAGGGGAGGAGTGCGGAGGAGTTGGAGTATTTCGCAGCTTATGGCGAATGGCCAGAGCTTCTGGATATGCCATAACTTAAATAATTGCCACCCTGGAAGGCAGCCAGTATAAGAAGCGAGGAACTGAAAAGTTTAACATAATAGCTGTTTTCATAAACATTTTGGAGGATGATCTTTGCTTAGGTTGAAGCTCAAGAATTGGCAGACTCAATACTCAAGGGTCTTCTTAAGTTTAGTGAAGGCTTTCTCCCTGGTGATCATCTACAGAAGGCAACAGATTTTCTCGGCCAGACGTTTTATGAATTTCAGGAAGGTAGGATCAGTGAGGGGAATTACAAAGAAGAGCTCATGAACTGGCACAGATCACAGCTCGAAATTTTACAGCCAAAGAACCCGGAGACGAAGAGATCTTTAACTTTGAGACAGAAAAAGTTCATCAATGCTTACAGGGCACATGGTAATGGCAGCAGGGCAGCAAGGGAAGCAGGTTATTCTCCGAGAACCGCTCGGCAGGCTGGAAGCAGAAACCTAAAAAAACCGGTTATTAAGGCAGAATTAGAGAGGGCTAATGATGGATGGTAAGTAAGGCTATTGCCCTTAGGAGATTATGAAGGAACTTACCGAAATATTTTCGAGGATTGGTCTATTGGGGAGCTCAATCTCTTTGCATTAACTGGAGAATATCCAGAATCTCAAAGGAAAGGTTAAGCTATTAGAACCTTAAGTGACGGCCATGGACAAGCTTTCGATTATAACTTTCACCATTGGAATTATCGTGTGCTTTCAGTAAGGGTGCATGAAAAGGGGGGAGAAAAGAGGTAGTATTGGTTATCCATGAAACCTAAAAGGAGGGGATAGCCAATGCGAAGCAAAAGGAAACCAAAACACATCAACAGAAGGAATAAAAGAGCAAACAGCCAGAGCTTAATAGACCTTGGGGAGCGATTTAAGAGGTGGCGGGAAAGAAGACAGAAGCGAGGACGGGTGCCGGAAGAACTATGGGAGGCAGCGAGTAGGGTAGTCCAGGAAAATGCTGTAAGTAGGGTATCGAGAGAGTTGGGATTGTAT
>JBLIRT010000193.1:0-6106 GCA_049472445.1 bacterium
TTATCCCAGAGAAGGCCATAGGTCCGTGATGACCCATGCGCCTTGTGGCAGGTGCCACAAAATGGCCGATCCTGACCTCGATCCTCATCCAGGGGCGAGACCGTCGGAGGATGAGAAGCCAGATCCGACCAGCGGGATACAGAGATCAGGGGCTTATGTTCGGATGCTTCGGACATGGTGATTCCATAGGTTGGATGGCGTGTCCAGGGACGATCACCCTGACCGGCGGCTTCCTGGTTATATTCGGGATGACATCCCGAACACCACAGGGATAGCCCTACATCTTCTCCTCCCCGACTCCCTTCCTTTCGATAGGCGATGTTGTCAGGGCTATAATGGGAGAAAAAATTATTCGGGTCCGCCGAATATTGCTGAATGGCCTTGTCTTCATTTCCGGCCGGCCGGCTGCCGGTAAAATACGACACCGGAAAATTTTCCGAATTCGGAAAGGGGATGCAAGGTTTTTCACGAAGATTCCGATAATATGTATTGCCATGGGGATCGTGACATGAGGTGCAGGATAAGATCGTGTCCCATGTTCCGCTGTATCCTGGAGGCGGAGTGGTAGTATTGAGGGTATGGCCGCATACGCCGTTAGGATCAGCCCCAAAATAGCCGGCAGAGCTTAATTGCGAAGTTGGATGGAAGACATCGGGTGCCAGGAAATGTTCGCCATCATGGCACATGAGACACATTTCACTGGCCACGTCTTTGAGAAGGTGTTCTTGAGGACTCGTTCCCCAGGCCCTCGGTTCATCAGGTATCTTACCATCCTGACTGAAGTGAATAGTATGGCAATCGGAGCAATAGAGGTTCGTGCTCTTGATATGATAGTCTCCAGCCTTGGCTGGGGTAATGAAGAGCAGCATGAAGATTAGTATGTCTACAGTAAGGAATAACTTCTTCAAACTTACATCCCACAGAGCGCTGTTCATAAGACCACTGAAACCCACTGACTCTTTCCTTATGGAAATGGCAATCACACCTTATAACCGAATGAGCCTTAACTGCTTTTTAGTTTTTTCGTGAATTATTCTCCCTCGTGGCCTCCTCCCCGGTTAAAAATACCTGGCATCTATTGCTTCCCTTTTCTAATATATATAGCCTGTTTTCATGATCAAGGTCAATATCAATCGGAAAGCAAAAATTACCCTGGTCTTTTCCATAGGAACCTATCTGGAAGAGGAAAATCCCTTCTCGGTTATATACATGAACATTATGTCGAAAAGCATCTACAATCCATATACGCTCATGGCTGTCCACTGAGACGGCGCGAGGAAAAGAAAAATCCTCTCTTTTCTGGCCATGCTTTCCCAGGCAGTACAAATACTTGCCCTCCGAGGTAAATACTTGAACCGGAATTCCTTGAGCATCGGTAATATAAACCTTTTCACCGTGAAGGAAGATATCTGTAATAAACTGAAACCTCCCTTCACCCTTACCCCTTCCACCGAAACAAAAGCTTAATGATCCACCTTTGTCAAATACCCATATCTCGGCGGTTTTTCTATTTATAATATAGACATCCCCTGTTGGACTCAGAGCAAACCTCCCCGGAGACAGCTCATGCCGCCTCGGAAAATCGCGGGAGGGGATAGTGTAGAGGAGGCTTCCGTGAGGGTCAAATACTTCCAGGACATTCTTCTCCCGTTGGCTTATATATACCTTTCCTTCAGAATCAACCGATAGGGCGATAGGACTCGACAGTGAATGGCTGGTTTGAAAAATACCCAATGATTCACCGGAAAAAGAAAAGATCGCAATCTCCTGGTTATCAGTATCGGCAATGTAAATTTTTTTCCTGACGCAATCGAGAAATATCCCCTGAGGGCGATGAAAGGCATGAGTCTCTCTTATCCCTTTGATTTCGCTCAATGGATATATCTTCCCTTCATGAGCGCCAAGAGACCGGGAAGATTCAAGGAGCACAAGGATAGTAAAACACACCGCTGCCTTCCACAGGTGGTTGGCAGCCTTTCCTCTATTCATATCTGTCCCTTAATCTGCAGGCGGATTACCTGCACTTCTGTGTATGACAGCGAAAGCATCCACCATTATCTGGCTCCGCTCCGGTTCGCATTTCATCGTAGTCCCAGCGGAGGGCATCGTCATACTCAGAACCATGAGCACGATGGCAGGAAATACAGAGAACAACACGGGTACTGCTTTGAAGGCTCTCTACGTTTATATTGGTAAAGCCCACCGGAACCTCGGTGGAGTAATCGCCCTCACTGTTATTCGGATAATGAAAGAATTCGGTATCCTCCTTGTCCATCACCAGATCCGTAGGATGCCTGAGCCAGGGTGATTCAGTTCGGCCAAGCGATATGCCCTCTAAGCTATGGAATCCACCGGCATCATGATCATCAGCATATCCATGACACTCGCCACATAAGCCATTGATAGATCCACCTGCTCCCGGCGTAGTCATGGTTCCTTCCAGGGCACCATTCCTGGTGAGGTCTATTCCCTGATAGATATTTACATTTGAATTGCTTTTCAACTCACCCCAGGAGAACAGCTCATCGGTCTGGCTATACTCCCAGGTATCAGCCACTCTTCCCTTAACTCCCAAAAGCATCCGGTAACTGGTAGCTATGGTCTGCCCATCTCTGTAATTATCAGTCACCGAGCTATGGTGTCCTCCTTTGATCGAAACCATAGGATTTTCCACTTCACGATCTCCATGACATCCGGATGTTCCGGCACAGGTAAGCTGCCTGCCGCTTACTGCCTCCGATAAACCTCCCGGAGGAATAATGTCGAGAAGTTTGTCTTTATCACTGAGGCCGATGACATTATGGCCTTTCCGGCAGCTTCTGCCATTGTTTTCACTCTCTAGGCCGTTTACAAAGTGGTATGTTCCCCCAGCCAGCATTCGTTCCTCACCTGACCCATAATACGTAACCTGAGGCGCGTTTCCATCAAAATAATTAGTGTCGGATCTGGCGTGACAGCCCAGACAGGGGTTATCCGCCGACAAATCAGCACCTTTGATCAAGTAAGGCTGCGGGTCCAATCCCTCTACCGGCTCCTTTCCGTCCTCCTTATTATGCATGGTATGACAATTGGCGCAACTGCCCTTGACCCCTGCTTCAGTTTTTACTGTGTACATCAATACCGCCCAGCTTATCATGCCTGACATCAATACATAGAGAATGATGCACCCTTTTTTCAAATCAGCGCCTCCTTTCAAAAGCCGGAAATAACTCGATCTTTTTATTCTGAAGAGATGAGAGTTTTATCCCTCTATTTATAGGTATATAGGTCTTAGCACTTATTCCAGTACTCTCCTCTTTCGTCACTTTTTTTTTAAATTACTACCATCATCATTATCCTTTAAAAGGGTATTGTCTAACGAGGGCGAATACTCAGCACCTGAAGTCGATGATTAAAGGTATCGGCAACGATCAACTGCCGGTTTTTGTCCAGACAGATTTGACCGGGATGGTTAAACCATCCATCACCCCTTCCCTTGCCTCCGTACTCTTCTAAAAATACACCATCCATATTATATATGAGCAAGGTGTGCCGCATATAATCAATGACGTAGATCAATTTTTTTGAAGCATCAACCGCAATGCCGGCCGGCCGGCTTAATTTGCCGAAAGATCCCCCTTTTTGCCCGAATTGGAAGGAGAATGTGTCAGGATCTGTATAGACATAAATTTTTCCTATCTCCTCGCTGAGCAGATAGAGCTTCCCATCTGAATCCATGGTCATCCGGCTTATAGGTATGGGCACGGGAGAGGATCCCTCTTTGAGTATGTCCTGAGGGATGATTTTCTTTTTGATGTTATTGTGAGCATCGAGCAGTAATACTCCCTGATCTGTGCCGGTGGCCATATAAAGAAGTTTTGATTCATCGATCATCAGATCGGTCACAAACTGCACCTTTCCCTCGGTAATCTGCCGGATATCAATAGTTCGAATAGCCTTGCCAATCGAATTAAAAACTAAAATTCCCTTGTCTGCATCGGAAACATAGACGTTCCCTTCTTCATCCGTAGTCATGTCTACCGGTTTGTGCAAGCCATTTACCTTGCCCAATCGAGTCAGAGGCTGGAGTTTATCATTGTAAATAAAAATCATTTGATGAGACAAATCGAGGACATAGAGATTTCCGAGGTTATCAACCCACAGGTTGCCTGGTCGCTCAAGTGAAAGTTGATTATTGTAGTGGTACATAACAGAGACAAGATGAATAGAATCTTTCACATATTCGGCAATGATGGCCTCAAGGGAGGAACAGAAAAGAGATATGAATAATCCTGATAAGGCTATCGTCTTACAAAGTTTCGCTCTCATTATCCACCACCATCGAACCAGTCATCTTCCTTATATTTCTATGCAAGATCCTGGCCTGTCTGTCACGGCCATACACCTTCACTGAAAATTATTCTTATTACATAATAGCATATTCAGGATTCAAAAAAAAAGAGGAGAAGAGGGCTCAAAAATTTTATTTGTTTATAGAAAGCAATGGCTTAACTATGAAAAGATTCTATTACAAAATAAGGAATTTGTCAAAATTTTTATCCTTCGCTTTTAAAAGTATTTTTCGTTGATGTAAGGTTCTGAGCTGAAACCCTGTATGAAATCCAATAGATTTCAGGAATGAGAGCATGTCGGCTCACTGAGGTTATGTTGAATTATGAGCTTAGTTATGTTAGTATAATATAACAGCATTGTTTTGAATGCACAATCAAATAATATCATGCATGCCGTTCTCATTCATCTATAAAGAGCGAAGAAATCAATGAGTCAAGGCATAACCAAAGAATTCCTCAAAGCCTTTTTCGATAAATACACCTATAATCCCTTTATAAACCTTTCAGCCCGATGGGCTATGGTATGGTGCGGTTTGCTCCTGGGCCTTGGCATAATCCATATGATTTTTTGGGACAGCGTTCGTGTAACGGTCACGATTGACTGCATTTATGGAGTTATAGCTGCTCTTCTCTATGCTACCCTTGGAGTCACAGGAACTTTGCATCAAAGAAGAGAAGAGACCATAAAATCGTACAGCAAAAATCTTGAACAATTGGTAGCTCAGAAAACAGAACTTCTCAGAAAGTCTGAAGCAAAATACCGGATGCTTTTTGAACTTGTTCCGGCGGGAATGTTTCGAGTGACAGACAATCTGGAACTGGTTGATGTTAACCGATATGCCTTGAATCTTATTGGATTACCCTGCCAGGAGGTCATTGGTAAACGCTGCCGGGACATCATTTGTAAAAAAGAGCCTGGTGATCATCCCTGCCAGGGAACGTATGGGAAGGAAATAGAAATAACTACGCCATCCGGTGAAAAGAAGTTTGTGGTAATTAGTTGTCGTAGCCTGGAAATGGAGGGAAAGAGCACCATCATTGGCAGTATTAACAATATAAGTGAGCGGAAAAAACTGGAAAATGCCATCCTGGAGCATAAGCTCAGACTTGAGTCAATTTTCGACGGCATGGATGACGGTATCATAGCTATTGATAATGAATTTAAGATAGCGGCTGTTAATCGGAAACAGGCGGGTATTATGGGACTTCACCCGGAAGAATTGGCGGGGAGGCCCTGTAAAGAGGTTCTCCATCCCACGTGTGAAGAAATCTCCAGAAAGGTTTTTCAGACCGGTGAAAAGGCCAGGAGAGAGATTATGCTTTGTGATAGAGATGGCCGGGAGATCTGTGAGGATATTATCTATGCACCTATCAAGAATAAAGAGGGAGCCGTGGTGCAAGTAATTGAAGTCCTAAGGGATATTACCGAAAAAAAACAAATGGAGAGCCTGTTGATACGCTCTGAAAGGCTGGCCTCAATGGGAGAGATTGCGGCCAGTGTAGCCCATGAAATTAACAATCCGCTCGGTATAATTGCCGGATTTACCCAGAGACTTCTCGATAGAATACCCAAAGACACCTTAAACTATGAGGAGTTAAAAATTATTGACCAGGAATGTATCCGCTGTGCTAAAATTATCAAGGATCTTCTCGATTTTGCTCGGCCCGGTATACCTCACAAGCAGCTCCTGGACATTGCGGAGATCATTGTGAATAGTTTGAAGCTCATTGAATTTCAGACCAATAAGAATAGTATCCGGATGCAGCGGCATATT
>JBLIRT010000194.1:0-6095 GCA_049472445.1 bacterium
TGGCTTAATCTCCTGCTGGAAAAAATTGTCCAAGAGATTTAAAAAAATATCAGGTGATTGTATAGGATAAAAATGCCCCTGCTCGGGAATCTGGATAAATTGGCAATGAGGCATAACTTTTTCAAGTCGTTCCCCAACTGCTCGCCAAGGAGAGAAATGACCATAGATGCAGAGAGTAGGGCTGGAAATGCGGGAAATCTTTTCTTCAGTCAGGTATTTGACAACCGTGAAGTCCTTTAAAACAGTGGTGTTATCCACGAGATCTACGAGGCGATCTGACCTGCGGCCGGCTCCAATACGAAATCCATGCTGTATCGGTACCTCGAAACTCTTCCTTACACAATTTTCAATATCCAGGAGTTCTTCTTCCGAGTGGATTTTCAACCTGTCTAAATCCTCCTTATAGAGGTCCCAGCCTCTCCAATCCTTTACGTTGCGAAGGTGTATAAAAGCAGGAATACCGGCATCCGAGATGACGAGTCCCTCTGTCTGATGGGGGTAAAGGGCTCCGAAATGAAGAGCAATCGCCCCTCCGAAACTATGGCCGACAAGAAAGGCTCGTTCTATATTCAGGTAATCAACCAGGCCTTTCAAATCTACAACCATATCATCCGAGGTATACCCGGAAGGGGGCCTGTCGCTGTAACCGTGACCTCGCAGGTCATAGACGGTAACCCGATATTTCCTGGCTAAAATCGGCAGTATTTTTAAAAACCAGATGGAAAGGTTCCCGGTGATTCCATGAATGAGAATGACATCAGGTCCCTTTCCAAGTTGCTGGTAATGAATATTCAACTTATTAATCAGAACTTTTGGCAATCTTTTCTCCTAAGAATGTTATGAAATCTTGTTAGACATATCCTAAACTTTTCAATCTCAGCATAATCTGCTCTTGTCCTTCAGCATCTTCTGTCTGAATGTTCTCATCCGTATATCTTTCAGGAGGCAGTGTAGGCTCTCCAATTTGAAGGGGGTGACTTTGCAAAAAAGCAGGATCAAACACTTCCGTCACCAGCTTACCCTCCATATTTTGAGGGATAGGGATCCCCAGGGTATGGAGCAGGGCTGGAGCCATATCGATTATGGACAGAGAATTCACGACCTGCCCTGGTTGAATAGCCGGGCCGGCCGCTATAAAAATGCCTTCAGGCCGATGGGTTCCCCTGATTTGAGACCGTTGGCGGAAATAGCTTTCAGAGGGATTTATGGAGAAAAAGCCGCTGTCTTGTAAGGTGAGAGTCAAGTCAGGCGCGTAATCGATAAAATCGCCGCTGAAAACCTCTTCCTTGGCCCAGATTTTCTTGATGAGGGGTTCCCTGGTGTCCGGATCAAAGCAATCCTCGTACAGTTTTCTTATCAATTCTTCCCGGAACCTTTGATATTCTCCTGGAGGAATGCCCTCCTCCCCTCTCTTCCCGGCTACCTGGATGACAATCCCATTACTGCTGGCTGTGGTGGCATAGGCTTTCGTCTTTTTCCAGTCAAGGTGTACCAGACTGCGGTAGGGAGATTCGACACCGAGGCTTTCTTCATCTTTATCCGGAATCCGGGTATTGTCTTTCCATTTGAGGTATCCTCGATCACAGAGCCATTGATTGATGTACAGGATTTTTTGGGTGGGGCCGAATCCGTGATCGGAAGCAATGAATATGTTGGCTTGCGGTCCGGCCAGAGTAACTATTTCCTCAATAAATCCATCCAATTCACGAAAATATTGCCTGCATAGCTGTTTTGTTCTTTCCTCCCATGGTGAGAGGGTTTCCGGAAGACACTCAGGATCTAAGAAACGCCAGCAGACGTGTTGGATACGGTCTAATCCGTCAAAAATAAAACCCATGAGATGGCAGGGATCGTTCTGCAGGAGGTAACGCGCTACGCGAAACCACTGCCTTTCCCTGCGAATGTGCAGTAAGATCCAGCTCTCGTATTCCTCGTTCTGACACCCTTTGACCGCCTTTTCTTCTTCCCGGAAGTTTAAGGCCATTTCCTTGACGTCGAATTCAGGGATGGATTGCAGCCGATCGAATAAATCATGGGGATGGCTGTTTTTTTTCAGAAAGCGCCAACTGACAAACCCGGGTATGACATATCCTGAAATCGATGGAGGCGGATTCATGGCGATAAAGTTAAGACTGCCCGCCCGCATTCCATGTCGACTGACAATGGACCAGATGGTTTCCCTCTGGATATCACGAAAGGATATCCACTTGATATATCTGCTCTTTGGTGACTCAAATTGAAGAAAGTCCAAAATGCCGTGAGTCCTGGGTAGACAGCCGGTGGTGAGAGAGGTCCAGGCCGGGGGGGTGAGGGGTGGAGTCACTGAAGTTAATTCTCCACGGCAGCCTGAGGAGACAAATTTTCTCAAAAAGGGCATAGTCCCATCTTCCATAAGAGAATCCAGCACTTTGAAAGACGCTCCATCCAGCCCGATTAAAATCGTTTGTTTATCAGAGGTTTTCATGTTGTGTCTCCAGGTTCTTATAAACGAAGTCTATCAGGTCCTTGACCCTTATATCTCGAATTTCCTGCTCGCCTAAATTGGCTAAATATTCAGCAAAAGGAAATGAGCGTTTAAAGTGCTCCTCAATCATTGATCCCAATACGACCGCATCGATTGATTCAAATTCCAGTTCTGAAAAAAGAAAGGTTTCTGGAGTAATAGTGCCGGAATATTCCCATTCATCCTTTAAGCTGCTAATGATTTGTGATATTGATCCAAAAATAGCCTCTCTACTTAATTCGTTCATATTCCTCATCCTTCAATAATGGTTATGGCGATGATATATTTTCCCTCCTGGGTGGTGAAAACTTGAACAGGACCATCAAGGTGCCCAGGAAGCTTTTTTTCTCTCAGGGGTTCCTCTACGTTCATCCTCACCCATCCCGAGTGAAGATCAAACCCCTGTATCGTAATCGATCTTGTGGTTTCATCAGTCGGCTGGCAGCCAAGAGCCCGGGCTGCAGCTTCTTTGGCGATCCAGAGTCGCCTCATCCACGTTTCCTGATCGGTTTTACCCAGGGCAGCCAGAGCGGATAGAGCCGTTTTTTCTCCAGAACGTAACTCCCATGCTCCACCTGCTCCCTTGTGGGCAAGGGTTTTGGCCAGATGTATCCCCACAGCCGGGCCTTTCCCGGCGACCATGGCTGCGGCTGCATCTTCGGTGCAGGCTACCGAAAGGTTCGGAATCGGCCAGGACTCACCTTTCCGGTTTTTATCCATATGCGGCTGTCCGTATTCATCATCGACCAAATGAATATCAGCCGGATACAGGTTGCTTTGATAATGCTTTTGGATGAAGCTTCGCACCGCGTCTTTGGCCACCATTCTTTTCAATAACCATTCCCCCTGAGGCTTGCCGGCCGGCAGCCCATGGTAGATTTCCCTCTCCTGGCGACTGAGAACCATGTAGGCCATGACATGTTGAAACAGATCATCATTTCCCCTCCAGAATTGCAGGAGAAGAGAGAAAGAGGGAGATGGCTCTCCTTCCGGAACCACCTTGGCTGGCGGCTCCCAGAGCCGGCCTATAAATCCCCTGTTCGGAAATCTCCAGAAATCATAGAGTTCTTTGGACCAGTAAAAACGCCAGTCCTGCCAGCCGATGATTTGTACCCAAAGCTTCCCATCAACTCCAAAAATATCTAAATCGGCTAAAATTTTTGAGTTCGTTACCTCCCGCAGTCTCATTCGGGTTTGAAGAGGATTGAGGGGAGAAGGGATCTCCTGATAGATATGAAGAGCCTGGATGGCAATGGGGAAAATGACAAACCCACTGTCCAGGTACTCTACCGGCCAATAACCCACCAGTTGGCCGGCTGCATCGAGCAGGAAGGGATCAGTAACAAAAGATGGCTTTGGATGCGATCGGAATATATGATCAGATGGTAAGGTTTGTAGATGTGCTTTTACTCCATTTTTCCCAACCTTATCCATGGAACATATGCCTTGAAATCTCGGCCCATGGAACATGCGATGCTCGCTGTAAACCTGTTCTGCCGTGTGAGAGGGCGGCCTCTCCTCCTCAAGGATGAATTCATCCGGGAGTGAAGGAGAGGGATAGCTTTCGGCAAAGAACATTTCTCCGGTGATAACAGGTTTCTGGCCGGAAGGAGGAGTGCTGCCCCTCCCGAGATTTTGAATCCGGACCTGCACCTTTCCTTGAGATAGAACCTCGGCTGTAATCTGAAGGGTGATCGGTTCCTCCTCCTCCAGGCAGATCCACTGGCTGGCCGATACCTTTTCCACACGGATCAGTTTTTGTCCGGGCATCAGGAGAGAAGCTGCTTCAGCCATTATCTCAAGGCTGACCGTTAAGGGAATAACCGGCAAGGCACCCAATGATGAGTCAAGCTCGGATATATGCTGTCCGAATCGATGATCCTCCAGGAAGAGGTCTTCCTGTAAGTTTACCTCCCGTACTATGACCAGGCTCTTTCCCGGCTTGAGATCTACTACTGTGCCTGTGAAGGGCAGGTTTTGAGTGATTGACTCCTGTGATGTTCCGGGAGCTTTTCCGGGATCCTGAGGAGTTTCCATTTTCTTTTTTAAGAAATCAATGACCTGCTGTAAGGTTTTAAGGCTGGAGATGGTGACCACATCCTCCTCACCAATGTGCGTATACCGTTCCCGAAATGAGCCGATGATCTCAACTCTTTTGATCGAGTCGATCCCCAGGTCACCCTCCATATCCACATTTACATCTATCATATCCTGGGGATATCCTGTCTTTTCACTGACCAGCTCCATGAGAACACGGCTGATGTCCTCTTCCGTAATCAATGATGAATGCGCCTGTTCCTCATTGGCTATCAGGCTTTCATCGGCTGCAAGGGAAGCGTCCTCTTCCCTCAGGGGTTTTTCAATATCCGCCTGGAAGGCTTTTCCGACCGGATGATCCATTTCTCCGGTATCTTCAGGTTCTGTTGTATCTTCAGGCTGGTCAGTCTGTTTCCCGTCTGCATCCAGAAGATCTGGCCAGACCGGATCGGGCAGGTCTTGGTTTTGCCCTCTCTCAAGATAGGCCTGCATCATTTCCTTCTGGGTGTCCAGAAAATGATCCATAGTTTGAAAATACTGTTCCATAACTGAAAAGTGTGGTGATTGAGAGGGAAAGTCCGGCGACATTGACCTGACCTGAGAGGATACCTCGCTGGCACCTTTGTCAGACAGCTCCGGGGAGACCATCTCCGAGATGACGGCCGGCCCCGGCCACTCAGCCTGGTCTGATCTGTTCACCGTTGTTCCACGGGAAGCTCCGATGACCTCGCTTATTCTTTCAGAAGGCTCTGTGGATGATCTATCAGCCGCTGTCTCCTTTCGCTCATGCTTCTGGACATGGAGGGCATACAATCCGAGAGGTATTTTTATTCCTTTCCCTTGAGATGCTGGTACCCGGTTTCCCTCAGCCCAGGAGAGAAATTGTGGAGAGCGGTACTGGTATAAATATTCAAGATTCAGTGAAATTCCCTGAGCGCTTAACAAGCCGACCATATGGTTGAGCTGAGTGATCCCTGATCGTCTCGCTACATTGGATGGGATGGCCAGGTGAGGCTTTCCCCTCAGGATATCCTCAACGAAAGCAGTCAGGTTTCCCTTCGGGCCCACCTCCACAAAGATCCTGGTACCGGAGGCATGCATATTCTCAATGGTCTGGCGGAAGGCCACGGGCAGAACCCATGTTTCCACGGCCAGCTTCAGGATCTTTCCCGGATCTGTGGGATAAGGGGCCATGGTGTTACAGGAATAAATCTCCACTTGGGGCGGAGAAATGGTAAAAGCGGAAAAATATTCCCGCAGGTGGGGGCAGATAGCGGAAAAGAGCGGGGTATGATAACCCCGGTTAAAAGATAACTTTTCAAAGGGTATTCCCCGATCCCGTAAGTAGGTAACGGCCTTTTCAGCCACTTTTTCTTCGCCGATGATGACCACCTGATGGGGGCAATTATCATTGGCCACGTACATGGTCCCCTCAAGCTGCTCAATGACAGGGTCGATCTGATCACGGCTTGTACCTGCGGCCAGGAGCGTGGCTTTGGGGATGTCAGGATCTTCAGACAACCTCAGGTAGATCTGATTTAATCTCCTGGTGTTC
>JBLIRT010000195.1:0-6087 GCA_049472445.1 bacterium
CAAAACTTCACGTTCAAGTCGGCCGACGATCCCGAAATCAATCAAACCCAAGACATCCTCTTCCATGACCAGGATGTTCCCCGGATGTGGATCACCGTGGAAAAAACCATGTTCCAGGATCTGCTTTAAAAAAACCTGAGATCCCAGTAAGGCAATCTTGGCCGTATCCCAACCCCGCTCCCTCATAGCCTCGATCTGATTGATATGGACCCCACTGAGGCGCTGCAGGACTAAAACCCGTTTGGTCGTCATTTCCCAGTAAACCCTGGGAATGATCACCTGCGGATCATCGGCGAAATTATCATAAAAACGCTGGGTATTACTGGCCTCAATAGTAAAGTCCAGTTCCCGCTTGATAGATCTTGAGAATTCCTCCACAATGGCCAAGGGAGAATAGACCTTACTTTCCGGAATATACCGTTCAATCAGATGAGCCAACTGAAACAGGATACTGATATCTGTTTCAATAATCTGGTTGATATTCGGTCGTTGAACCTTGAGGATTACCTGCCGATTATCGGGTAAGAGCGCTTTATGAACCTGGGCAATCGATGCGGCAGCATAGGCGGTTTCTTCAAAATACGGAAAGAGTTCCTCTAAGGAAGCTTCCAGTTCGGACTCAATCACCTGCCTGATTCCATCAAAGGGAACCGGCGGGACCTTTTCCTGGAGTTTCCGGAATTCATGAGCAAATTCCTGTGGGATGAGGTCCGGGCGCATACTGAGGAGTTGGCCGAGCTTGATAAAGGTAGGGCCGAGCTCTTCGAGGACCATACGGGCTCGGACAGGCATGGTCAACCGGTCTGTTTCGGCCTCAGGGTATTTCTTCAATCCAAAAATCTGCCGGCCGGCGGTAATGAGATGCTGGAGATTTAATCGCTCAATGAGGTGACCAAAACCATTTTTAACGAGGACATTGAGAATGGTTTGAAATCTACGGATATTTTTATAGGTTTGGTTTATCCTGGGAAGAGCCATGATGTGTCAGGGATCAGGATTGTTCTGTCGGCTCTTTGCTTTGCTCCTTCTTTTCCAGATCAGCTAGTCTCTTTTCCAGTTCGGCGATCCTTGCTCTCAAAATTTCCATTTCATTTTCCGCCGCCGGACGTGTTTTCATATACTTCTGAATCACCTCCGTTACTTTCTGCTCCGTCTCTCTGGCTCCTGTCTGGACTTTCTCTCTGATATGTTTCAGAAGGCTTTCCCCCTCTTTCCGGCTGATCTCACCCCGGCGAATCATCTCATCGATAAAGCTTTTAGCTTTCTCCTCGGAAAAAGAGATAAATCCCCAACCTGCTGAGATGAGCTTTTGAACAAAGTCAGAAACTTTCATCTCCTTACTTCCTTTTTCTTCCCAACCTTCCTGGCCCTTGGGGCTCTCAGACCTTTTTTTCTTTTCATCACACATTGTTTTCCCTTTCAAGATATTACTTTTCCCTCTGTTCCCTTCTTCTCATGAATCGTTATTTTCCCACTATTTCAAGTACTCCCGATAAGGCCTCATTCAATTTTTCCGGTTTATTGCCACCCGCCTGGGCCATGTTTGGACGGCCTCCGCCACTGCCGCCAACCACAGCCGAAATTTCCTTGATAATCTTCCCTGCATGAAACCTGTCGGTAAGATCATTGGTTACCACTACCACTAAATTGACCTTTCCATCTTGAGCATTTCCTAAGGCAATGATTCCGGAGCGCAGCCGATCCCTTAGAAGATCAGCCATAGTCCGCAATCCTGCCGGATCCAGATCAATCTCCTTGAGATGGTGGACCAATACAGGAACTCCACTTACCTCACGGCGATGTTTCAATATCTCCGAACTGAGATGAGCAGCCAATCTCTCCTTTAATTGATCAGCCTCCTTTTCCTTTTGACGGAATGAGACCAGCAACTGCTCCACTTTCTGACTGACGGCCAGATCGGATTTCAATAACCTGGCTGTACGGCTCATCTCATGGTCAAGCTGATGAATATACTGATAAGCCCTGAGACCGGTAATGGCTTCAATCCTTCGAATACCAGCCGCTATACTGGATTCACTTATTATCTTGAAAAGGCCGATCTCACCGGTGCTCTTCGTATGCGTTCCACCGCACAACTCAGCACTAAAGTCATCTATCCTGACCACCCGAACCTGCTGGTCATACTTTTCCCCAAATAAGGCGGTAGCTCTTTTCACAGCCTCTTCCAATTTCATAACCTCAGTGACAACCGGGGCATCCTCAAGGACCTTCTCATAGACGAGTGATTCAACCCTCTCTAACTCCTCCGGCAAGACGCCCGTAAAATGGGTAAAGTCAAAACGTAAGCGATCAGGTGCAACCAGGGAACCGGACTGTTTGACGTGATCACCGAGAACCTGCCGCAAGGCAGCGTGCAGCAGGTGAGTAGCCGTGTGATTTCTGGCAATATCGAGTCGCAGGCCACGATCGACCCTGGCCTGGATCACGTCTCCTTCGCCTACCTCTCCCTTCTTGATCCGGCATCGATGAACGGTCAACTGCGGCACAGGCCATTGGGTAGACAGTACGGCAGACCGCATCCCTTCCTTTTCCAGAACCCCCTGATCGCCAACCTGCCCCCCTTTTTCTCCATAAAAAGGCGTCTGGTCAAGGATGATATCAACCTCATCCCCCTGGGTAGCCCTGGTTATCCTTTGTCCATCCTGAATAATGGCCAGAACCGTGGCTGAAGACTCATGGCTGCTATAGCCAAGAAATCTGGTTGGAGGAAGATTTTGGGCTAATTGCTGCAATATGGGACTGGCCTCCAATCTTCCGCCGGCTGCTTCCGTGGCCTGCCATGACTGACGAGCCAGGGTTCTCTGCCGCTCCATAGCCGCCTGAAAACCTGCCTCATCAAAGGAAAGATTATTCTCCTTGAGAATATCCTGAGTAATATCAACGGGAAAACCAAAGGTATCATACAACTTGAATATTTCCTCACCCCGAACCATTCGACTCCCTTGAGATACTGCTTTCTCGATAATCTCGTCCAAAACAGCCGTACCTCGTTCCAAGGTATGGATAAATCGCTCCTCTTCACGCCGGATCATAGAAGCAATATATACCTGGTCATCAGGAAGCTCCGGATAGGTTTCCTGCATAACCTCCACCACCCGGTCGATAACCTGATAGAGAAATGGCCTGTCAATACCGAGCATCTTACCATGGCGGGCCGCTCGACGTATAATTCTCCTCAGTACATATCCTCTCCCCTCATTGGCCGGATGGACTCCGTCGCTGATCAAAAACGTACAGGCCCGGGCATGATCAGCTATAACCCGTATAGATACATTGCTTTTCACCCCAAAGGATTCAGTCTGATATCTCTGGCCGGAGATTTCCTCGATACAATGTATAATCGGCCAGAAAAGATCGGTCTCGTAATTGGAACGCGCCCCCTGCTTGACAGCTGTAATCCGCTCCAGGCCCATGCCCGTATCAATGCTGGGCTTTGGCAAGGGAGATAAAACTCCTTCTTCAGAGCGGTTATATTGCATGAACACCAGGTTCCAAAGCTCCAAGTACCGGTCACAATCACATCCGGGTAGACAGTCAGGTCTTGCACAGCCGAAATCGGGCCCCTGGTCGATCAGAACCTCTGAACAGGGGCCGCAGGGGCCCGTATCTCCCATGGCCCAGAAATTATCTTTTTCGCCCAGGCGAAAAATCCTCTCTTCCGGAAGACCTATCCGAGTATGCCATATCTTGAAGGCTTCATCATCCTCCCGGTAAATAGTGACCAGCAGCCTCTCCACAGGCAGATTCATTTTGCCGGCCAGGAACTCCCAGGCCAGATCAACAGCCTTTTCTTTGAAATAGTCCCCAAAGGAAAAGTTCCCCAACATTTCAAAAAAAGTATGGTGCCGAGCTGTGTAGCCGACGTTTTCAAGGTCATTATGCTTTCCCCCGGCCCTCATACACTTCTGGCAGGTAGCTGCTCTCGGCACGCTCCTCGGAGCCTTGCCGGTAAAAATATCTTTAAATTGAACCATGCCGGCGTTTGCGAAGAGCAAGGTAGCATCTCCACTCGGGACAAGGGATGAGCTTGGTAAAATGCGGTGATGATGCTTTTCAAAAAATTCTAAAAAAAGTGATCTTATTTCTGATGCTTTCATACGACCTTCATCATCCTGGACAGACATTCCATAGCCTGTCTTCGAATCTCATCCTTTACAGCAACAACATGCTGCATATTTTCTAAAGCATGTATTATGGATAGCAGGGTAATCCGCTTCATATCATGGCAGATCATTGAGCCTGGAAAGTGATAAAAGCGCTTCATGGGAAAAGCCCTCTGCAGAACATAGGCCATCCCCTCTTCCGTTCCGACCACAAACTCTGTGGCTTCAGACTTCTCCACATATCGAAGCATGCCTGAGGTGCTCGTAACACAATCAGCCAGAGACAAAACCTCCGGAGTACACTCAGGATGGGCCATGAACTTCGACTCCGGGTGAAGGGCTTTCATCCGAAGAACATCTTCAGGCTGTAAATTATGGTGGGCCGGACAATTACCCTCCCATAAAATAACCTGCTTATCAGTATGCCGGGCCACATACTGGGCAAGATGTTTATCGGGAATAAGCAAGACCTGTTTGACACCCTTCAGAGAATTTACCACCTGCGTAGCATTGGCAGAGGTACAGCAGATATCACTTTCCGCTTTCACTTCGGCGGAAGAATTCACATAACAAACTACGGCAGCTTCAGGGTATCTTTCCCGCATGGCGCGCAGTTGGGCAACGGTTATCTGATCGGCCAGGGGACATCCGGACTCAATTTCCGGTAAAAGGACCCTTTTGTCAGGGCTGAGTATAGAGGCGGTCTCGGCCATAAAACGAACACCGCAAAAGGCAATAACTTCCGCCTTCGTTTTGGCAGCCGCCCGACTCAGCTCCAACGAGTCGCCCTGAATATCGGCCACATCCAGGACTTCAGGCCGTTGATAATTATGAGCCAGAATGATGGCCTTTCTTTCCTCCTTTAACTGACTGATTTGTTCTCTTAAATGACTATCCTCTCTTGATGCAATCAACTGTTCCATGGCCTTCTTTTCCTTGCACCTCCTAGTCAAGTTCTGCTACCCGGATCAGATTAGGCTTTTCTGTAACAAAGGGCAGATCCTCAATCCGGCTGAGCGCATTGGTAATATCCTGCTCCAAAGCCTCGTGAGTCATCATAACAATCGGAACTGCTCTTCCCAGGTGACGCTCTTTTTGAATGACGGAAGCCAGGCTGATATTATGATCTCCCAAGATCCCGGAAATCTGGGATAAAACCCCCGGTTTATCAAGAGCAGAAAAGCGAAGATAATAGGGAGAAATAATGTTCTTAATATCCTTAATGGGCTTATTCTTAATGTATCCTTCGCAGAAAGAAGTCGGAGTTACCCTCCAGGTAATATTCTTTCGGATATTTTGAGCAATATCGATGACATCACTTACTACCGCGCCGGCCGTGGGCTGCTCACCCGCACCCATCCCGTACAACATGGTAGATCCCACGCGATTACCAATAATATAAATGGCATTATAGACACCACTTACCGTGGCCAGCAAATAATCCTGCGAAATCATGGTAGGATGGACGCGTACCTCAATTTCATCATTGGTATCTTTGGCCAGAGCCAGCAATTTGATCTTATAGCCCAACTCCCGGGCAAATTGCAGATCCAGGGGAGTAATCCGATCTATCCCTTCCGTATACACCTGATCCAGAGAAATGCGTGTGCCAAAGGCCAGGGATACCAGGATGGCTAATTTATGAGCGGTATCGATACCTTTAATATCATAGGTTGGATCAGCCTCCGCAAACCCTTTCGCCTGGGCTTCATGGAGTACACTTTCAAATGAACTCCCCTCCCTTTCCATTTCAGTGAGAATGTAATTGGCTGTGCCATTGATAATCCCATATACCGATCGAATTCGATTGGCTGCCAATCCCTCCTTAATGGCCCGAATAATCGGAATACCGCCACCAACACTGGCCTCGAAGCCGATATCCACCTGTCTGGCTTCAGCAGCCCTGAAGATCTCCTGGCCATGTTTGGCCAGAAGGGCCTTATTGGCGGTGATAATATGCTTG
>JBLIRT010000196.1:0-6032 GCA_049472445.1 bacterium
CTAATCTTTACAATTGCCTGGGTACCATGGCGGTTAAGGAGGAGCGTTACGAAGAGGCTCTGGTGCATTTTCAGAAGGCCAGGGAGTTGGAGCCACGATCTTCGGAAATTTACTATAATTTGGGAATATCTTACGCTCACCTCAATGATCTTGACCGGGCCGTTGTGGCCCTTCAACAATCCATTGAACTGGATCCTGATAATTATAAGGCTTTTTTTAACTTAGGGAGTACCTTTTACCGTCAGCATAACCTCTCTCAGGCGATTCAACAATTTCAAAACGCTCTGGCTTTGGAGCCGGGTAATGTTGAGGTTCTTTTTTATTTGGGATTAGCCTATCAGGAAATGGGCCATAGCGACCAGGCGGTGGCTGTGTATAAGGAAATTCTGGACAAAGATAGCCAGCACGTGAATGCCCGGATCAAACTCAGTTTAGCTTACTTTTCCCAGGGCCGGATAGAACTGGGGGTAGCTGAATGTAACAGGATTTTGGAGATTGATCCGGCTCATGAGGCCGCTCATATCAATTTGGGTCTCACCTTTTTCAAGCAAAAAGAATTTGATCGGGCCATTCATGAGTATCAACAGGCTCTCTTGACCAACCCCCAAAATCCGCTGACCTATTATCAACTGGCTTATTGCCACCTTTGGAAGCAGGACATTCAGAAGGGTATTGATTGCCTGGAAAAGGCTTTACACATTAATCCGGATTACCAGGTAGCCCGCCAATTATTGAATCAGATTCAATCCTCACCAAAGGTGCCATAGCTGTTTATAAAACTTTTATTGAAATTCTGTTTCAAAGGTGATAAATTACCAGATAATGAATTTGGTAAGGCTGAAATGGCCTGTGGATATAAATATATTTTCATATTGTGAAATTATTTTCACGAAATCCTTCAGGATCACATCTCGACAGGATAGGGGGTGATCCTATCTAACTATCTGAGTTGTAAACTGATTGGAACATATAAAGAAATGTGTATAGTCTGGCATCTAAAATGCAATTTCTTTTAAAGAGGCAATTTCGGGCCAGGATTTTGTGAGCACAGATAGAGCCGATGTCTTCTGGATATAGTAGTAGAGAAGTTATTTTACCCCCAGGTTTCCACATACCAGGAAGTTTCTCCTGCCTCCATGATGCAGTTGGGTTGAGATTGGTGCGTTTTTCAAACGTGATAATTTTTGGCATTATATGTGCTTGAGGAGTTGGTAAGCCCAGGCTGCATGAGATATAAGTCCATAGAGATCAACATTATTTCAGGGACAATGTATGTTGTGAGTTAAAGTTAATCTCCATATGTATGGTATTGTGTACTCCCTTATACGGAGGAAGCATCGTAAGAAAGACATTGTTTCATGATACCATTACCTATTCCAACATAGGTATGTCTTCAACCGCTGAGGCGAGTTGTGTGTGCCATTCGATACGTTCAAAGGAGGTGATGCCTTTTTTTCAAAGAAATATATGCATGAGTAAGGAAGTCTTTATGAGACGACGGGGAGGGTCTTCCTAAAACAGGTAAGAAAGACATGATAGCTGCGGAAAATACTTATGGAAGGAGGGATCTATAAAGGAAAAAGGTGAGGTTTTTGAGAGATAATTTCCCTGTAAATTTAACGGTTAAAGAATGAATTCACCAAAAAATAAGGTTCACGAAGAGGAGATATTCATCATGAGGTTATTACAAAGTAATTGGCGAAGGTCTATGTTGGTCGGGTTAGCAATTTTATTGGGAGTGCTTTTTATTTCAGTTCCCATGGTTCAGTCTGCCTATTGGGAAGTGCTCCCTCCCTATAACACGCTGTGGCCTTTATGGTCTCCTCCCCTTTCCCCTGTCAATCCTTTGACAGGACTGCCAACACCCATTGTCAGCAATTTAAGGCCCAGTACAGTTTTACCGGTACAGCCTGGTCTGACCTGGGATCCAAATTTGGATTATCCCTGGTTGCTCTATAATACTCCCATTGGTATGGCCTATTACGATCCCTATTACGGCGTCAATACCTGGCCGCCCAGTTATCTGCAAGATCCCATTACCGGCCTTCCGGCCCCGATCAACCTGCTGGCTATAAAGGGTTGGAGCCTTTTGTCACCCACCAGCACCGCCTGGATCAATAGTACCCTGCCGGTAGCGAATAATACCTTTATAAATGCTTATCCGGCCTATGCCGTTGCCTATGAAATATTACAGGGCGGGACACTAGCTAATTATCCGATTTTTGCTGCCTTGCTGAATCCTTCTCCTCCTCTGCAGTCTCTCTTAACCCCTGCTCTGATGCTTGGTTTAGGACCACTTGTTCCCTGATTTGGATGCAATGAAAGTTGGATGAATAATTTTCCTATTAAATACTCATCCGTCTGAGGGAGGGATACCATGGCACCGGTTTTGGCCCTCCCTCGTTACGTATCCGAAAAAGAGGCACGTTCGCAGGGGGAGGCGAGCTGTCATGACGTTTCGGGATTGATTCCAAATGGGAATTCAGGTGATGAGAGCTTCCGTATACATAGGCACATAGCCCGAAAGGAGTCTTTCGTTGCTTATGTAAGGAGATAATGTATGAAAAGCACATTTTGGAAGAAGATATTTATCATAAATGTAGTTATGCTTCTCTGTTTGGTCGCCGCCGTGCCAAAGCCCGGTGCTCAATTTTTTCCTTACGCCCCCGCCCCATATCTTAGCCCATTCCCTGTTCCTTACTTTCCTTTTTCTTTTATTCCTCCTCTCCCCCTTACTTCGCCTTTATTATTCGGCACCGGTCTTTACCGGGTGGCTAGTGTACCGACTGCCACCAGTATATTTCCCGCTCCTACGTTACCGGCAGTCCCTGTTGCTACCACGGGAGGAGTTGGGGTGAGTAGCCTGATTCCAACAATTCCGGCAGCAGTAACCGTTCCGGCGAGCGCATTTATTACCAATCCACTGGCCCCGCTGATCACCTATACCCCTTTGAGCCTGATCGGATTAACTTATGCACCTGTCCCGGTCTCCGCGACCCCTGCACCTGTACCTTTAGCTCCTATTCTCCCTACCACCCCGGTTACAACTACAAGTATTACTGTAGGTTCAGCAACTACAGCCAATATCATCTCACTTTTAAGTAGTTTGCTGCTCTAGCCATAGTTTCTGCTTGTGGCGAGCTCCTAACATAAAGTTCATGAATTTATGTTAGGAGCTCAGCTATGGCCTGCCTCTCTATCCCTTTAGCCTCTCTGAAAACCTTATGAATTTTGTTTCATACACAGCAATACTTTTCTTATTCTCTTCAGGTACCGAAAGGAAAAATAGGACAGGGTTGCATACGTAATCTATTGAAATTCAAATTAAATTTCACTGAATGACGAATTGAACAGCCCTGGCATTGGAAATGCAAATTTATAAACAGGAAGGTAAGTTATCTCTCAATATATTCTCTCGGGTAGTAGTTAAGCTGGTAGACTCCAATACATATGTGAACAACCTGTTAGTCTTCTCACAGATTCATCCTTTGTATCCTCTTGGATTTTGAGTAGGTTAGGTCCAGGCTAGAGTGAAATGAAAGTTATTGCATAACACATCCCGTGGTAAAACCGTCAGACATACCATTACGGTAACTTAATCCCAAGGAAGGTATCAGGAGCTTTGAGTTCCCGATTGCTCTGCTTTCATAATTCCAGGAAAGGAGGCGATGCTGTAAGTATTTTGGTAGGACATCATAGATAGTTCCGCTGTCCGAAAGATAAAGGTACTTTTTTCATTCACAATGAGGGGGTGATGAGAGAGAGGTTTTTCATGTATAGGATGAAGGTGTTAAAAAATCTGGCCATTATCATCGTCTTGTTTATTCTGTCTATAAGCTTCTGTAAGAGGGCTACGGCCCAGTTTGGCTATTTTGGACCTTTTGGGCCTTTCGGGCCATATTTTACCGCCTCTTTTGGCTTTACACCCTTTCTGCCTCCTCCTCCCGTTCCCCTTTACTTTGGCAATTCTTACGTACCGTACCGGAGTGCCAGTGTTTTACTCAATTCCCTGACAACTGCTCTTCCCGTAACGACAACGGCTCCTGCAGTTACTCCCGCTGGATTTAGTATCACCAGCTTAGTTCCGCCTCCTCCCCCAACCACCATAAGTGTTGTTTTACCGCTATCCGCAGTAGTCGCACCCGTAACCCCAACGGTGACAACTGTCCCAACGGTCACAACCACGGTTCCGGGCCTGAGCACAGCTTTTCTGCTGAGCAGTATTGGTGGTGGTGGAACCTCAACTTTGCTTACCTTAAGCACCCTCGGGCTTTTGCCGACGGCTCCTGCAACCACGACGGCCCTTGTTCCTGCGATACCGGCTGTACCAACAACTGCCACCACTGTTCCTGGAGTTACAACAGCCCTCTTGCTTGGAGGAGGTGTTTCAACCAGCACCCTGCTCCTTTTAGGAATTTGATGAAGGATTATCTCTTTTACCATTCTGAAAAGGGATAATTATCTGAAGACCAATCCCTGTGGAAGATCCTGAGAAAGTCGTTGGATGATGGCGTCTGCCAGCCAACGGCTTCTCGGATTGCGGTGAGGGCTACTTCCAACTCTTCGAGTGATGGTTCCCGGGTGGTGAGCAATTGCATTTTGGTTATGGGGAACGATAAGAGGGTAAGCCATTTACTGGTTCCTGGCCTGGAAAGAATGCTCAGGACTTCGTAAGCAAACCCCAGAATGAGAAAAAACAGGATCAGGAGCCCTGCCGTCGGACCAAAGCGATGCTCAAGGAAAAGGTAAACATGTTCTGGAATAAGGATCTCCAGGAGAAAAAAAAGAGTGGCCAAAGTTGTTCCACAACGAAAGGCAAAGCGTGAGTGGTGCTGAGCGGCAGGGAGGATGAGGGGATCACCGGATAAAAAGGTATGAATGACCTTATGTTCGGCTCCGTGATACTTGAGACTTTGATCTCCCAGCACAAGATAGAAAAATAATCTGATCAATAAAAAGAGAGATAAAAGGAGTATAATCCATCTAAGTAAAGGAGTCAGATTACCAAGAAGGGGATCGATGTAGGTGATAAAGGCTACATAGAGCATCAGGAACAGGAGCCCTTGAATTATCCGTTTTCTTCGATCCAAATCAACTAAATTCTGCCTGGCTAACTGTACAAGGTTTCTTCGGGCCAGGAGAAAGACCAGAATAATCTGCCGGAAGACCAGAAGAGATCGAAGAAAGGGGATCTTATAGAGTTTTGAGCAGCTGGATGTATCTTGTGAAAAGGCTGCAATTTCTTTATTCTTCAGGCGTGTAGCAAAGGAGATCCGGGAGCCGTAGAGAATACCTACCCCAAAGCGTGAGGAGACCCCTCCAATCCTCCTTGGTGGATTCATGTATTTTTTATTCATGATCAATATTGGTTGTTTTCATTTTCCTCAAAATTATACTCTCTTTATCAATAAAGTCAAACCTGCCTTTTCCTGTCTATCGTTTTCGGAAATTATTTTCATCATGTTCCAGATGTTCCCCACGTTTTATTTTTGAGGGCCAAATGAATGACAAGGTGTAAGATGAGGAAAAAAGGCAACAGCCTGATCCCCCATCACAGGGCAATCGCATCTTACATCCTTCGTTCCGAAAATAGAATCCTATTTTCATCATTCGTGGTGGCTCGGAGAGCCATGAGTGTTTGTTTCAAATACTGATCATTCATATCAAAAGAAGGAGGAATTTTCCCTATTTTCCTTCAAAATGGGCTCAAAATGAACCTCTTCAGGTATTCTGCCGGAAACAGGCTTT
This sequence comes from bacterium, assembly GCA_049472445.1. Classification (GTDB taxonomy): domain Bacteria; phylum SZUA-182; class SZUA-182; order DTGQ01; family DTGQ01; genus JBLIRT01. The sequence goes on from JBLIRT010000196.1 coordinate 5,749, forward strand.
CCGCGTTGGCTTGTAAAGGCTTGGCTAGCTTAAAAATCCGTTCGTTGATCATGGGAAAATTGGATACTTGGACATATATAAAAAGGGAGTAACAGTGTCTTGTTTTTATCCGTGCTGACAGGTGAGGAACAATTCGTCCGTTCCCTACCTTCTATCCAACCAGGATGGAGAGGCTCATAAGGGGAATTACAATGCATATTCAAATACATAGATATTACCTATCTTCCATCCAACCAGGATGGGGGTGGAGGTGGTCGCTGGAGTTCGGAGACGGGGGCGCGACC
>JBLIRT010000197.1:0-6001 GCA_049472445.1 bacterium
AGATTTCTGAGACTTACCCTCAGAAAACTGATAAGATGACCTTCTGTAATATGTCGCAGAGTTCCTTCATTTCAAAGGGTTTGGTGATGGCACCTTTGAATCCGTGTTGCCTGTATTCCGATATTATCGGATCATTGGAATAGCCGCTGGAAACAATTGCTTTCACTTCAGGATCTATCTGCCGAAGCTTTCGAACAGCTTCCCTGCCTCCCATACCTTCGGGAACAGTTAAATCTAAAATAACAGCATCAAAGCCCCGGCCTGACTCTTTCCGCTTTTTATAGAGCTCAACTGCTTCAGCACCCTCTTGAGCACACTCTACTCCGGCACATCAAAAAATCAGCCTTGAAACACTTTGGCCGCTCAACTGCTTCAGCACCCTCTTGAGCACACTCTACCCTGTAGCCGAGACAGGTCAACATCCGTTCAGTCACCTTTCTAATCTGAGGCTGATCATCCATGAATAAAACAGCGCCTTTGCCTGCGGCAACCATTCCCTTTCCAGAACTCACCCCAGTATGAGTCTTCCTTTCTGAAGCGGGCAGATAGATCATGAACGTTGTTCCACAGCCCGGGGAAGATTCTGCCGTGATGTGGCCTTTATGCTTTTTGATAATAGAATAGGTGATGGCCAGGCCAAGCCCGCTCCCCTTTTCTTTGGTCGTGAAGTAGGGATCGAAAATTTTCTGCAAAAGATCTTGCGGTATGCCTGGACCCTGATCTTTAATGGATATTTTTACGTACCTTCCACCTTTGGCAAATCCATCATCCTCTGGGTCAAGAGTAACATTTTCAGCATGCACCGTAATGGTTCCGCCGCCGGTTTCAGCCATGGCCTGATGAGCATTCATCATGATATTGTTCATGGCCTGGATTATCTGGCCCTCGTCAGCTTCGATCCACCAGAGGTCATCCGGCATGGATAATTCATATCCGGAAGAGGAACCGCTGAGGGCAAGAGTTGCCGCCTCCCGTAATAATCCGGCCAGAGAAATGTCTTTCTTTACCGGCTGACCACCCTTGGAGAAGGTAAGTAACTGCTGGGTCAAGTGCCTGGCCTGTTTCGAGGCCTTCCTTATTTCTTCCAATACTTCACCAATATCTTTTCCTGAGGCCGCATACAGCTCAATGAGAGAGACATTACCTGTGATCGCAGCCAGTAAGTTATTGAAGTCGTGAGCAATACCTCCAGCCAGAATACCAAGGGATTCCAGTTTCTGGATCTTCTGCAATTCTTCTTCCCTTCTCATACGCTCGGTAATATCACGGGCCAGGGCAAGGATGAGCTTGCGTCCCTGATATTCAATCATGCTCAAATTTACCTCAACAGGGAGCTTCGATCCATCCTTACGCCGCTGAACACCGGAAAAGGTTACCGGACCATGTTCCATGGCGGCCAAAAGGGAAGGTACTTTCCCTTCATCATAATTCATTTCAATATCCGCCACCAGCATATTGAGGATCTCAGAACGGGAATAGCCCAGACTGTCACAGGCCCTTTGATTGACATTAATGATCCTGCCCTCTGTATCTTGCACGACAACCATATCAGGTGCCTGCTCAATCATCAATTGCATGAAGTGATCCTGCTCAACGAGATTCTTGACCAGATGGGCGTTCTCTATTGAAACCGCTGCCTGGGCGGCAAAAGACTTCATCAGGTTGAGCGCTTCCTGACTGAAAATTCCGCCCGCGAAGGAATTATCCAGATAAATGAGGCCCAGGCAGGTATCTTTGGCCCGCAAAGGAATACATAAGGCCTCCTTTATGCCATAATTTTTCAGTTCATCTGAAATCCTCTCTTCCGGCTCATCCCTTTGGACCGGTGAGCCTGACCAGGATAGGTCTTTCCGGGCGGAGATTACTGCTTCCTGAGTTTTTTCAACATACCGGATCATCTCAAGGCTTACCTTATACCTGTCATAGGCAAAGCTGTGCCTGAAAAGATCTTTTTTTATCCCCCGGACCACTTTGGGCACAAAGAGATTGTTTTCTCCATAAAGAAACAGCACACCTCTTTCCGCACCGGTTGCCTCCAGGGCGTAATCCATGATCCTGTTCAATAATTCTTCCAGATTAAAAATAGAACCTGTGGCCTCGGTAATTGACAGGAGAGATTCCAGGTAGCGCTTCCTGGTGAGAGTTTCACGGGATTCCAGTCCGCTTTCCGTTATACCTGTCTCCTCGAGTAATCTATTGGTCCACGCCAGATCACCCTGGGCACCCGTCCGGATGAATAATTCCCGGGCTTCAAGAAGGTATTCACAGGCCCTGGGCTCTCTTGCGTTATCCTGAAGTAAAAGCGAAGCCTCCTGAAGAAGGAGAGAGCCGAGGCGGTATGTGTCTTCAGTATGCTCCCGTAAAAATTGTATCCCCTTTTCCCAGAGTTTCCCGGCCTTGTTCTTTTTCCCGCGCAGCCAGTAATAGGTCCCTTGAACCTGACAGGCCCAGCCTAGAATATAAGGACATCTTTTTCCCCACCGCATCGATTGTCTGCAAAACCAGGCACCTTTCCGGAGACATCGCCTTTTTTCCTCAATCGATAAGCCCTGAGTACATATGACCTTCCTCAGGTAAACCTCTGCTCCCATAGGAAGCATTTCCAAAAGAAATAATGCCGTATGGTAGCGTAAATAATAATCCCTTGACCTTTCTATAGCCTCTATGGCCTTGTCATGCTCATCTCTTCTTGAATAGGCAAAGGCCAATACTGATAAGCCCACTCCCGTCAGGATGTGATCTGCGCTTTTCTCCAGCAAATCCAAGGATTTTTTCATATCCTCTATAATTTGATTATCTACCTTCCCAAGAAAGGAGTATAGCCTGCTTTTGTTAAGCAAAGCCCAGCCGAGGATCTGCGTAACTTTGGCTTCCTGAATAATCCTGAGCAGCTCTTCATTATTCCGGATATTCTCCTGTAAACTTCTCCCCATAAATATATTATGACGATCTCTTAAAACATGAGCCGTCCCCATTTCCCAGTATTCACCAAGTTTTTTCAGGAGATCAATCGCTTTCTGGGCAGAGGCAACGGCCTCTCCCACTCTGTTCGATGAAAACAAAGGCATACTGAAATAGCTATAGCCTCGCCCCTCCTGGACCTTATCACCTGCCATTTCGGCCATCTCTATTCCTGACTTTGTATCCCTGAGAGCGCGGGACAGCCAGGGAAGCCGGGTTGAACAGAAGACAGGGGAGGAGGATATGTAAAAATGGGCTAATTCTGAACAAGGCCCCATCTTCTTCTCTATAAAGTTACGAGCCCTCAGGTACAGGTAAAACATTTTGTCGGTGTCGGAAAAATAGTAGATATAGGCCAATCTGATAAAAATACGGGAGATGACGATATTCTTTTGATCCTCACGATAGGTTCTCCTGATGAAAATTCCGGGAAACCACATATGCATCATCTGGATAAAAAATTCCCTGGCCACCCCCAATGTAACCGCCGCCCGGCTTCGTGGAAGGTTTACTTCCAATATTTTCAACGCCTCCTCGAAAGACTCTATCGCCTTTTCCGCCTCTCCCTTTTCCAGTAAGGTATCCCCTGTCTTCTTGAGCAGTCGGGCACGATGCAGCTTATCTGATGGAGGGACAAGAGCCTCACAGGTTCTCAGCGCTTCCAATGATTCAGCGAATCTCCAGGTAAGCTGATAAATCTCCCCGAGGTTCTCCAGTACCTCGACATAATGAGGTGTTTTCGTCTTATTCTGAGCTTCGAGTATTCCCCTTCCGGTTGTAAAAAGCTCTATAGCCTGATTATGAGCATAGGAGGCCCTGGCCTTATGACCTGCTTTCATTGAGTAGGTCAGGGCCTTATCCTCTATCCCGGCCAGGGTAAAATGATAGGCCAGTTCATAAAGGAAAGGCTCACTGCTTTGACTTTCCCTCTCAAGGTACTCTCCAATAAGCCTGTGGATGGAAATCCTCTCCTCCTCTTTCAACCTCTGGTAAAATGCCTCCCGTATCCGGTCATGGACAAAAGAGATATTATCTCTCCCGGTTATATCTCCCACTACCAGATGTCTCTTGATTCCCTCCTCTATGGCTGACAGCACCGCCTCCGGTGGAAAGTGAGAGATGGCCAGCAGGATTTCAAATCGAATTTCTCTTCCCATGACCGCGGCATAAGAGAGGATTCTCCTGCTTTCGCAAGACAACTCTTTTATCCGTTTTGATATGACCTCGATAACACTCTCGGGCGTGAGAGCCTTTTTACCCCGTGACAGATCATAGTGGTAATAGTTACCCCTGCGCTGGACAATCCCCTCTTCAACAAAATGGTGCAGCGTTTCAATAAGAAAAAAGGGGTTGCCCTCGGATTTCTGATATATATCATCGACCAGGGGAGAAACAGCGGCTTCACCCTCCACCAGTATCCGGGAAATGATCTTCCTGGTATCTTCAAGACCAAGATTTTTCAGGTGGATCTCGGAAAGGGATATCCCATCCTTTTTTACTTTCTCCAGCATGTGCCGCAAAGGATGGCCATCTCCTGCTTCGGTATCCCTGAAACCCGCCACCAGCAGCAGGGGATAAGAGCTTACTTTCCCGGCCATCCTTCCCAAAAGCTCAATACTTCCCTCATCGGCCCATTGTAAGTCATCGAAAAAAAGTATGGCCGGAATTTCAGGAGTACCCAGGTTTAACATGAAGTCAGTCACGGTGATCAGGAACCTGGCTTTTTCCTTCTCCGCTTCAAGCTCCACCAGTCTGCCTGATCCGCCGCCTATCAGCCCGGTTATTTCCGGAGCTATTTTGGCCACCTCACCCGAAAGGTCTCCCAAGCTCTCTTTTATTCTGTTCCTTAAGATCTCCTGCTCCTCACCACTCCTGCGCTTGAGCTTCTCAAGATAGGCTCTGATTGTTTCACTGAAAATTTTGTAAGGTGTCTGAAATTCGTATTGGTTACATTTTCCCCCTGCAAATATTCCGCCGATGCCCTGGATATATCCGATCGACTCATCTACAAGCCTGCTCTTGCCCACTCCTGCCTCTCCGCAGATAAGACACATGGCTCCCTTCGACTTCCTGGTATTCTCAATACACGATTTGAGCTGATGTAATTCCTTTTCCCTGCCCATGAGCTGAGTAGAATAGGTGATTTCTTTGAGGTGATCATGGAGAGCAACGGTAAAATATATGTTCTCTCCACCTTTCCTTTGAGTCTGGTATGTATCAAGATCAGCCATCAAGCCGGAAAGACTTTGATACCTGTCTTGTGGCTCTTTGGCGATTAACCGTAATATGATGCGGTCAAGTATCTCCGGAACAGCCTTTTTGATTTTGCCTGGAGGTTCAGGCCGCTGGGCGATATGCTGGTAGATGAAAGCTGAAACATCCTGCCCCTTATAAGGGAGTTGGCCGGTTATGAGCCTGTAGAATACTATTCCTAATGAATAAATGTCTGCCCGTTCATCAGTGGGCCTTGGCAAAATGCCACTGGCCTCAGGAGACAGGTAGCCAAAGACGGTCTGTATCTCGCCTGCTCCTGTTATCCGGGCCAAATCGAGCAGTGAACTATGGCCAAAATTGGTAATCTTTATATATTGCGCCTGGCCAGGTATGGCCCCCAGGATCTGTCCTCTATCCTGGAATGCCTGATCCCGGAATACCTGCGGCCATACCAGGATATTATCCGGGTTGATTCTCCCGTGAACAACACCTTTCTCATGACAGAGACGTAAAGCCGAGGAAAGCCGGGAGACTATCTCCACTGCCCTGTCAACCGCTATCGGCTGGGCAAGATAGTGTGATAAGGGCTGACCGGGAAAATATTCCATGACGGTATAATATTTTCCTTCAACCTCTCCTAAGGCATAAACCTTCAACAGATTATCATGATCTATTTTTGAGATCGCCTCGACTTCCCTTTTAAAATGAATCTGTGATGGGAGGGGCAGCCTTTTAATCTCTTCTCTTATTACATCTATCATGACCTGACGGCCATTTTTCTGATCAATGGCTCTATAACGATCAGCCAGAGAATTTGAGCCGATCT
>JBLIRT010000198.1:0-5893 GCA_049472445.1 bacterium
CCTGCTCACCCCGGAAAATAGCAGCCCCCAGATAAACAGCAGCCCCAGGATGATCCGGAAAAGGCAAATCAGTTCGCTCCTCTTGTACCTCATAGATATTCTCAGTATCATTTCTCCCGCCTTTCTCCTACCTCATGGCAAGGAAAACTTCCGTCCATTCCTGGTTAAGGTAACCTTCCCTTCTTGTATATCCATCACCTTACACCCTAAGATACTTTGCTCGACTGTGAGGGGCTTATTATTAATAACAGCCATGGGTTGACCTCCCGTAACGGTCGCCTCCAGATGGAGCTTTGCTTTGATGTCCTCCAGAGTGGGCTCAGTCTTACTCTCGATTCTGCGTGCTCTTTTTGGTTCTGAATAGCTGGCCGGTGCTTTTCTTACCGGTTCAGGCGCTTTCGGAAAGGCAAAGATATCCCGCTTGATACATTCCGGCCACTCATCCTCCCCTGGTGAGATGGCCTCCCTTGGCCGGGACGCTTCAGCGAGCTCCTTCATCAGGCTCTCATCGGCCAGGTTCTTATTCACCAGGTTGTCACCTGGCTTCGGCACCGCAGGAGCCGCTCTCCTCCGGGTTGAAGGCACGGAGGCGGCAGATTTGGCCCGTTTACGGAAAGAGTAAATACCCTTCTGAATTGGCCCCTTAAAGATCAGAACCAACCCCAGAATTCCGGCTAATATCATTACCTTGATGATCTGTTCCCGAGAAGCACCGATTTCCATTACGCGCCACCTTTATAGCTTATTGATTTTCCTACCCGCCCGGCTTTCGCAGCTCTGAGGCTTGAGAAACATCGAGCCGTCCCGGCGTACATAATTCAAAGTGGATCTCTTCCACCAGAGACGAGCCACCTCCTGATCCGGGTTCAATCCGTAAGGACCGTGGCTTGAGCATTGGGTTATTCTTCTCTAAAGTCGACAGGAAACGGTAGAAGGGAAGAAATTCCCCCTCAAGTTTGATGAGCAGGGAGTTTTGCTGCTGCCGAGCCGATTCAGTTTCAATCTTAGGGTGAATCAGGACGATCTTATGAAATCCTGACTGCTCGGCCAGGACACTGACCTCATGCATAATGTCCCATAGTCCGCCGGGTCGGGAAGCCTTCACCTTCAGTTCCATAGCCTCGATCTCCTGGCTGAGTTTTTGCCTTTCCTGACTCACCTGAGCCAGCTTCTGCCTTACGGTTCCTTCCGAACCAATATGTTTATGGAGGCTTTTTCTTTCCAACTGCAGCTCCCTTAAGGTAGCTTGCAGGGGGCGCTGTATGAAGACAAAATAGCTCACGGCCAGAATTACTCCGGCGACCAGAAAAGCTATATCCACCTTCTTTTGATTCAGCTTCATCTTTATCCCTCAGGGCATCCTTTACTTTATTCCCCCATAGCGAAGGGAAATCTCAAAGAGAACAGCGGACTTCTTCTTTTCATCTGCCACCTCTGGTTTGACCAGAACCACTCCTTGAAAGGCCCTGTCATTCTGAAGGTTGGACAGGAAAACACTCAGGGTCCGGTATGACCTGCTCATCCCCCACAGCCTGAGTTCATACGCGATATCCGCCTCCTTCTGCCTGCCATGGGCCGTATCTCCCTGCTCCTGCCTCGCCAGGCTCTTCTCCACCCACAACGTGTTTAATTTCGTCTCAGGATTCATAGCCTGAGCCAAGCCGGTCACCATCGAGGTAAAGCAATACCGGCCGGTCAGCTTCCGGAACATCTCTCTCTTCTCCAAAAGCTGTTTCGCTCCTTGCAGGCAGACCTGTAACTCATCCTCCAGGCGCTTCACTTTCCGGCCCTGACTGCGAAGGTCGGCCACCCTCCTTTCCAGCCTCTTCACAGAAACGAAATAGCACATCCCGATAACGAAGAGGAAGGCCACCAGGACGCTCAGGAAAAGCCCCCCCCGCCTGATCCTCTGCCGGATCACATGCCCATCAACAATATCAGGGGGAACTAAATTGATCTCATTCAAGCCTGCCATCTTCCATCCCTCAGGGCCAGTCCCAGGGCGACCTCAAAAAGTGGTTGCCTTTCAGTAAGCTCCTTTATCCTGGCCGACTCGTCCCAGATCTTCATCCGAACACCGGTTCTTTGATGAATGAAATTGACCAGGAGTTTCACTTTGGCTCCTTCCCCCAACAGGAGAGCCTGGTCTATGACCCGCTGCTGAACAACCGAAGCTGAATAGGAGATGACCCTCTGGATCTCCTGGCACAGCTCTTCGAGGGTCGGATTAATCACTTCATGAATCACCTGACAGAGTTCCCGTACCTCCAGGTGACCGATCTTTCCCGTGCCCGTGCCATTCCCCTGGTTGTCCATCTGCCCGAATTCTGCTTCATACTGGTGAAGAATTCTCTCCACCTTTTTCCAGGGCAGCTCCAATGCTTTTTCCACCTTCATCCGGATGGTCCTCACCCCCCAGGGTACTTCCCGGACGATGAGAATGTTCCCATCCACCAGAATCATGACAATGGTATTATTTTCGCCGATGTAGAAAACAAACTGCTCTTTTACCCTCTCTTCATGGGCCCACTCCTGGATCCACCGGATGGCCCTGAAGAGGGAGCAATACTGCGGCTCAATAACCGTAACTACCAGGCCGACCCGCTTGAATACCTCGATGTACCGGAGAACATCCTCTCTCCTGACGGCTATAAGGAGGGCAGAGCCTTGAGCGGGCTGCTGGCCACTCGACGGAAGATCGAGATAATCAATGACTCCCTCATCAAGGGAAAAGGGAAGATAGTTTCCGGCCTCACGAAGAACAGCCTGATCCATCACTTCACCCTCTTTCAGGGTAAATCGAATCGGAATCGTAGTGATGAAATGGGCAGGCAGAGCTATCACAGCCCTTCTGCCTTTTACCTTAACCCTGGCCAGAAGTTCAGTCAGCCTGTCAATCAATACCTTCTCATTCAGTCCTTGTACGTTTAACTCAAGGTGGGCGGCGGCGGCGATTGAAAGATCGCCCTTGTGCCTCCTGAGCTGCATGAGCTTAAGACTGTCCGAGGTAAGGTCAATCCCTATTGGGGAGTAGGATGCCGGTCTTGAGCAGGAGGCCAGTCTCTTGATATGCATCATGAATCCCTCGAATCAAGATAATAGATAGTCAGCCTGGGCCGATAGTTCAGTTGAGAACTCTCACTGCTGTAGAACTTGCACTCATTGTTGCCGCTTCGCGGATCTGTCTCGATAATGAAGCCATAGTTTTGATCCGGGTACTTCATCCAGTAACGGATCATGTCAGGTATACGCCAGGTATACCAGCCGACGGCCGAAAAGTTACAACTGTCCTCACTGGTCACATCAAAATCACCGCCCGGAGAAGACCAGAGCCAGCCCCAATTTTTATTTCGATATGCCCAGCATGTTTCATGGTCATACCAATCCCTGGTCACCCGATGGATGCGATAGGTGTCGCTGACAATGCCCTTGTTAATAAAATCAGCGCTATTCGCCGGGCTGAAGAGATACATGGAGAAGCTGCTCGAAATGATCGAGGCATCGACGGGAATTGCATATTTCCAAAGGTTGAAGCGGACCAGTGTCCGGCATCGTCTGGTTCCTGCGGAACTCTCGCTGTCCAGGAGGAGTTCCGTACTCGTATCACGAACTGCAGTTGAGCTTCCCTCTTCCAGGTAGGTATCCATCTCTTTGGGGTCACTGCCCGACGGGGGTTGAATAGTCAGCCAGTGAAGGACTCTCCGGCTGGTCAAGGTTACCCCTTGGGCTATAGATTGACTGGTAATGACAATTTCTTGTTGTGGGGTATCCTCGACAAAGGAAACCGTATAGGTGCCCTCACCCAGGGAAAGGTTGTTCATGTCGGTCCGCCAGGCCGGGTCATTCTGTATCCTCCATAGTCCATGGGCCATACCCGCCTCAGCCAGATAGCGGGCCTTTAGATGCTCAATCCTGTTCGAGGCAATGGTGGCCTGCGTGCCTCTGGTCTGAGCCAGAAAGAGGCAGATAATCTCCAGCATGAGGATGGTAGCCATTACCATCAGCAAGGAAAAGCCTTCCTGATCTTTGGTCGGTGCCTGATTTTTCATGTCTCTAAAAATCACCTATGGATGTCATGGCCGCTACAATCTCCCTATTCATGAATACGCTTTACCCGTCTCTCAGATGGGCCCGGGTCTTGAACCGGATCTCATCTCCACCAGGCTTGGTGATGCCCAAGGTCAGGGAAAACCCTGGTCTGACGCCGCCTGACTCCAGCACCACCTGGAAGGTGGTCACTCCTTCGGCCAGAATCTCTTCCTGGTAACTCGGGTAGTATCCTTCCCAGAGACGGCCCTCCGAATCAAGGCGGTAATACCAGCATTCAACAGGATCCTCATCTGTCAGGCCGTCTTCATCATCGTCATTGGTATTACCCTCGTCGATGAAGCCGTCACCATCGTCATCTTTACCGGCTACACCCTCCTGCCCATCCCCATTGGCGTCTCCCGCCGGGTCTTCATCAATGAGTCCGTCACCATCCGTATCAACCATGGCTGATACGGCCAGCACACCATAGGGATTAGGATATATCAACTGGTTGGAGGAACGAAGCCGATGAACGATGTGATCCAGAGCCCAGCAGGCATTGTGGACGGCTTCACCCTGGTTACGGCTGTACTCCCAGGACTCAATGGCTACGGCCAGCACCCGCGCGCTCACCCCTCCCATAACGGCCACCATGCTCAAGGCCAGGAGAAGCTCCAGCAGGGTCAGACCTGAATGTTCCTTCAGCAACATCTTCCTCCCCCTTTTTTATCCGGGAAAGACACGCTCTTGTTTTCTATTGTCCCTTACATCGCAGGGTCTGAAGCTTTATATCCCCTGCCTGTAAAGAGATATGCTTAAGACCGGGATCAAGGTAACCGTCATTATCCCCATCATAGAGCGAAACGCTCACCTGCCAGGCCAGATTATCTCCCTGGATGGTTGTCCCGTTGGCATCAACCAGGTTGTTGAAATCCATAGCCAGGATTTCCTCCATCTTGGCCTGAGCCAGAAAACAATTTCTGGCCAGGGTATCTCCCCGGCCGGCGATCCTGATTCCGGCCGCCAGGTCGTGCATTATAGGCGCCAGCGCTAAAGAGATAAGAGCCATGGCCAAAACCACCTCCAGAAGGGAAAAGCCCTTATCCCGCCAGGTCAACCGCTTGCTCATGCCTTTCAATCCACCCCCCTGATCAGTCGAAAGCCAATCTGCCAAGGCGGTTCATGGAAATGGTATGCGAAGCATTGTTTCCGCTGAGGACGACTTTCCCCATCTGGTTCGGTTCACCAAGGGAGTTGAACTCAACCCAATTCTTCCCGCCAAAGTTGGCGTCAGCAAAGCGAATGTCCTCAGACTCTCCCTGGCTGTTGATGGTAACCACATAAGGTCTTTTGGACAGGGGATTTATCAATATATTGTTGGGATTCATGAGCGGACTCCCTGTGAAGGCATCATAGCCGATGCTTCGATAGCAGGTAACATCCTGCTGCCCTTCAGTCAGATCAAAGAAAAGACCGACGGTATTACCCTTGTACACAGCCTGCTGCTGTGAATAGGCCAAAGCCATGTAGACATCCCTCGCTTTTCTTTCCAGTTCCATCCGCCTCATCGGCCCGGCAAAATGAGGTACAGCCGAAGACAGGGCAATGGACAGGATAAGCACGACCCACAGTAATTCAATCAGAGTAAAGCCCTCGGGCCGATTTTGAGTCACTGCCATGGTTCTTTACCCCTAGTAATTCTCAACGATTGGATGATTGGCTATAAATTCTCCCGTTTTGTTGACAAATATCCAGCCTGCATCATAGGCATTAGGATCCGCGCCAATCGTGCCTATGGTGGTCGTCGTCATATCTACATAGACCTGGGCTGCTGTTGACGCATTTTCGGCCAAAGGATTCTCGG
>JBLIRT010000199.1:0-5875 GCA_049472445.1 bacterium
TGGCTGTAGCCGATACCCTCTGGATGCCGCTAAAAGGACTGGCCGACAATGGTTGAAGGCCATACCGTTGAATGACATTGGCGATCCGGTATGAGGGTGTTCCTCCCTTGAATCGGATCAAAATCTCTCCCGGACGGGATCTCGGGATTAAAGGTGGAGGGGAGATCCAACTGAGCGGATAGAGAGCACCCTGAAGCGAATTGCACATAAGTGTGGCAGCCAGACCAAGTGTTAAGAAAGAGAACAGAATTGGCTGAAAGAGACGTTTGACAGTAGCAATTTTGCGCAGGCAAAAGGCGATACATTTCCCCATCTATACTTCTTCCCCCCCTCGGATTCGTAAACCAGGCCGAATATATCATGCTGTCCTTCTCATGCTGTGCGCTTCCCAACCGCCTATAGGTATTCTCTTGGCCATATATAAACAGCAAGAATAGTGCCTCCCTGCCACTCAGGAATTTATTACAGCCCCTCCCATAGGAGGAATGAGACTTTAACATATCTGTTTTAACAGATGAGGTGGGGTATTTGAACGCGTAAAGAGGGGGATTATACCGGGCTTGCAAGGGGGTGGGATAAGTAATGAGTATAATTAAGGAATTAAAAAACCCTTTCCTTAGAAAAATTGGCACAAGTTGGGTATAATTAGTCACCTGAAGTAGGGTTTTGGGATAGGTTCTAAGCATACAGAGCAAATTCATGCCTGTCTGTAAGGGATTCCCTATTTTTCTGTAAGGGATTCCCATGCATCGATTCTTACCAGGTTTTTAAATCGTGCGGGAATAAAACACCCTGACAAGTTGGCCGGGAAGCTGCCATTCATGAAAAACAGCCTATTTCCCCATTTACTCATATCGCTTATTTCATGAAAATAACGTAGCCTCTCTCTTCGATTTTTTCTTCAGAGCCGCAGATGAGATCAAAGAAGGGATATTTCGATCGCCATTTCCCCTGGTGAGCATGAAAGGTGGTAAAAAAGTCTGGCTCTTGATCCTCCTGACCGAGCTTTTGGACAAGGTCCTGAGCATGAGGCCACTCATTCTCCTGAACTTCCGGATTGCTGCTATCCCCCAAAAGAGAGCATAATGCAGATTATGCATATTCAACTGTACATTGTACCATCAGCCCCTATCGAGGAAGATGCCCAAACCTTATCAAGAGCGTAGAGCTTCCCATCAAAGCTTCCAATAAATTCCTGGTATGGTAATGAAAAAAATCTCCATCAGATTGTTGGCAAAGGCACTGGAGCAGGTGGCGGAGGCAGTGGTACTGGAGGTGTGGGCAACGGAATGGTTGGCACCGTAGCTGTAACTGATGGTGTTGGTAACGTGGTTATCGGCGTGGGGATAATAATTGAGGTGAAAGGATTTGGAGATGGTACAGGGGCGGGTGGTATCGATGGAGTCGGCGGTAATGGTGTAGGCACCGTGGTTGGGGTTGGGACAACTGCAGTTATTGAGGGCGGCGTTGGTACAGGGATGGTCACCGGTGCAGGCGGAAGTGGTGGAGGCGAAAGAGTCAGGAATGGCCAGAGAGAGAGGCTGGGAATTGCGGCCGTAATTGAGGTTGGGTTGGGTATCGTTGGCCAGATGCTTGTTATCGCCGGTAAAGGACTGGTTACAGCCAAATTCACTGCAACACTTGAAGTCAGGCTCACAGGGGCGATCAAAGTTGCCGTCAGGGCATTCATTCGCCTGATCAGGGGCGGTGAGATCATGAGGCTCAAGGGAAGAACAGGTAGGGATGGCTGCAAACCGGCTAGAGGAATTGGCGGTATGAATGCAAGGGGCCATCGGGTGATTGGATTACCAAAGACAAAGGGATTCATGATATTACTGACAGGAAGGTTGTAATACCATGATCCGGAAGGTAAAGTTGGCCCAAAATAACCTCTTACCTGAGGTGTGCCTAGAAAGTAGAAAAACAAACCAAAAACAAGACAGATCTTAACTGATTTTCTTTTTACTCTACCCATTTAAAACCTCCTTGAAATATATATGAATTTATGATTTGGTCCATCTTATGAGGTGAAAAAAGGCTACCTGTGCTGCAGATCAGTTTATGGAAGTGAGAAATAGATGTTCATGATGTCACACGTTTTACTATTAATATACTATAAATTTGAAATTATTTCAAAAATTTATTACCCTTCTCATAAACAATCATCAAAGGATAATCGCAGATCCTCTATGAATTTTCCAGCAGGAATGATAATATACATTTTTTATTTACCAGATCAGAACTGAAGTCTTTTGCCTAAGCCAGAAATGAAGTCTTTTGCTTAAACCAGGCTCTTTACAGCTAGATTGAGGTAATCGATATGGATATGAAAGCCATGGAACCACATGGAATGGCTCTTGAAGCTTACTTTAAGGGAGATACGACCGCAGAGCTGATCATCTGCCGGGATGACGGCCTCCATGCCCCCCTCCAGGCCAGGCATTTTTTCCGCGAGCCATCCGAATTTACGGCCATTGAAAAGGCAGTGCTCGATCTTTGCCGGGGCCGTATTCTTGATGTAGGTGCCGGAACAGGGCTGCACAGCCTCGTTCTTCAGGAAAAAGGCCTTCGGGTGACGGCCATCGACATCATTCCTCAGGCCCTTAAAATCATGAAACAGCGGGGAGTAATCGATGCCCGCTGCCTGGATATCTTCAACCTCCGGGAAAAGCCTTTTGACACCATTCTGGTCCTGGGCCATGGTATCGGCCTGGTGGAAACAATCTCCGGCCTGGATCGTTTTCTGGCCCATGTGGCCAGTCTGCTGTCGGCAGATGGCCAGATACTGCTTGACTCTCTGGATGTACGTATTACGGATGATCCGGCCAATCTGGCCTATCAGGAGGCTAACCGCCAAGCCGGGCGATACCCTGGAGAGATCCGCCTGCAATTCGAATTTCAGGGGGTGCGGGGGCCATGTTGCGGCTGGCTGCATGTGGATGATGAAACCCTGAGAGAGCGGGCGAACAAAAGAGGGTTGAAAGGTGAGATCATCCGGAAGGAGCCATGGGGTGAGTATCTGGCCCGGTTGACGAGAAAGGCTCCTTCTGATTGACAAGGTTCCGGCCAGGACAGCACCATGGCAGGAGTTTTCCCTGTACGTTAAAACCTATCCCAAAACTTTGCTCTGATGCAGCGGTTCTGCCTGCTGCCGGAGGTATCAGAATAAGCTCTTAAAGGACCTGCTATGGAAACATTGGCGGAAAAAGTGAAGAGGGTTGTGCAGGAAAAGGTTGATATCGTGCCCTACAACCCTGAATGGCCTCATATGTTTGAGCAGGAAAAGAACCATCTCCTGGCCTGTCTGCATCCTGAGCTGATCGGGCGGATCGAACACTTTGGAAGTACCTCCATACCCGGCCTTTCCGCCAAACCGATCATAGATATTCTGGTTGAAGTAGCTTCCCTGGAAGAGACAAAGATGAGGATCGCCCCTGTTCTGGAAGCTCAGGGGTATGATTATTTCTGGAGGCCGACCTGGGGAGATGATGTCCCTCCATTCTATGCCTGGTTTATCAAACGGGATTCGAAAGGGAGCCGCACTCACCATATCCACATGGTAGAGCGCGAATTTGAGCACTGGGATAGATTGCTCTTCAGAGATTATCTCATCGAGCATCCCGAAGTGGCCGGGAAATATCAGGATTTGAAGATCCACGTAGCCAACCTGTATCCGAATGACCGCATTGCTTACACCAGAGGGAAAACAGAATTCATTGAGGAAGTAACTGCCAAAGCGAAAGCATATTACCGGAAGGCATAGGCTCTTGACCATGGAAAAGGAGGCTTACCGCATCCCGTGGAGCAAAGAGACTCAATGGGCAGACATTATGAGGTGATTATCATAGGAGCAGGACCTGCAGGCATACGTTGCGCAGAACAGCTCAAAGGCTCCTTCAGCATCCTCTTAATTGAAAAGAATAAGATCATTGGCCCAAAGATATGTGCAGGTGGAATTACTCAGGCAGACCGGCACCTGGATCTTCCGGAAAACAGAACAAGGGATTTTACCAGCCTGAAGATCCTTTTTCGAAATAAAGCTTACACGGTAAACCTTTCCCGGCCCTTGAAAACCATCGGGAGAAGAGATCTTGGCCAGTATCAGATGGAAAAGCTCCTCACCACCGGTGGTATAACCCTTCTTTCCCATACCCGTGTTCTTTCCATTGAAAAAAACAGGATTCAAACCACAAGAGGGATTTTCTCCTTTACCTATCTCATTGGGGCAGACGGCTCTTACTCGATTACGAGAAGACACCTTGGCCTCAGATCCCGTTTCCACTTTGGCCTATACTGTAATATACCCCGAATTACTGATGAGGTCGTCTTTTCTGTAAATCCGCATCTCTTTACCTTTGGATACATATGGCATTTTCCTCACCTGGAGCATACCAATATCGGTATATACTTCAGTCCCAAATATCTCAGTCCTCAGGAGGCCAAAAGCATTCTGCGGGAATATCTCGGCCATCTCGGCTATCAGGGCCTTGCGGGAACCTTTAGAGGTGCGGCGGTAAACTATGATTATCAGGGATGTGTCTTTGGCCATATATATCTCATTGGAGATGCAGCAGGACTTGCTTCAAAGGCAACAGGCGAGGGAATTTCTCAGGCCTTGATAAGCGGAGAGGAGGTCGGGAAAAAAATACAGGACCCTCACTATAAGATGCCGGAATTGCAGAAGGTAGTGTTATGGAAAAGGAGGCAGGAAATGGCACTGAAAGTCTGCGAGTGCGCTCCCTTTCTCCAGGGCTTTCTTTTGATGACATTTTTCAAGGCAATCAAGAGGGGTTGGCTGCTTTCACATGATTAACCGGAAATATGGAATGCTCTACCGCTCTTCGGCCCTGGCAGAACATGAGGCTCTATGGCCATAAGGCTGGTCTGATCACAGAGGTCCAAAACCGCTTCCATGAAACATGAGAGGACATACCGGTCACATGAAAGAGAAAGAAGAGGTAATCTATAAGCACAGGCAAACAGGGTATGTGGTCCTTCTATCCCTGGGGCTCAGTATACCCATCATCACGGGCCTTATGGTGAGCCAGAGGACCGGGCCTGCTGTGCCCTTATGCATCCTGCTGGCCACCCTGGTTGGGCTGGCCATCCTGTTCTGGTCTCTCACCGTTGAAGTTAGACCAGGTACACTCAGGCTGAAATTCGGTCCCGGGCTTATCAGGAAAACCATTCCGATGTCTAAGATACAGGGCTGCCGAACCGTGAGAAATCCATGGTATTACGGCTGGGGAATCCACCTTACGCCGCGAGGCTGGCTCTACAATGTATCGGGATTTGAGGCGGTGGAACTTGACCTTGCAGGCGGGCGGCATGTCCGTATAGGAACGGACGAGCCGGAGAAATTAGGCCAGGCCATCATGGCAGTAATGGAGGGCCATGGTCTCTAACATTCTTGGCATCATGTATTGATAAATCATCGAGAGAAGAATAGATTTAGAGATTTTCCTTGAAAATGAACTCAGGTCAGGTATTCGACCGGAATATCGGCTTTCAGCTGTGACTTGTAAGGGCTTGTCCTTCTTAAGAATCTGGGCTCTGGCCCGGATAATAGAGCCGAGATATTGATTCTAAATTATTTATTCATCGAGATTCTCTTAAACTATGAGCTTGGGTAAGTGCCATTCACTTGAGAGGCGATGTCCTTGGGCAGTGAAGGGAAATGCTCAGCCTGAGAAGTTCTCCTGACCCGGATATATTTAGGTTTTGATATGATATACAGAAAGAATATACAAAGGAAAATCCTTGTCAATCATTACTTTTTGGGTTATTATCAAAAGTAACATTAAGGTAATGTTATGTTTCCTGCGAGCTTGACTTTCGATATGCGAATTGTTCGAATAGATTACTGAGCAGATTG
>JBLIRT010000002.1:0-8891 GCA_049472445.1 bacterium
AAATACTCATACTCTGTAACTGCGCCGGAGGCCTTAATCCATCCTTCCGGCCAGGGGATATCATGGTCATCACCGATCACATTAATTTCATGGGAACAAGTCCCCTGATCGGTCCCAATCCCGATCAATTCGGGATCCGCTTTCCAGACATGAAGGATGCCTACGATTCGTCATTCGTAGCTCTGGCTCAAAAGGTCGCCCTCGAAGAGAGAATTCCCCTGCAGCGGGGGATTTATATAGCTGTTTCCGGCCCAAACCTCGAGACCCCCGCCGAGACGAGATTCCTTCGGTCAACAGGGGCTGATGCGGTAGGCATGTCTACCGTTCCGGAGGTAATTGTAGGAATTCATGCGGGTCTGCGTGTTTTGGGGTTCTCAATCATTAGTAATGTCAACCTTCCAGATGCCTTCAAGGCCATTGATTATGATGAGATAGTTGCTGTGGCTTCCAGGTCGGAGTCAAGGCTCATCTGCCTCATTGAAAAGATACTTGGCCGGCTGGAAGTATAGATCCAGCCCAAAAATGGAGAGGGCCTTTGGTCGGAGAGGAAAAGGAGATGATCTCATCTGGTCCGGCGATAAAACAACAGGTTGATTATTTGATCTTCGGTACATGGCTGCTTTCCATGTCTCCTGAGACCTTCGTTTCCGATATCCTTGAGGATGGCGGGGTGGCTGTCCGCCGGGATCGAATTATCAGCGTAGGAAAGGCGGAGGATCTGCAGAAATCTTATCAGGCGACCAGGACTTTCCGCTTTCCTCACCATGTAATCATGCCGGGTCTCGTCAATGCTCATACTCATGCCGCCATGACGCTTTTCCGTGGACTGGCTGACGATCTTCCCTTTATGGACTGGCTCCATGGGTATATCTTTCCGGCTGAAAGGAGATTAACAGGAGATCTGGTCTATAAGGGTACGCAGTTGGCCTGCCTTGAGATGATGCTTTCCGGGACGACTACTTTTTGTGATCTTTATGTATTTGAGAAATCGGCAGCTCAGGCAGTCGGGGATATGAAGATGAGAGCTGTGGTTGGAGAAACTCTCTATGGTTTTCCATCTCCGAGTTATGGCTCGATTGAGGCAGGCTTCACATGTACTGAAGAATTAATCAGTCATTATCAGAAAGATCCATGTATTTATCCGGCTGTAGGGATCCACTCTCTTTATACGTGTTCGCCGGATATTCTTCAGGAAGGTAAACGAATTGCCGAAAGGTACCAGGTCCCGTTCATCATTCATCTGGCCGAAACTCAGCAGGAAGTCTCCATCGTTCAGCAGCGCTATGGCCGAAGTCCCGTTGATCATCTCAATGCTTTAGGAGTACTTGATCATCAGGTTTTAGCAGCTCACTGTATCTGGCTGGAAGAGGATGATCTTGAGCTATTCCGGAGACGGGGAGTTCGGGTAGCCCATATGCCCGAAAGTAATATGAAATTGGCGGCCGGGATTGCCCCGATTCCCGGATTTCTGAAAAGAAATATTCCGGTTGGCCTGGGCACAGACGGGTGCGCGAGCAATAATAATCTTGACCTTTTCCAGGAAATGGATATGGCCGCTAAGCTGCAAAAGGTTTTTCGAGACGATCCTACTCTTATGGATGCCAAATCAGTAGTGAACATGGCTACCATGGGAGGAGCAAGGGCACTCGGGCTTGAGAGGGAAATCGGCAGCCTGGAGGCAGGGAAAAAGGCGGATATCATTGTCGTTGACCTCAACCAGCCCCACCTTGTACCCTTATATAACCTTTATTCCCATTTAGTCTATGCAGCCCGCGGAGCCGACGTTGAGTGCGTCTGGGTTAATGGAGAGCTTTTGGTTGAAGGTCGCCTTCCTGCCCGGGCTGATATGGAAGGAATCTGCTGCGAGGTGGAAAACCTCAAAGGGAGCGTACTTGGATTCTTTAACAAAGGATCATGAGGACTCAAGGAATGCATCAGGAGGTTGACTTCCTTATTATCCGGGGGATGATACTCACCCTCGATGATCATGAATCGACTCTCGATTCCGGAGACATCGCTATCAGGGGAGATACTATTCTTGATATAGGATCGAATTTAGCGGAAAAGTATCACGGCCGCCAAGTAATTGATGCCTCTGACAAATTGGTCATGCCCGGCCTGATCAATACACATACCCATGCTGCCATGACTCTCTTTCGAGGGCTGGCTGATGATCTCACCCTCGGGGATTGGCTTCAGGATCACATTTTCCCTGCTGAAGCCCGATATATGACTCCTGAGAATGTGTACCTTGGCACGCTCCTGGCCTGTATTGAGATGATAAAATCGGGTACTACTACTTTGTGCGATGGATATTTCTTTGAATCCGAAGCAGCTCAGGCCGTTCATGATGCGGGTCTGCGTGGAGTGATGGCCCAGGGAATAATTGATTTCCCCTGTGCCGATGCCAAGGATCCTCAAGAAGGATGGCAAAGATCTGAGGAATTTATCCGCCGGTGGAGAAACTCGGATAGGATCAGGCCCGCTCTTTTCTGCCATTCGGCCTATACCTGTTCACCCGGTACTCTTCGACGGGCCAAGGATTTAGCTCAAAATTACGCCATCCCTCTTTTCCTTCATCTTGCTGAAACCAGGCAGGAGGTGGAGTATATTGAGCAACAATATGGGAAGCGCCCTGTCATCCATGTGGCTGATCTGGGTATTCTGGACGAGAAGACCGTTGCTGTTCATTGTGTCTGGCTAAATTCGAAAGAGATTGATCTTCTTCACCACCACAAGGTCAGGGTGGTTCATGTGCCGGAAAGCAATATGAAACTTGCCTCCGGTATTGCGCCTGTACCAGCTCTTTTACAAAAAGGAGTGCCTGTAGGATTGGGTACTGATGGATCAGCCAGTAATAATGACCTTGATCTTTTCCTGGAGATGGATACGGCAGCCAAGCTTCATAAGGTAGCCCTCCATGATCCTGCCGTTATGAGAGCCAAAGCAGTTGTTCATATGGCCACTCGGGAGGGTGCAAGAGTCATCGGAATGGATCGGGAGATCGGAAAACTGGCTGCAGGGAAAAAAGCTGATATCATACTTCTCGACCTCAAAAAGCCTCATTTACTTCCCCTCTATAACGTTTATTCACATCTCGTCTATACCTTCAGCGGCGCTGATGTAAGCAGTGTCATCGCAGGTGGCAAAATGCTCATGAAAGACAGGAGGCTTTTACATCTGGATGAGAACGATGTTCTTGAGCGTGTGAAAAAACTGGCCATTCAGATCCAGGAAGGATGAATTATTGCAGCCGTTCCTCGGCGATCTTAAGCAATTTTTTCGGGAGGTGGGTATCGAAGGGATAGGTAGCTATCCCAAACCTGATATTAGGTTTTTGTTCATGGCCTGGATTCGGCTCGTTTTCATTGAAGTCAAGTAAATCTGCTATATGATTCTTCAGCCGATTACAGAGGGTGGAAGAGCCCTCCGGGGATGTTTCAGGGAGGATTATGCCAAAACCATTTTTATAGCGGGCTACGATATCAATATCACGCAAGCTTTTCGATATCCCCTTGACTACCCTGAGAGTTCCTTCAGGGGGGGGGATTGAGGCCCCCGGATCTTCATTCTCAGAGTGGATTAAATCACAAAGTAAAACGGAGAGCCAGTGTTCATGCCGCTTTGCTCTCTTAACTTCCAGATCTAACCTCTCACTGAAATAGTGGCTGTTATATACACCGGTCTGGATATCGTGTATGAGCCATTGCCGGTTCTGTTCTTCCAGCTCTTTTATTTTTTGCATCAGATCCTGGTTTTCTCTTTCCAATGTATAACGGAGAACGCCTTTCTTGAGAGAGGCAATTAATTGCATCGGCAGGAGAGGTTTAACCATGCACTCATCAATTCCTCCATCCATGGCCTTTTTAAAGGTGGCGGGAGTCAAATCAACAAGCATGATCGAAACGTATGTCCTGGGAAATTCTTTTTTTATGCCCTCGGCAATCGAAATAAGCTTTTCATTAGATACTCTCAGATCCAGGAGGACAGCCTGATGATTATCCTTCCTCAGCAATTCGAGTGCCCAGGTATCACTTTCAGTTGCCTGTGTTTGAAATCCATATCCGAGAAACAGGTCTTTATATGCATTCCGAGTATTATCGTCATCATCAATGATTAAGATTTTCTCTTCACTCATATGCCCCCCATCCTTTAAAATGATGAACTCGGAACCAATCCGCTAATTTTTTGCTTTTCTCCTGGCGGCCTGCATTCTTTCCCAGGTATCATATAAGAGAGGATAAATATTATAAGATTTTCTATAATACTCATACGCAGATGAAAAATCACTCTTCTCGTCAAACCTTTTGGCCTGATTATAAAGGTCGATAGCCTCTTCTGCCTTCCGTTGAGCTGTTTTTAATTTCTCCTGCCCTTCTGAATCAGAAGGATTTTGTCCAACATACTTTTTTAGATACTTTATCGCCAGATCCCATCGTTTCTCTTGAGAATATTTTTCCCCCTTAACCAGATCAGAAGAAACCCTTGAAGGTGGAGAAACTGGTTTGGCTGCAGGAGAGGATTTTTTTTCAAGTGTTTTTATTCCGATGGGACCCGGTGTGACTGGAGGTTGAGATTTTGCCGTTTCAGACGGCTTTTGAGTCTTCTCTTTGAGGTTGGAATCCATCGACCCTTTTCCTGTGGTCTCGATTCCTGCCTTGGTTCCGGATTCCTCAACCTTGCCTGGAGAAGGCACGGGCTTCTTTGGGGTGGATGCTGCCACCCGGCTCGCTTCCGGAGGAGGCGGGGGTGCAATTGTCGGGGCCGCTGGCAAGGGTGGCGAATCTGAAACAGCCTTATTTTCATCTGTACCTGGTTTTTGGCCTTGATCAATCTCAGGAAGGTTATTTTGAGCTACGATGATAACCTTTTTGACCTGAAGGGTATCACCTTTCTCACCACTTTTGGTCAGGATCATGATAAGATTCTGGCTGATTTTTTTTAAACCCTCTTCGAGAGGAACATTTTCAAATTTCTGGGTTATTTCCCCTCCGGCAATGTCCAATCCTTCAATATGCAGGTTTGCCTGCCGGCCAACCTCTTGCAAAACCCTTTGTAACCTGGCATTTTTCAAATCTACCGAGAGTAGTCCATGTTCTACTTTAACATGCAGGACTTCCCGGTTACGAGGTGAAGAATCCTTCTGTGAGAATGAGATGGATGGCAGAGATAGAGAAAATATGCCGAGACAAATACTAAATAATAATAAGTGACGAAAAGCGGCTTTTTTGTACATCGTGGGTCCTCACTTTAAAGATCATGGCTTCATTCTTCTGTAAATAAAGGAAGGCACTGTATTTATCTTAGGGACAGTACTTTGTTTCAAGTTACCATAGTATAATTGCCATTGTCAACCTCTATTTTATAATCAAGGATTTGTTTGATATCAGGCGGTCAGAAAGGGGATCTATGCCCTTTGAAATGTTGACATACCTTACAAAAAAAATTAGACTAAGGACACTTTCAAAAGAAGGCTTTCATAGAGATAACGGCCAACTTTACCATTGAATATACGGGAGACCCTATTAATTACAGCCTTTTCAAGGTTAAGGAGAGAGATTCATGAAATGGATTTTATATCTGATCAGCTTATTATGGATTGCACTGGGAGTGACTCAAGTCCTGTACGCCGAAAAGTTTCAAAATATTTTCAAGCAGCTCATAGCTGAGCATAATCCTAAATTATCGGGTATCCCTCCTCTGCTTATAGGAGCTTTACTCGCCATATCAGCCTTTTGGAGTAATGGGAAATGGTTTATTTTCAGCTTGGGGCTCTTAGCCCTTCTCAAGGGGACTCTTTTACTCCTTTTACCTGCTCAAAAAACTCAAGTTTTTTTGAAGTGGTGGTTTTATAAGGCATCTGTTCAACTTGTTCGACTGTGGGGGCTGATTCTCGTTATTCTGGGAATCAGTATCATATCATGGATTTAACGCCCCGGATACTCATTCTCATATGAAGGGTGTTGAAACATGAAATCCTCCAGAGGTAATTGAGCGCTCTGGAGGATTTTGCTGAAAAACCGTTTTCTTCAGGAATATTTTTTAAAAGGAAAATACCCATTCATGCCCGAGTAACCAGATGTCGTCATCATCCTCCCCAAAATACTCACTGTCAGTCAGCAGATAACCTGCTTTTCCGGTAAATGAAAGGTTTTGATAGATATTAAAACTTATTCTCGCGTCAATTTCAGTACCGATGACCTTATCATTCATCTCCTCTTCATTGAGCTGATAGTATTGAGCAGAGAGCTTGGTGGTAACCTGATCATCGAACATCCTTCCCTTGAGATAAAACTGAAAGGCTAACATATTCGTGAGAATATCATCTCGTACCCAATACAAGGTGATGAGATCGTAATCATTCATATAA
This sequence comes from bacterium, assembly GCA_049472445.1. Taxonomy (GTDB): domain Bacteria; phylum SZUA-182; class SZUA-182; order DTGQ01; family DTGQ01; genus JBLIRT01. The sequence continues at coordinate 6,371 of JBLIRT010000002.1, forward strand.
GAGAATCTGGAAAATATCGGAGAAAAGGCATCGCTGTCACCGGTCTGGCCAGCCTCTTCGCCGCTGGCGAACAAAATAGAACCTCCCAGGGTCAGATTGGCGGCCATTCCCGAAACATCCGCATAGGCGGCAAAACCGGTGGTGTCCCTGTCGTTATCGCCGGTAACCTCTTTGTCCAGGGTCAGGTTACTGTGATCAAATTCAAACTTAACCTTGAGTGGCTCAACATTCATGGTTGAGGTTACACCAATCCAGTAGGCCGTGTTAAAACTATTATCAAAGCCGATGGAATTTGAGCCCGCCGGGATTATGGCTAACCGGTCCGGGTCCTTGCTGCTATGATTCCCATAGACAGCGTATATCCCGAAATTGACATCCTCCTGAGGATTCAGGTTGATATACAATCCATAAAGGTCTATGTCATCACTGGCCATGGTTACATCTCCTTCATGGTATTTGGCCGTAAACAGACCATAATGGATATTTTCACTTACTCCTTTAAGAGCCAGGGTATCCCAGGTCATCTCACTGCCTAAGACGATACTGTGACCCAGGTTCAAATCCATCTTCCCCAACTTGACCATGAAGGGAGTATTGGGCAAATTCAGCTTTACGTAAGCCAGATCAACTTCCACCAGGTCAGCATGGACGTTATACCGCTGGCGGTTATCAAGGGGCTGGTTAGGATCAAAAGATCTACTCCGATAGTGCAAAGTCCCCCAGTTCTCATTATCAGCAGCCAGCAACCTTACCACGCCTTCCAGATCGTCACTGATCCTGGCATTGGCCTGCAGTCTGAAACGATTATCCCAGAAGGCTGAGTTTTCCGTTAACTCAGTGGTATTGATATCAAAATTCGTCAGCCACCATCCACGGTTCCGGTATTCCCCGGTAAAATCCAGCTCAAGAGCTGAAACCCTGGACAATCCAAAAGTATATAACATGGCAAAAGTTAAAATTATTACGGTAAGAATCCTTTTCATCAATTTCCTCCTTACATTCCTTTCTGTAACTAAACATACCTGAGGTCACGTAAAAAATATTTCTATCACCTCCCCTGCACGGGCAGAATTAGTTCAAAATACTCATGACTATTTCAAGAATTTTACCTAATGCATATATATCGTTGATTTTTTTTATTACCTAGTAGGATATGTTGGAAAAGGTCTGTTAAGGTGTTAAATAGGCGAAATTCAGGCCTTTCTAAAATATTCCTGAAATGGTAGGGGATATTCCAGGGGGAAAGGAAGGAGAGAGGAAGAGAGGCCGAGGCTGAAGCCTCGGCCTTTTTTATTGGATTATCGAGCCAAGGTTTAATAAATTCGATCTACCCCTCCGGTTATTTCTACCGGCTTTCCCTCGAATTTCCTGGGCTCCCGGCCAAAACAGATCCCTAAGCCCTCATAGAGGGACACCAGGTCCAAATCAATATAACGCTGTTTAATTGCTTCAGAGGTCTTTTGATAAAGGATGTCCGTTCCCCTGACACTACAAACGGTAACACCCGTAATTCCTTGCCTTAGCAGGACTATGGCCGCTGCGCCGACCTCTTTGCCAAAATTGACATCATACGAGGATGATGAGCCACTTCGCACCAAATGACCTGGCCGGACGCTTCGAATCTCCGGAATCTCATAGATACCCTGAACGAACTGTCCTGTCTCCTGCATGAAGCATTTGACTGCCGGATCGGCCTTGAGCCGCTTCTCCAATTCCTGGCAGACATATTTTCCGGCACCAGCCAGTTTTTTATGCCCAAAGGCATCAACTCCGGCACCCTCATCGACTATTTCTCTTCCTGAGGCATCGGTTAATCCCTCGGCCACCACTACACTATATGTTCCTGCCTTTACATCACTCTCTCGGACCCGTTTGGTGTAGGTCATGAACATATGGCGATATAAAATATCAAAGTCGACAGGGATTTCCGGAATTAAAATGGCGTCGGCATCGGCACCGACTCCGCCGCGAAAAGCTGTATGGCCGGCATACCGCCCAAAAACTTCGGTCACAATGACTCTGTTATGAGTCCTCCCTGTTGTTTTCAATTCCTGAACAAACCTGGTGATTCTATTGATGGCCGAATCACCACCTACTGAATAAGGCTGTAAATCCAGGTCCATAGTTTTCGGTGCATGTACACAGGGAATTCCCTGCTCCGAGAGGTCTACCATGACACTTCCCGTATCATCTCCTCCACTGATAACTAAAGCATCTATCGAAAAACGTTTTAATCCCTGTTTAATCTTTTCATATTTTTCCGGATCTTGAATCTTTTTAATTTTTACCCGGGAGTGACCTGCCTCAGAACCGGCAGGATTTGCCTCAAACTGGTTGAGTCGGGTCGGCGTCAGGGTAATCAAATCCCCGAAGGTAAGCAGATTGTAAAGCCCGGCATATCCGTTCGGGATTATTACCGGCTCAATGCCACAAGAATTGGCCATCTGGGCAGCTCCTTTAACTACCGCATTCAGGCCGCCACAATCCCCTCCACTGGTTATAATTCCAATCTTTTTTATTT
>JBLIRT010000020.1:0-28411 GCA_049472445.1 bacterium
AGGAGGGGCTGCCGGTCCTCGGACAGAAGGGGCCTATCTATGTCCATGGCCATAATTTCGGTGTCTCTGGTGATGGAACGGTCATGGTAGATGGTTTTCAGGTTGATAAGCTGCGCCTGGCAGGTTTCTCTTCCTCCTCCCCCTTCGAAACCTGCACAGGGACATTATTTTTTAAAAAAGATCCCCATACCCGAGAGCAGCCTGCCCAAGGCATCATAGTAAGGCAGGGACAACTTGAACTTTCCAATGTTAATATCATGAAAGAGATGACTCGATTAATTGAAATATCCGCTCATTACGAATCTTGTCAAAAGATGATCCAAACCATAGACGAAATGGATCAGAAGGTTATCAATGAAACTGGCAGAATCTAACCTGAACAGAAAGAGAGGGCTTTCCTTATGATGCGTTCATTATGGATTGCTGCTTCCGGAATGGAAGCACAGACTCTTCATATTGATGTCATAGCCAATAATCTGGCCAATGTGAATACCCAGGGGTTTAAAAGGAGCCGGGCTGATTTTCAGGATCTTCTCTATCAGGCGCTCCGGCCTGCTGGTGCTCCATCTTCTCTTGGCACTCAGGTTCCCACCGGTATAGAAATAGGCCAGGGAACTCGCCCGATAGCCGTACAGAAGATCTTTATCCAGGGGGATTATCAGAAAACGGATGGCGAACTTGATATGGCCATTGAGGGTGACGGGTTTTTCCAGGTCATGAAGCCGAATGGAGAACCAGCCTACACTCGGGCCGGAGCTTTTAAAATTGACAGTCAGGGCCGGATAGTTACCTCTGACGGCTTTGTCATGACTCCGGAGATTGCTGTGCCCAGCGATGCAGAAAAAATTTACATCGGCTCAGATGGCATTGTTTCAGTCAAATTAGCCGGCCAGAGCACCTTCACCGAGCTTGGAAACATCGAGTTGTTTAACTTTCCAAATCCCGGCGGCCTAGCCAGTTCAGGGCGAAATCTTTACTCCCAGACTGATGCCTCTGGCGACCCCGTAACCGGTACGCCGGGGCAGGATGGTTTGGGTACGATCGCCCAGGGCTACCTTGAGATGTCCAATGTGAGTATTGTTGAGGAGATGGTAAACATGATTGTAGCTCAAAGAGCTTACGAAGTTAACTCAAAGACTATGCAGACCGCTGATGACATGATGCGTCTGGCTAATAACGTGAAGCGGTAAGGATAAGGAATGCTCAGGAAGGTAACCGGTACGGCTCTTATGGTTCTTATCCTTGCGGGCTGGGCAATCCCATCCCGGATAGCCGGGGCTGCCGGCTCTCATGCCCGGGAAGGCATGTATCTCCATCTCAAAGAGCAGGCAAAAGTTACCGGAGATCTCATCCTGTTAGGCGATATCGCCGAAATCAAAGGGCAAGACGCTTCCCTGATCAAGCAGTTGCAGCAAATCCTCATAGGGACATCACCTCGCCCGGGCTATACGAAGACAATAACCCTTCAGAGCATCCTTTATCAACTCGGAAAAAACCATGTTGATCCTAAGATAGTATCTTTTTCCGGCCCTGATCGATGTAAAGTTGAAAGGCAATGTCGAGAGATCACCGCCCGCGAATTGGAAGCTTTCTTTGTCCGGCAATTCCATGAGCAATTCTCTGACGAGGGCCTTGAATTGGACAGCGTTAAGAGTCATCTTTCGACAAATCTGAAAGTACCGGTGGGTAACATAACCTTTGAGATAGCCTCCCGCGAGCCGCCAAGCCGATCAGAGGAAAATTTTGTCCTTGAGATCAGGCGGGATGGAAAGCTGGTCAGGCACGTTTGGGTATCAGCTAAACTAGGTTATCATCTTACCGTAGTCATAGCCCAAAGGGATCTGAGCCGAAGCCAGCAGATTACCTCTGCCGATATCGCTCCTCAGGAAAAAATTTCGACTCACAGAGATCTCGATCAGATTTCAGATCCGGCCCAGGCGATCGGAATGATTTGCCGCCAACCTGTTCGAAAGGGCACAACTCTGTCCACGAAAATGCTGGAGAAGCCTCTTTTGATCAAAAAAGGGGCGATCATCAAAATAATAGCCGAAAACCGGAACCTTTGGGTCGAAAGCCTAGGTAAGGCCCTGGCTGATGGCTATCAGGGCCACGTTATTCCAGTCCAAAATCTTGCTTCCCAAAAAAGCATCTATGGAGAAGTAACTGGTGAAAATAAGATTCATATCCATTATTAATCTTCTTTGCCTTTGCCTGTTTCAATGGGGATGTTCCGGCTTCAGCCGGCAGGCGAACTGGCCACCTCAGCCTTTACCATCTCAGCCCTTAGCCCAGCCACATCTTAGTTCCTCTCAAAATGTGCCTGAAAGGCCCCAAGGTACCGATGGATCTCTCTGGGAAGGATCTTTAGCTTCCGGATATCTTTTCATGGATCCAAAGGCCCGCTCAGTGGGAGATATTGTCACTATTCAAATCATGGAAGAGGCAAGCGCCAGTGGCAATGCCAGTACGAAAGCAGGCAAGAAATCATCTCTTTCGGCAGGGATCTCATCCCTGTTCGGGCTTGAGCAGTCTGTAGCCAATCGCAATCCCTATCTGGATCCGGCAAGCTTGCTGAATGCTTCAACTGATAACAATTTTGACAGCTCCGGGCAAATCAGCCGGAGTGGAAAGATCAAAGCCACCATAACCGCCCGCGTCACTCAGACGTTGCCCAATGGGAACCTCATGATCCGTGGAACACGGCAAGTGACCATTAACAATGAGCAGCAATTCCTCGTTATCCAGGGCATTATCCGATTGGAGGATATATCCCCCGGGAATATCATTGCTTCAACCTCCATTGCCGACGCTCAGATTATCTATACCGGGAAGGGGGTAGTGAGCGATAAGCAAAGCCCCGGTTGGCTAAGTCGGGCTATCGATTCGATCTGGCCTTTCTAAGCCCTGCTTGAACTATGGATGAACATAAGGTAATACCAGATGAGAAAAAAAATGACTTTGATGCTTAGCAGTATTCTTAAAGCCTTCTTGAACGATCGAGGTCTCCTTGTTCGTGCAGGTCTGTTTACCCTGGCCCTTGAGATTATCTGCTGCCCTTTTTCCCTTTGCCGGGCCAGCCGAATCAAGGATCTTGTCCATATCCAGGGGGTTCGTGACAATCAACTGGTCGGCTATGGCCTAGTCGTAGGATTAAAAGGGACAGGTGATAAGGGGAGCACCAGATTTACCATTACCTCTTTAGCCAATATGCTTGAAAAGCTTGGAGTTTCGGTTGATTCCGATTCCCTGAAGGTGAAAAATGTGGCTGCAGTTATTGTTACCGCCACCCTCCCTCCTTTTGCTCGTAAAGGGAATCGAATTGATGTAACCGTCTCCTCTCTTGGTGACGCCTCCAGTCTTCAGGGCGGAACGCTCCTGCTGACCCCCCTGAAAGGTGCGGATAGCCATGTTTATGCGGTTGCCCAGGGACCTTTATCAGTGGGCGGATTTACCGCCGGCGGAGCGACTGGTGAATCAATGCAGAAAAATCATCCCACTGTAGGGAAAATCCCCCAAGGGGCTCTTGTCGAAGATGAAATCAACTTTGCCATTGATGCCAACAAGCCATTACTCATGAGTCTGGAGCAGGCTGATTTCGTCACTGCTGCAAGAATTGCCCGAAAAATCAATGATACCCTCTGTATGGAAATCGCTCAGGCTTTAGATCCACGGAGTGTCTGCCTGAGCGTTCCTCCTCAGTTTCAGGATGATCTGGTGGGATTGGTGGCTAAGGTTCATGAAATTGAGGTGACCCCGGATAATCGATCGCGGATAATTATCAATGAACGGACTGGCACCGTGGTCGTAGGAGAGAATGTTCGGATTTCCTCCATTGCCATCTCTCATGGGAATCTCAGTATTGAAATCAGGGAAGATATGCAGGTGTCACAGCCTGCTCCTCTCTCTCCGGGAGAAACCATTACCGTTCCAAAGACTGAGATAAAAATTCAGGAAGAGCCCGGCAAGTTAATACCGATTCCTGGTCATACGACAATCGGAGAACTGGTGAAAGCATTAAATGCCATGGGGGTTTCCTCCAGAGATTTGATTGCCATATTGCAATCTTTACGGGCCGCCGGTGCTCTCCATGCAGAATTAGAAATTATTTAAATAAGCAGGATCAATCGGTTATAAAAGTTAAGGAGTAACTATGAAGGCCATAGATACATCAAGCTATCCACCTCCACCCGTACCAAATAAGGAGAGAAGAAGTCTTAAAAGGAACCAGACAGTTCCATCCCATCCTTCAACTGCTCAGCCAATCAGAATGAATTCTGCCTTTCCTCGAGGATATGATCTGGAGAAAGTCTGTTCAGAATTTTCCTCTCTCTTTACCTCTGTCCTTATGAAAAGCATGCGATCTACTATCCCGAAATCTTCGCTTTTTAAAGAAGAATCTCAGGGGAAAAAAATAATCGAAGCTACCATTGATCAAAACATGGCCCAATACCTTTCCTCCCAGAGGGGATTCGGTCTTAAGGAATTGCTGCTAAGGGCATTTATGGCCAAAGATTTTTACCATACCGAATAAAGCCGAAGTTTTTCCCGTCCTGTCCGAAAAGAGTATTAGAAAGGACCCCTAAAAGAAGGAAGGATCAACCATGAAAATCAATAAACCCAACGACATCGGTAATCTCGAGCAGGCTTATAGCGACAAGCGGGTTGGAAAAAGCGAAATGAGGGGAGCGGAACAGGCCCAGCAGCAGAAAAGGGGTGGTCATATGTTTGGACTTGGTGACGTAGTCAATATCTCTTCCGGAGCTGCTAAAATCCAGCAACTCAAATCGATGATAGAGAGCATTTCGGATATCAGAGAGAGCCGGGTAAATTCAATTAAGGCTTCTATAGAAAATGGTAACTATCGAATTGACATTGGCATGATAGCTCATGGTATGCTGCGGGAAGAAATTCTGAATCACCTGCTGTAAGTAGTGAAAGATCAGATTTTGAAAGCTGAACCCAGACTTCATGTTGCTTGATTCAGGTAATTGGAAAGGCAAAAGTGCCATGTCTGATATCAAAAACATCTTCAACATCGGTCAATCAGCCCTTCAGGCGGCTAAAACCAATATTGAGGTAACAGCTCAAAACATTGCTCATGTCAACACGCCCGGATATAACAAAAAAGAAGTGATCCTGGCTACGAAACACATACCCAGGGGATCGCCCTATCCTTTTCATGGCGTGGAAGTAATTGGCATTAAGAGGGCTTATCAGGAGGAGCTTACCAGCCAGATTATCAGCCAGCAGGAGGAATCAGCTTACTGGCAGACGAAACAGGAATATTTAAGTACCCTGGAAGAGGTTTTCAATGAGTCTGATGAGCTGGGCCTCAACAGCGATCTCAATCAATTCTGGAATGCCTGGCAGAAGCTGTCCACTGATCCCAACAGCCATGAAGAGAGACAAGAAGTTATTTCCTCAGCCAACCAACTGGCTGAAACTTTTCATTCCCGCGCTCAGAACACCCTGAATATCTTAAAAAATATCAAAGAGGATATTGGTAGTGTCCTCAATGAGATTAACCAAATACTCCCAAAAATTGCTGAACTTAACCAGAGAATTGGGGAGGCCGCTGATAATCAGGCCGAAGAGTATAAGGACCAGTTAGATAAACTGATAGAAGACGTAAGTCAACTGGTTAATATCAATTACTGGCATGAGGAAAACGGCCAGATTACTCTCTGCATCAATGGACACCCACTCGTGGAAGGGAAAAACTGTTATCAGCTCGTCTCTGATGTACATGACGACGGCTGCATCACCATTCAAAAAAGACTTGCTGACGGAACATCCCTTCAGATAAGCGATCGAATACAAGGGGGAAAGCTGAAAGGGCTTCTGGAACTGAATAATGAAATCATTCCAGATATGGTAGAGAAATTCGACAGGCTGGCCTTTTGTCTCAGCCAAAGGGTAAATGAACTCCATCAGGGTGGCTATGGCCTTGATGGAACTACCGGTATTTATTTCTTTGTCCCCTTAGCTTCTCAAAACGGAGCCGCTCAAGCCTTAGCTTTGAATCCGGCCTTTGAAAGCAATGCTGATCTTATAGCTGCCTCTTCCTCTCCTGAAATAGCCAATAATGAAAATGCCTTAAAATTAGCCAATCTCCGGCAAGATCCGATTATCACCGAAGGAGATGTCTCCTGGAGAGCCAATGAATATTACAGCAGTTTTCAGCGGGATATAGGCCGTGCCAGTAAAGATTCTCAAACCAATACCAGTCACCATCACATGATCTTACATAACCTTCAAGAAAAAAGGAGCAAGGTCTCCGATGTCGCCCTTGATGAGGAACTGGCTAATCTGATCAAGTTTCAACAAACGTACAACGCTTCGGCTAAAATTATCTCCACAGCCGATGAAATGATGTCAACCCTCTTGAACCTGAAAGCCTGATCTGGATTCACCCTATGTATATTTTGAATAAAACCTATTATAATCACGCCCTGCAAAAGATAAAACAGGCCAATGAGGAACTTTCCAAGGTCCAGGAAGCCATCTCTTCAGGCAAGCAGATCAACAGACCCTCCGACAACCCTGAAGGGACTCAGATGGTCTTACAGTACCGGAGCATTCTGGCCACTGTGCAGCAGTATTCAGAAAACGTCGAATTTGCCCATGACTGGTGTCAAGCAACCGACCATGTACTCGAATCAACCTATAACCTTTTACTTCGATGCCGGGAGATTGGTTACTCCCAGGCAAGTGGCACCAACTCCGAGGAAATAAGGGCCGTAGCCGCTCAGGAAGTCAGCGGTATCTATGATGACCTCCTGGCCCTGGCTAATACCGAACACGATGGGAGGTATCTTTTTGCTCCCGAAAGAATCGACCTTCCTCCCTTTGATCCGGGTACCGTCCTGGATGAGATACCACCGGCTGGTCCCCCGGAGTTTCTCATGCACGTCAAAATTGGTGATGAAAAGGAGATTCAAATCAATACAAGTAAAGATGCTTTTACCGGAGGAGGAGAAGGGAAAAACATCTTTCGGGTGGTCAATCAGCTTAAGACGAGCATTGAAAATGATGATCAGGAGGCTATTCAAGCAGTTATAGAAGAACTTGATCAGGCCCTTAAGCAGATAAGCCGCCATCAAGCTATGGCTGGCTGTAAGCTCAGAGACCTTGACCGGTATCAGGAGTTATTGACCAAATTGAAATATACCACGGAAACAAGCCTGAGCCAGAAAGAAGATGCGGATATTACCGAAAAACTCATGGATCTTATCCAAAAGGAAAATAATTACTCTATCAGCCTTTCAACGCTGTCAAAGATTCTTCACATCAATCTGCTGGATCTCATTGGCTAAAGATATTCTTGAAGAAATCTCATAATATGGTATCATAAGGGGATGAGAGACATAAATCATCATGTACTGGATACCTATGTCGCAGACTCCAAGAAATTGTTTGAACACTTTTTAGGAAGTCTGATTGAAATCCCCACGGTGAGTATGGATCGTGGCCATTTCCAGGATATGCAAAGGGGAGCAAACCTTGCTGTCTCCTATTTGACAGAAATTGGCGCGGTCACTGAGGTCATCGAAACGCCCGGACATCCTGTTGTCATTGCTTACCTTGAAAAAGACCCCAGGATGCCTACCATAACTCTTTATCACCATTTAGATGTTCAGCCTGCCCTCGCCCATGAGTGGGAAAGTCCCCCTTTTCAATTTACCATCAAAGATGATGTCTATTACCTGGGCAGAGGGACAACTGACGACAAGGGGCCGGCCATTACTGCCCTCTTAGCAGCAAAATTCGCTATGGAAGAGCATATTCCCATAAATATTAAATTTATCTGGGAAATGGAAGAAGAAATTGGCAGCCCGAATTTTGAAGCTGCTATCAGGCCTAAAAAGCAAGCCTTGGAAACTGACTCAATTCTCGTTTCCGACACCCTTTGGATCTCCAGAAAGAAACCGGCTATTCCCCATGGCCTTCGAGGCCTCATGACTGCTTACCTTACTTTGACCACCGGCCAAAGGGATACCCATTCCGGTTCAACCGGAGGTGCGGCCAGAAATCCCCTTGGAGAACTCTGCCAATTGATTGACCGATGTTATGATCCTTTCTCCGGAAAGGTCAGGATTGAGGGTTTCTACGATCACGTTCAAAAACCTTCCCCACAGGAACTCAAGGAATATGGGAAATCAGGCTTCAACGTTGATGAATTCAGGGAAATTCACGGCCTCGGGTCGCTTCGGACGAAAGACCCTCATCAGGCTTTTCAAGCTATCTGCTGTGAACCAACCTTTGAGGTGCATGGAATAACGGGCGGTTACATGGGTGAAGGAGTTAAAACCATTATCCCCCATACAGCCCAGGCGAAAATCAGTACCCGTCTCGTACCCAAACAGAATCCGCTGGAGATCTTCCGATTACTGAGTAATTTTGTAAAAAAAGAAAATCCTGAGGTAGAGGTTACCCTGGATGCGACTTTAAATCCTTACTTGACCGAGCTTACCGGCTTCCATATGAAGGCTGCCCGAGAGGCTATCAGGGAGGGATTCGGCCTTGATCCCGTATTTATTCGAGAGGGAGGTTCCATAGGACCTGTGGCCACCATGCAAAACATCTGGCCCGTCCCCATTGCTCTTTTGGGTTTTAGTTTACCTGAACATGGCTCTCACTCACCTCATGAATCCTTTGATTGGTTCCAGGCTGCTGGAGGTATGAAAACCCTCGTCCATTACTTTCACCAGGTAAGCCAAATCCAAGCCGCCTCATCCATTCTGCACTAATTTATAGCTCTTTTTCTCAGGCTTCCCATAGAAGACAATCTCAAAGATACACAGGAAAGAGTTTGAAAATAAAAGTATACTTTATTTTCTTCTTTTTCTTGCCCATTGGCATTATAAATGCTATCTAAAAGAATACATCTCCAGAGAAAACACATACTTTTCCTCTCATGAAGTTTCCTTTTTCAATAACCAGAAAAGGAATGGTAGGTTCTGGAAGCTATTTTTTCCGAAAAGAGATTTTCTATTGGGGAGGTTTTGATACCATGGCAGTGCATCGTTACGAGCCGGAAAAAGCAATAGATATCCGTGAGTACCATGCATCCTCATTTTATTCCTTGGAATTAGGGGGGCTTTCACGCATTCTCCCTCTTATTCCTGTGGAATCCTCTCTCTGGCTGGTAGGTAATGAGGCCCTTTGCTTTGGATGCGATATCGGGTTCACGAAGATAGCCAGCCGGGAACTGGTAGAGAAACTCAGCCACCTTCGCTTCGACTGCATCGTCTGCCCGGAAACGAAATCCCTTTGTTTTGCCTATGAGATCTCACACATGCTTTCCCTCCAGCGATTTATGATTGTCCGGAAACGTATTGAGAAAGGTATTCCCATTGCCTTTTCTGAAGAAATGACCTCGATCACTTCCCCTACTCCCCAGTTCATATTCCTTGATGATTACTCAGCCAGAGAGATAAAGGGGAAAAAGGTAATTCTTCTGGACGATACCATTTCCACGGGCGGAACCATGAATGCTCTGCTTCATCTCATGGAAAAGGCACAAGCCGAGGTTTTGGCCATAGCCGCCATATGGGTGGAGGGACCCTCGTATTACCAGGATCTATCGGATTTTATCCTCTCCGATCGGCTCATTTTCCTGGACTATTTACCTGTGTATAGCACAGGAAGGCGATATGAAATGCTCAAGAAAGAGAAGGAACGGGTGATCTGGCAGCACCAAACCTTAATGGCTATGCGAAACCAGAGGGAAGGCGATGGATTGGACTTTTCAGAAAAAAATTCGGCTCTTCCTCTCATCAGCTAAAGAAAATACAGGTGGCCTACTTTCTCTTTGGCTGTAGTAAGATACTCCAATAACTGATTATAATAGTCGTAGCGGAAAAAAGAAGTCTGGCCGAGGCATCGGCTGCTACATTCATGGAGGCTGATTTTTTTCAATACCACCTTACGCCTTTCACCATACCATATGTCTCTAAAGGTGTCCCGGTAGATAGAACCAAAAGAGTAATCAATTTCACCCCTGAGGGCCATACAAGGGTAGAGATTGCCGTCAGAGCCTAAAATACCAATCAGATGATGAGCCAGACATATGTTGTAGGGTGATATTTTGCCTCCCCGGTAAGCATGGTAAAGCCCGGTGTCAAGAACCTGAAAATTGGCTCCCCCTTGTTCCCGCTTGATTTTCATAATAGATTCATCAATCTCTCGCAGCATGCCTGAGGTGAGTTTTTCGGTCTCTTCACCAGCAATCCGCTTAAAGGTGATACAGCGACATCCAACATCTCGAGCCAGTTGAGCTGCTGCTTCCATTTCCTGAATGTTTTCAGGATGGATGAGATACAGAATCCCGGTATAAGCTGAGGTGGAAATTTGATAAAGATTGTCTACAATGGTATGGAAGGCATCGGTTTTGAAGGGTTTATGCAGTTTCTGGTGTGTCTCCGCTGTTGCAGCATCCAGGCTTACCCCGACCCAACTCAGGTGAGGGATGGCTTCCAGATGGCGGTTAATCGTTTCACCATTCGTAACCAGCCCAAGATCGAGTCCCTTACTTCGTATATGCTGAATAACCTTCGTGAAGGAATAATAGAGTAAAGGCTCACCCCTGCCTTTAAAAATGAGACTGTACACGCCCTGCTCAACAATTTCATCGGCAAAATTCAGAAAAGGGGTCTCCTTCAGGGTAGTGTCAATTCGAGAATTGTAGGAATGGTCCAGACACCACAGGCAGCGATGATTACAGGCATTGGTCAGATCGACCTCAATCGTAACCGGAGGTGGTAATTCTCCGTGGCAGATCGCCCGAATGCGATCCAGGTGGTGCAGGAATTTAAATTGGCTAAATTCGTACATAGAGGTCCTTTTTCAGCGTTTCTGCCAGTCATATTCCAGCCACAAATTCAATTCCCAACCCTTTAGTCTGGAGAGCCCACCATTTCATGATAATCCTGTAACAGATGTTCCCTTGCTCTTTTTCTATGCTCCGGCTCCAGCTCAAAGACTCTGTTTAGCGATTCCAGCAATTCATTGAGCACCAGATTTCCCTCAGCATCATGATGCGGCAGTAAACGAACTAGCCTGCCATCCGGCTTTTGGTCAATAATAGCAAAAGATGTATCAGGAAGGGACTGGATATACTCCTCATGGCTCCATTCTTCAGCACAGCATACTCTTAATCCATGCCAAAGGATAAGCCACGAGAAAAGAGTCAGCCATATGATAACACTCATGGGAGCGGACAGCCCCCCCATGTAGTATTTTCTGTTTGGAAGCATCCTTCTCCTTCGAATATGAAGCAATGTTCGAAGCCATGCACAGCCAGGATTCCAGATGTGCTTTTCTCCTTCATCACTCTATTCGTAAGAAGACTCATGTAACTTCGTCACAAAAGTGAAATCGATGTGTAATTTGGCCAGATCCACATGGGCTACCCTTATTCTTACCCGATCACCGATACAAAAGACTTTCTTACTCTGATAACCCTCAAGGCGATGTTTTCGCTCATTGAAAAGATAGTAATCATCACTGAGATTCCGAATAGGAACCAAACCCTCTACAAATATTTCCTCTAATTCAACAAAGAAGCCAAAGGTGGTCACTCCGCTGATAATGCCGGTAAATTCTTCACCAATTTTGTCCTGCATATAACGGGTTCGCTTGATATCGATAATCTTTCGCTCTGCCTCTTCAGCGATACGCTCTCGCATGGAAGAGTGGTTGGCTATAACAGCCAGCTTCTCAGGTAAATCCTTATCCTGCAGTAATTCTTCTGTTTTTCCTCTCAGCACCTTTTTCAACAGCCGGTGGACCACAAGATCGGGATAACGGCGAATGGGAGAGGTAAAGTGTGTATACTGCTCCAAAGCAAGGCCAAAGTGTCCGACATTTTGAATCGAGTATCGGGCTCGTCTCATGGTACGTAATAAGAGAAAGCTCACTACACCCTCTTCGGGCCTCCCCTGAAAATAATTCAAAATCCCCTGCAGGTCGGTATGTTCCAATTTTTTCCTGCTCCTGTCTGTAGATTCCGCCCTTTTTGTTTTTTCTTTCGCTGCATCTCCTCTGGAGGTACTCTCCCATCCCAGTCCATGGAGGAATTCCAGGAAGTTAAGAATGTCAGCTTCCTCAGGATAATCATGAACCCGGTAAATAAAGGGGATTTTCAGCTTTTCCATATGCCTGGCCACCACCTGATTGGCTGTCAGCATAAACTCTTCAATAAGATTATGCGCGATATTCCTCTCTGCGCGAATTATAGACTGAACACCTCCCCGCAGGTCTAAAATAACTTCAGGCTCTGGCAAATCGAAATCAATACTGCCATTCATCATCCGCTGTGCCCGAAGTTTCGCAGCCAGGGTCCCCATGGCTTCCAAAGTAGGTTGCAGGTATACATGCTCGGAGGGAACAGCAGTCTGATGAGTCAAAATATCTCTCACCATGGTATACGTCATTCTCTCATTACTGTTAATAATACTTGGTGTCAGGCTATAATCAATGAGCTGAGAGTCGGCATCAAAGTCTAAAGACAGCGAGAAGGCCAATCGGTCTACACCTGCTTTCAGGCTGCAAAGATCATCAGAAAGCTCAGGCGGCAGCATCGGGATGACTCGATCCGGAAAGTAAATACTTGTGCCGCGTGAAAATGCCTCCTCATCCAAAGCACTCCCTTCCTGAACATAGTGACTCACATCAGCTATATGTATCCACAGCCGTATCGAACTACCGGGGAGAAATTGCAAAGAGACGGCATCATCAAAATCCCGCGCATTCTCCCCATCAATGGTGAAGGTCAGTAAATCTCGTAAGTCCAGGCGCTCCGGCCATCTGCCCCCCGAAACCTCCTGATAGGCCCTGGCCTCTTCTATTACCGCTTCAGGGAATGCTCCCGGCAATTGGCTGTCACGGATAACAATCTCTGCATCCAGGTTCGGATCATCAGACCACCCCAATATCTCAGCAACTCGGCCAGTCGGATTACGGTATTTGGTTGGGTATTCCAGAATCTGTACAACAACCAATTGTCCCCTTTTCGGCTTTAATCCCTTCCCCTGGGGTATGATAATATCCCGAGTCAAAAAGGGATTGCTGGGAATTACAAAGGCAATATGTTTGCTCCTTTCATAACGTCCAATGACCATCTTATGAACTCTTTCCAGAATACGGACAATCGTTCCCGCTTTCCGCCCCTCTCGATCTACATGGTCATCCCGAGCTATGACCCGATCCCCATCCATAACCTCTTTCATCATACCAGGGGGGATAAAAAGATCAGATTGATTTTCATCATCCGGGATAACAAAACCAAACCCGGCCGGATTAGCCCTCACATATCCGGTTATCACATTCACCTGTCGAGGAAAGCCATACTTGCCTCCCTCGACAGAGACGAGTTGATCTGAATCAACCAGATTCTGGAGTAGATTTTTAAACTCCCGCCTCTCCTTTTGCTTCACTCCGAGGGCCGACATAAGCCGACGTAAAGCAAAAGGCCCTTTGGCACTCTCCTGCATAAATTTGATAATTTCAGATTCTGTTATTTTTAACATGGTGGGTTCCCTCCGGCACTGCCCGCTTTTCCTATCAGGTTATACTATCATGATCACAGGTGGCAAGTAAATATTTCACCTTTGGCAGAGGGTATGGAGGGAGAGATAATAATTCTGGAGAGGGACCCTCCAGAAGAGGGGGAAAAATATATAATAGCCTCACCTGAAGCCGCTTGGGAGGTTCTTCAGTCAATCCCACATAACAGTGCCCTGGGCGGTGTAGAGAAAGTGCTTCCACTACACGCTAGCCCAGGGACAAAGCTGGAGAAACATGCTCAATGAACAAACAAACGCTCTACCCAGAGGTTCCTTTAATAAAGGGGGGTCTCCCAGTTGTAAAGCTGTACTTCATTGTCTGAGCCATAATTTTCTATAAGATCAAAATAGAGCACCCCGTCCTGAAAACCATCTTCCTCCTGGCTTATTTCAAAACCACTCTTCGTAGCGTAGGTTTTATCTCTAAAAGTATAATATGTCGTACGGCAAGGGTGAAGATAAAGAGAGACCAGTCCATCCTGGCAGATCGATCCTGTCAAAATATAGTCATTGGCATATTGGGCCAGGCGTGAGGGAATTTTTACCTGATAACGTCCCGCCCTCAGGCTGTTCGTGGTATATGTACTGCTACTCCTGGCCTGGTTGAAAGTTGTGCCCTGAACTGAAAAATCCAGATTCCACAATCCCATTGCGGATGACTCTCCTCCCAAGTCAATGAACATGCAACTATCCTTATCGGCAAAGACATTATTCGCCGAAAAATCTGAAACCCCGTTCACCGCATCATAATTCCAGGATAAGTTATAAGGTGTTTGATGAAACAGATCGGAGTTAATAAAGGGGATCCTCATTCTCCCCTTGTTCAAATTGTCTAATATTTCAGAGAAAAACTCATCGAGCTTCTGCTCTACATCTGCTGGAAGTTGGATGCCCGCTTCCCGGAGCTGATCTAAAACAAGCTCTATCTGCTCCTTAATCCAGGCCAGAGAAACCTGGTTCTCATAGTTTGGCAGCCATTTTCCCCACAACTCCTGTAAGGGGCGGCCACTGGACCATGTCTGGGATGTATTCCAATTTCCCCATATCTCTTGCCAGGAGCGACCACTGGACCATGTCTGGGATGTATTCCAATAGGTATGACTCTCAGGAGCTGATAAAAATACCAACATGACAGTTGACAGGACTACAAGAAAAATTTTTCCTTTCATCTTTCTCCTCCTTGGTTAGGGTTAGGTTTAGCCTTGAGAAACCGTGATCCTGTTTATCTTAATCTTATCTTTAATAGAAGAAGGATTGTTTTTTACTTGAGATTCTCTAACTTGTGAACTTTCATGGTGTACAGGTAAATGACCGTGCTTTCCATATGTGTTTGTTTATATCGGTATTTTAAAATTAAGTTACTACTCCGAGGAAAATTCTCTTTTGAAGCCTCTATCCACCGCCTATAAAAATTGCCTGACAGCCGATGGCACGGTTCTTCTGATATCCTTGTGGAAGGCATACTTTGAGGGCATAAAGGGTGATCTCTTAAGGGATTCTCTTCCTTCTTATTTTCAGGCAGGTCTCATCCGCGAGGGGAAGAAGGCAAGAGTATCTCCTTTACCCCCCTCACGAGCTTTTCTGAATTCAGGCTTTTTCTCTTATTACTACGATCAAGAGCTTTGATATGTCTTGAGAATGGAAAAGAGAGATTATCTCAATGGTCACAAAGGTTTGATCCGGTCTCCAGAGTACCGTCCAGATATGACTGAACAAGCTTGATCGGGTCTTCTCCTGTTGCACCAACAACCACCTGAATATCCTGCTCATCAAAAAGGTCCTGGGCTTTTCTCCCCATACCACCGGCAATGATGCAGTCCACCTTCTGTTCCCCGAGAA
This sequence comes from bacterium, assembly GCA_049472445.1. Taxonomy (GTDB): domain Bacteria; phylum SZUA-182; class SZUA-182; order DTGQ01; family DTGQ01; genus JBLIRT01. The sequence goes on from JBLIRT010000020.1 coordinate 15,408, forward strand.
ATTTTGGGATCACACCCGGCGCGTGGGGCGGGGGAACTACATAGCTTTTCTTTTTAATCTGATTATCTTCAACATCAACAAGCAAAAATTGTTCACAGTGGCCAAAATGCATGCACAGCCGGCCCTCAGCTATTGGTACAGCGATCCTCATCGAGACCTCCTTTAAGGTTAAAGGTTAAACCATCGGCGCAAAGATTCGCCGACCTTTTCAAGATCAAATCTCACAATTTGTTTCCCCGTCAAGGTGATTCTCAGGGAAATATTCATATTATCATTCCATGGCCACCACAGGCCGAGGAGAAATACCTCTTTGGTTATATCGGCAGCCAATACCCTTTGATCAGGCTGCATGCCGAACGTTTTATCCAGTAGTTTGCGAATCACTGGCGGCGCCGTTTTGATAGCCTGATAGCCCCATTGGTAAGGGAAATACCTTTTAACCATGGAGTCAATTTCTCCTTCCACCTCTCTGGGAAAGGCTATCAAGGGTACATCGAACCGATCATCCCACTCCCATATCTGCCCTGGAGGGATCTCATGGAGAATTTGTCGAATACCATGTTCCAGTTCCTGAGTAATTTCCTCTCTCATGGTTAATCTCTCCGGAGTAGATACAAAAGGCTTTATATCGTTGTTCCTGGACATCTCTCTGCTCTCTTTAGGGTTATAATATTTAAGAAGAGGATATGAGAGGATTCACGATAATCCTTTTAAGAAGCTTTGCAGTGCCTGATATCCTCCCTGTTCAAGAACCCGGAGAATGGCGCTACCGATGACAGCAATATCTGCCTTTCCCTGCAGGAAAGCAAAGTCTTCCCTGCGGGAAATTCCCAATCCCACAGCCAGAGGTAACTCCGTCACCTGCCGGCATCGATCAAGGAATTGTCCTGTTTCAGCCGTAAAATGAGTTTTAGGACCGGTAACACCCCGGCGAGCCACACAATAAAAAAACCCATCCCCTGCTTCAGCAATAAGGCGCAATCGCTCACGGCTTGAATTGATGGTCATCAGCAAAATAGGAGACAGGCTCACCGTGCGGCAAGCCTTAAGGTATTCTTCCCCCTCTTCAGGAGGAATATCCGGTATGATCAGGCCGGTCCCCCCGGCTTGCCCGGCCTGCCGGCAAAAGGCATCTACTCCGCGGCTGAAGAGAATATTGTAGTAAGTCATGAAGAGAAAGGGAATAGGATAGTTATGAGATACCTCATTCATGAGGGCCAGACAATCAGAAACCCGAGTCCCTTTTTGGAGGGAGAGCTGGTTTGCCTTGAGAATTACCGGCCCATCAGCCATCGGCTCGCTGAAGGGTATCTGCAACTCTATCAAATCAACTCCCATTTCCACCATAATCCGGACAACTTCCCGGTTGGCCTGAAAATCCGGATAGCCGCAGACCAGATGGGCCATGAGAAGGATCTCTTTCGTTTTTCTTTTCTTTCGGATATATTCAGTAAGGTTCATCTCGGCCGGTTCTCTTCCTCGTAACCCTCCGCTTTCTGCCTGATAAACTTCTGCCACTCACTATCCTCCAGGGCGTCAGCTACGGTAAATATATCCTTATCTCCTCGTCCGGATTGGTTAATAACCATGATCGTATCCTTACTGAACTGCGGTGCCTGTTGAAAGGCATAAGCGAAAGCATGGGCAGATTCAAGGGCGGGAATAATGCCCTCCTTCCTCATAGCCAGTTTCATGGCCTCAATCACTTCACTGTCCGTCGCGGCATGAAACTGGATTCGGCCGGTCTCCTTCAAATGAGCCAGAATCGGTGATACCCCGACATAATCCAATCCGGCTGAAACTGAATGGGTCTCTCTCATCTGTCCTTCCTCATCCTGTAAAAAAAAGCTCTTATAGCCCTGAGCTACGCCCACCCGGCTATCCGGGCATGACAGACGAACTGCATGACGGCCGCTCTCAAGACCCTCTCCTCCAGCTTCTACTCCATGTAAGGCCACATGTTTATCCTCCAGGAATTCAGTAAAAATGCCAAGGGCATTGGATCCCCCTCCCACACAGGCATAAATATGATCCGGTAATCGGCCTTCCCGCTCTAATATTTGCTGTTTTAACTCCTGGCCGATGATAGATTGAAAAAAGGAAACCATCTCGGGAAATGGATGAGGGCCACAGGCTGTGCCAAACACATAGTGAGTAGTATTCATATTCGTACTCCAGTCTCGAAAGGCCTCATTGATCGCATCTTTGAGAATACGGGTTCCATCCCTTACCGGAATGACCGTGGCTCCCAATTGTTCCATCCAAAATACATTCGGCCTCTGTCGCTCTACATCGACCTCTCCCATGTAGATAGTGCATTCATATCCGAACCTGGCGGCCATGGTCGCTGTGGCTACTCCGTGCTGCCCGGCGCCGGTCTCGGCTATAACCCGCTTTTTCCCCAGCCGTTTGACCAGCAGACCCTGCCCCATGACATTATTAGCCTTATGGGCTCCCGTATGGTTCAAATCTTCCCGTTTGATATAGATCTTTGCCCCGCCAAAGTATTCAGTCAGGTTTTCAGCCAGGGTCAAAGGGGTAGGCCGGCATGAGTAGGTTGACATGAGCGATACATATTCCTGCCAGAACTGAGGATCACTCTTGGCCGCATAAAACTCTTCGGCAACCTGATCCAAGGTAGCTATGAGAATCTCTGGTACAAAGACTCCCCCGAATTGCCCGTAATATCCTACTTTTTTCATACGGCCCTTAAAGTCCCCTTTCTTAGAAACTCCTTCAAGTGAAAATGACCTTACCTAATAATCCCATATATAAAGATATTCGGAGGAATTTGTCAAGAAGGTTTCTGCTATTTTAGGGTGGGTGAAAATTCCTTGGGTGAATCAATTTCTATAATATCCGGTTTTTTCCTCAATACGGATAAAAAAGCTTCCACGACTTCCGGGTCGAATTGTGTCCCGGAGCACTGGTGCAGCTCTGACAGAGCGTACTCCAGGGTCTGCGATGTTCGATAGGGTCGATTGGAGAGCATGGCATCAAAAGAATCCGCAACAGCCAGTATCCGAGACGCCCTGGGGATCTTCGATCCCTTCAGCCCGTCCGGGTATCCTTTGCCGTCCCATCGTTCATGATGATGAGCTATGATGGCCATCTCCGGCTGTAAAAGGCGAAGGTGTTTTAACACCTTGATTCCCAAGCCAGGATGCTTCTTTATCTCATGGAACTCATCCTCGCTGAGGCGGCCGGGCTTGTTAAGAATAGCGTCACTTATTCCCACTTTACCTATGTCGTGGATGAGCCCTGATTGTTTCACCTGCTCGACCTCTTCCTGAGAAAGTCCCATCTCTCTGGCAATTTCCACAGCATACCTCGTCACTTTCTGTGAATGCCTGTGAGTATAGACATTCTTCAGCTCAATGAGCTCACATAAGGCCTGGATAGTATTCAAGTACTCCTTTTTGAAAAACTCTTCGGCTACGGAGAACCTTTTTTCTTTTTTTTCACTTCCATCATTTCTTTTTTGCTGTTCCGAAATGATTTTTTCGATTCGCTCACAGACATGTTGTATGTCGTATGGCTTGGCTATGAAATCATGAGCTCCTAATCGGTAGGTTTCCACATTTCTTTGATACGTACCTACCCCACTGATCATAATGACCGGTAAATTCCTATTCAGTTTTCGAATGCAGCGAAGTGTTTCGATGCCATCGAGCCCATCTGGCATATTAATGTCAAGTAATATAAGATCAGGGTGAAATTCAGGCATCTCTTTCAGACATTCCTCCCCGCTGGCAGCCAGGTATAGCGTATATCTGTCGGCTAAAATGCCGCTCAGCATTTCCCGATCTTCCTCTCGATCATCCACAATCAAAATCCGAGCTCTGGTCAGATATTCCTCATCCACTCTTCTCTCCTTATCCAGCCATAAAACTGAATCATTTCCTGATCACCAGTTCCTGAAGAATGAATTCTTTCAGGCACAGGCAGCTCCTTCCTCTTATTTCCCATTCCTATCCAGGGCGAACTGATGAGCCTTTTCCATTGAGCTAATCCACCTGGTAATCCGTTCCCGGCCTTCGCATCCGATGTCAATGAATTCAAGACCGATATCATATGGCAGGCCTTTACGTTCAAAAACTTCCCGAACCCAAACGACCCTTCCCAAAATCGGAATTGGCGGCGAATTATCCGGCAAGTTAACAAAGAGCTTTAATAATTGATTTGAGGGGACATAGTCCGGCGATGAAAGGCGGAGTCCCGTGACGCTGATATCCTGGGCTATGAGTGTTACATTTTGAGGAATCCGGTAAGCCTCAATAGAGGTCGCCAACTGCCTTTGCGCAATCCTCTTCTCCAAAGGCAGCCTGATAATAAAGGTAGTGCCCCGGCCGTGACTGGCTTTTATTTCAATGCTTCCGCCGTGTAAGGTAACAAACCGCTCAATGATCGATAACCCGAGGCCCAGGCCGTTTTTCTTGCCAATCGTTACAAAAGGGATAAAGAGATCCGCCTTGATTTCTTCAGGAATTCCCCGGCCGGTATCCTGTATGGAAATCTTCACCATCTGCTTTTCCAGTTCAGTCCTGATAATCAATTCTTTCCTCTTTTCCCCTTCCATGGCCTCAATGGCATTATGAATCAAATTGACGAACACCCTGATTAACTGTTCCCGCTCCCCTGGTATGCTTATATCACCAGGATGGTAGTGACGTATAATATGAATATCACCACTTTGAATTTGCCCGCTGGTGATTTCCAGAATCTCATTCATAAGCTGATTCACGGCGATTTGCTCGGTTTTCGACCTGTTAGGACGGGCATACATCAAGAGATTTTTGATAATGACGGTCATCCTTTCCATTTCTTTCCGGGCAATAGGAAAAAACTTATCGGCCAGTTCCGGCCGCACTGCCTCTTTCCATCCTGTATCCTGGGCCAGAAGCTGAAGGAATACATGTATGTTACTGAGAGGACTGTTCAGGTCATGAGCTATCTGGACAGCCATCTTCCCCAGGTCAGCGAAAACCCGGTCTTCCACCATGTGGGTGTACATGGTTATTTTTTCAATGGCTAAAGATGCCTGAGTTGCTATCTGTGACAGCATGTCTAATTCCCCTCCAGCATAGGAGGTCCCATCCCCTTTTGGGCCTGCCTTCAAAAAGCCGATAACCTCACCATCATCAGATCGTAAAGCCAGACATAGGTGAGCCTCTAAATTCTGCAATTCCTGAAGCAAGGTATCTTTGAGTAGCTGGCAATTCTGGGTGTAATCCCGGGCCAGGACATTGGCCTGATTGGACTCAAACCACTGAATAACAGCCCCGTCACGCCCGATGGTTTTATCCTCCTGAATCTTCCCCTCCCCTTTTTGTGATCTCAGGGAAAAACACTTGCTCTTTTGATCCCACAGCCACAAGGAGGAGGAACTGGACAGGAGCTGGTGGACAGCATTCGTGAGATAGCTGGCTAAATTTTGTACATCTATATGCTGATGTATTCCTTCGATGATATCTTCCATTCTCATGGGTAGTTCCTCAGGTTGGTATCAATTTATAAATAGATTTACATTTTTATTATCGGCCATCCAGGTTGAAAGCTTCTTGAACCTGAACAACCTTCATCGCCTGATGCCATCAAAGCCTTCTTCAAAAAAATGGAAAATTAAAAAAATATTTTAGCAAAGACCAAAGACTTGCCTCATTAAGCCGAAAATATTTTTAGGACCAAGAGTTTCTCTCCTGTGGCCATGTAACTTCCTCCCATAAGGAGTAAGAATTACTATGCCTGATGAATTAAATTACCAGCAGTATCCCATACTCCTGGTCGATGATGATCCGGCCGTTCTGGAAACCCTCAAGGTTTATCTGGAAGATACCTTCTGGATGGAAACTACCGATAGCCCGGAAAAGGCCCTTGGGATGGTCCAGACGAAAGAATATGCTGTGATTCTTTCGGATCAGCGGATGCCGAAAATGACCGGCTCTGCCTTCCTGGCCAGAGCCCGCCAGTTATCACCTGAAAGCATTCGAGTTTTGATCACGGGGTATACTGATCTTGAAGCAGCCATCGAAAGCATCAATAAAGGAGAAATATACCGCTACATACCCAAGCAGATTTCCAGTGAAGACAAAGAAATCCTGATCAAGCAGGCAGTTGAACTTTACCAGATCAGGAAAGAAAAAGGCCGTTTGCAGAAAGAGAACGAGCAAATGCTGAAGAAGCTTGCTGTTCAGCAAAAACTTTCAGCTATCGGTTATTTCGGTTTCCGACTCAATGAATGGCTGTCTTCTATCCTGGGTACCCTATCCAAAAGTATGGCTGAAAGCCAGGTCGACAAGGGTCTTCCTGAGCAACTCGGCAGACTGAAATCCCTTATGCAGCGAATTGATGAGGTTTACCGGCAGACAAATTTCGACATACCCAGGCTGAGAGAGCAAATGGAATTTGAAGATCTGAATGAAATCATTCTGCTATCCATAGATTTTTCAAAAGCCTTTATAAGAAAGGGTATCCGCCAGGGCTGGCAGGGGATACAGATTTCTACTAATCTCGATGAGACACTCCCCCGGCTTCTCATGGCCAGGGGACCTATCCAGATTGCCATTGAAGAGCTGTTGATCAATGCCAAGCAGGCCATCGAGGAGACTCGCCTTGATAGCACCAACTATTCTGCAGAGGGGAGGATCGATATCAAAACGTGGCATGAAACCCATAGAGACAGTGGAAAAATCCTCTTGGAAATTGCTGACAATGGCTGCGGAATATCACCCGAAAACCTGAAAGAGATTTTTCATCCTTTGATATGTCTCAGCAGGTACCCTGTTGATCGTACGGGAATAGGGCTCAATATCGTAGAACAGGTGGTGGCCTTTCACAACGGAGAAATTCATGTAGAAAGCGCGCCTCACTATGGATCTAAATTTACTCTCGAGTTTCCAATCGGTTGAGCACATGGATAATTCATCCGTATCAAATGGCTGCAGGTGCATGGGCAATAATCCATTCACCTTTATAAATAAATTACTCTTAAAAACAATATTTCTAAAAAAATACTTTTAAAAATATAATTTTTGTTGTATTATAGAGCTAGCTTTAAAAATAATTCATCTCTCCCAGAGATTAGCTTCGAACAACGAGAGGTTCCATCCCTCAAGACCCAAGTGAATTTTGGGATGGGCCCTTAAGTGTAATGTTTTTCACCGCCTGAACAAAAGTCCTTATGGTCATGGATAAAAGAAGGCTTGACAGGAGAGAGAGACACGAAAAAATTTCCTTCAGGGACAGGCGCCGCTTCGACCGTCGTATGAATCTTGAGGAGTTTAAAAAGCTTCTTTTCTCCGGTCGAAAAGAGCGCATTCCTGGAAAGACTCGTATCGTCATAACCGGAATCGGCGTAGTGGCTCCCAACGGCACAGGCAAGAGCCAGTTTTGGGATAGCCTGGCCGGCGGAGTATCCGGGATAAAACTCATTTCAATGTTTGATACTAAAGGGTACCGCTCTAAACGTGCCGGTGAAATTTCAGATTTTGATCCCACCCCCTTCCTTGGCAAAAAGGGCCTCAGATCACTTGATCGGAGCACCAGACTGCTCAATGTCGCTGTTAAATCGGCTTTAGAAGATAGTGCCTTTGAGATCGGACTAAACACTACCTATGATACAGGAATTGTGGTGGGAACGACTATGGGGAGTGTACGCAGCATCAGTGAGTTTGACCAGTCCGGCCTCATCGACGGGTCAACCTATGTCAACCCTGCCCTTTTCCCCAATACGGTGATCAATTCACCGGCCAGCCAGGCTTCGATCATGTTTGATATCAGGGGCTTAAATGCCACCGTCTCAAGCGGCTTCTGCTCGGCCCTCAATGCCGCCATCTATGCTTACGACTCCATAAGCCTGAACCGGGTAAACACCATCCTCACCGGCGCAGTGGAAGAGCTTTGCCACCAAACCTTTCTGGGTTTTTATAGAAATAATTGCCTCGCAGCCTCAAACCCGAAATATGCCGGCCCTGAAATATCGATGCCTTTTGATAAAAAAAGAAATGGGGTGGTCTTGGGAGAAGGTGCCGGTGTCTTGGTTCTTGAAGAGCGTGAACATGCCGAAGAGAGGGGAGCGAGAATCTACGGTGAGATACTGGGCTTTGGATATGCCTTTGATTCGCCCCTTAACGTAAGCAAATATCATCTCAGGACAGAAGGAGCAGCCAAAGCCATGAGCCAGGCTATGGAAAACTCCGGGGCAAGGCCGGAGGAAATAGACCTGGTGTGCGCCAGTGCCAATTCCTCCCCCCTGGGGGATGCCATAGAGACGCAAGCTATCAAGGAAGTCTTTGGCAAGAAAGCTGCCAATACCCCCATAACTGCTGTAAAATCCATGTTTGGAGAGGGCTATAGCGTTTCCGGCAGCTTTCAAATGATAGCTGCCCTCCTGGCTATCAATGAAGGTATCATTCCCCCAACCGTTAATTACCAGGAAGCAGATCCGCTCTGTACCCTGGATTATGTTCCCAATCACTGCAGGAAGGCTGAAATTAGAAGGGTAATGGTAAATTCTTTCAGCCCACAGGGCAACCATGTTTCACTTATTATAGGAAAAATATAGCAGAGGAGGAACAATCTCTATGGGTAAGAGAAAGGTGGAAAACCTCGAGCAAGAGATTCGGTCTATTATTGCTGAAATAGCAGAGAGAGATGAAGAGGAGATCAAAGGTGACCTTAACTTTGTGGAGGATCTGGGCTTTGATTCAATGATGGCCTTGGAGATACTGGCTAAACTGGAAAAGCAATATAAAATTAAAATAGCTGAGGAAGAATTGACCAAGCTGACTAATCTGAATCAGACCATAGATCTGGTTAAAAGGCATTTATGAGGTATTAGCCTTAACATGATACTTAGTTTCGAGCAAATAAAAGAGCTTTTACCCCAGCGGTTCCCTTTTCTCATGCTGGATAGAATTATAGAGTATGAACCTGATAAAAAAATTATCGGTATGAAAAACATTACCGGCAATGAGCCATGCTTTCAGGGGCACTTCCCTGAAGAAGCGGTTATGCCTGGAGCCCTGATCCTGGAATCAATGGCTCAAGTTGCCATCATATTTTTTCAACTATCCACATCTGAGCTTCAACAGAAAAGATTCTTATTCGGCGGGGTAAAGGCCAAGTTTATAAAGCCTGTGGTCCCAGGTGATGTCCTGATTATCGAAATGTCCCCGGTCAAGATCATCAGCACCGGAGGAATAATGGAAGGCAAAGCAACCGTCGATGGTACGATAGTTACCCAAGCGGAATTGAGCTTCAGTGCTAAGGAGAAAATCAGCTCACATGTATAACCGGGTTGTTATTACAGGTATTGGAGTCGTTTCTTCCATAGGCATTGGAAAGGATGAATTCTGGAAAAATCTTTTGGCCGGGAAATCCGGTGTAAGTAAGGTTACTGCTTTTGACACTACCAATTTTCCTACTCATTATGGAGCTGAAGTCAAAGACTTCAATCCTGAAAAATTTCTGACCAAAGAGCAAAGAGCAAAGATGGGCAGAGCCTCACAGATGGCCTTAGTAGCCGGGCAGCTTGCCCTGGAAGATGCAGGTTTGGATTTAAAAAAGGCTGTAAAAGAAAATGCCGGAGCGGTAGTTGGCACAACTATGGCAGATATTCGGATACTGGAAGATATTGATGATCTCTTTATTGATTCAAGGGAAAATGAGATTAACGCAAGTTTAGCTTATAAATATTCGGCAAATAATCTAAGCGAAACTTTAGCCAGAGAGTTTGGTTTGGGCGGTTATGAGGTATCTATTCCCTGTGCCTGTGCAGCCGGTAATTATGCCATTGGTTATGCCTTCGATCTTTTAAGAATGGGCCGACTAAAATTAATGCTCGCTGGAGGAGCAGACCCTTTTTCCCGCATTGCCTTTACAGGCTTTAGCCGCCTTCGATCTATGGCAACGGAGAAATGCAGACCCTTTGATAAAAACAGAGAGGGGATAATTCTTGGTGAAGGAGCAGGTATTGTAGTTCTTGAGTTGCTAGATGATGCCCTCAAGCGAGGTGCCCCTGTATATGCAGAAGTATTGGGCTATGGTTTAAGCTGTGATGCTTATCACATGACAGCTCCGCAATTTAGCGGCATTGTCAGTGCAATCATATTAGCTTTAAAAAATGCCAATGTTAATCCAAAAGAGGTAAGTTATATTAATGCACATGGCACAGGGACACCAGTGAATGATAAAACTGAGTGCCTTGCCTTAAGAAAGATATTTGGTGATCATCTTAAAAAGATACCAGTGAGTTCTTCAAAATCTATGATTGGCCACACCATGGGGGCCGCCAGTGCTTTAGAAGCTATTGCCTGTGCTCTGGCAATTAGCAACGATTATGTTCCACCTACTATTAACTATGAAACTCCTGATCCATATTGCGACATTGACTGTGTTCCAAATATATACAGAGAATATAAGGTTAATATTGCCCTCAATAATGGTTTTGCCTTTGGAGGGAATAATGCGTGCCTGGCTTTAAAGAAATGGAGATAAGTAGTAGTTATAAAGATAGACCTGATCCCGGAACAAAGAAATGGTAGTGCTCCATCACAATTTTAGAATTTATTATCTTTCTTCATAACAGTTATCTCAGTCCTATAGCACTACAAATTTTGAAATGATTTTTAGGATACCCATGAAGATAAAAATGATCTTCCCACGATGGAATAGATTACTGGAAGGACAAGATGTATTGCATGAGGGTGATCCTGGTTACTATATAAGTTCATATAAAATGGCTGGGTTAGGTTTACCAACAGTAGCTTCCCTAACACCCTCAAATATAGATTTAGAGCTTATAGATGATTTTTTTGAACCGATTGATTTTGATGATTCTGCTGATTTAGTAGCAATTACTGCTTTTACCCCTCAAGCAATTAGGGCATATCAAATTGCTGATGAATTTCGTATGAGAAAAGTGCCAGTAGTTATTGGTGGCAAACATCCTACAATACTTCCTGAGGAAGCAGTTCATCATGCTGATTACGTAATTTTAGGAGAGGCAGAATATACATGGCCACAGTTTATTTCTGATTTTCAAGAAGGTAAAGCATCTTCTATGTATAAAGCACAAGATTATTATGACAAAGATATCTGGACAATTCCCAAGAGAGAGCTAGTTAATAAGAAGGGTTATAACATGGATATTGCCCTTCTACAAACAATTAAAGGATGTTATATGAGGTGCGAAGGATGTACTTTACCAGCTACTGAGGGAACCCATTTCCGTTATAAACCTTTTGAGATTATGTTAGAAGAAATAAATTCAATAAGAAATCACATTATCTATCTCGTTGATGACACCTTACTTAGCGGGATGCATGAATTAGGATATATTCCAAGATTTCTTGATTTTCTTGCGCCTTTAGGTAAGAAATATATTTTCAATTCCACACCTCAGTTTCTTATGAGGCATCAAAAATATATACCAAATTTTGTTAAAGCTGGTCTTCAGACAACGTATCTTATTATGGGAATGCATTCAATTATAACTCCCATGGAAATACGTAAAAGAGAATATAAGTATGAAGTTGAAATATATGACTTCATACAGCAACTACGTGATCACGGTATAGCAGTTTTTCTCACTGTATTTCTTGGATTTGATCATCAAGGTCCTAAAATATTCGAAGAGGTAATACAGTTCGCAAAAAAGATGGAGGTCGAATGTTGTGAATTTACCTTAGCTACTCCTTTCCCCGGAACGCCTTTCTACGAAAGACTTAAACATGAGGGGCGTTTATTACATACTGATTGGAAAAAATATAACTGTGGTAACGTGGTATTCCATCCAAAAAATTTAACGCCTAAAGAACTAATGGATGGGTATTTATTTTGTTGGAAAGAATTTTATCGTGATGTAGATAAAAATAAACTTAATCTTTTTGAGATAAATAATATCGGGAAAAGATTTATTGAGGGTTAAAGCAAATATTCGGTAAATTATTCCATGATGCAAAAGGGAGATAAAAATTTTATTCTCTAACTTTGGTACAGGACTTGGGTAAAGGGGCTAATTTTAGATGAAACATTCATACTGCAAGTCGGCACAAAGGACAATGAAAATAGTAGCAGACAGTTATCAGATCATTTTAGTATGAAAATAGGTAGTACCTGCCCAAGGCAGAGGCTTAGGACAAGTTAGCTATAAGTCTAAGAATTTATTATACGTACTTGCCTACTTAGGGAGCGCAATTATTGTTGCCTAGGAAGCTGACTGAGTCGGTTTCAGGTTTGGAGTTTTATCTACCAATAATGGCCGACCTCGTGTTTCTAAACCAATACAAATATACCGTATTTTCAAGCTTACTGAATCTGTAGAGTCTGAAGGTTCCAGATGAAAGAAGACGAATTTAATAAATACCGAGCCCTTGGAAAAAAATTAAATAATCTAACGGTGAAAGCACCATGGAATGATGCTTTCTATAATATATTAAAAGTCCTTTATTCAATCGAAGAGGCTGATTTAGTTATTAAAATGCCTTATGCATTATCTAATTTTGATAGAGTTCAAAAAGTAACAAAATATAGAAAAGAAAAATTAGGCCTTATTCTTGAAAATTTATGTTCAAAAGGACTTGTAATGGATCTTTGGCTTAATGGAGATTATTACTATATCCCATCTCCTATCATGATAGGTATATTTGAACTTACAATGATGAGAACAAAAGATAACAATAATATAAATAAATTAACTAATATTTTTCATAATTATTTTTATGATAGCAATATTTATTATGCTGCAAATTTCAAACACGGAGAAAAAATTTCTCTTTTCAGATCTCTTCCATATGAAGAGGTAATAGATAATTCTAATAGTATTGAAATTCTAGACTACGAAAAAGCATTCTACCTTATAAAAAAAGCAAATAAACTAAATTCAATAACATCAATAAATGCAATCAATGCAATCAAAGCAAATCCTGCATGCAATAAATAAACCAGGAAATTCAGATAACTATACTCAATCTTTTCAGATATCTTCTTAGTCATCAAATGAG
>JBLIRT010000200.1:0-5854 GCA_049472445.1 bacterium
ATGGTAATAAAGTCTTTATTTTCCAGGGGGACTTGTGATGCACCATGGAAAATCTTTTTGGCATCCCCGTCTCCTACGTTACGGTCACGATCACCCACAATGGTAAGCAGCAGGGTATCGGCAGGAATCTTCGAAAGGTCTTCCAGATGGAACAGGGAAGTAAGGCCGGGTTCAACCGACATGACAGCCTTCGGAGCAGGCAAGCCGAATTCCGGGGCTATAGCAGCCACATTAGCCGATAATATCCCACCGCAGGAGTGTCCTACCACGGCTAATCTCTCAAGATCAGGTCTGACATGATTTCCGCTTTCAAGAAGCTCAACGGCATCACGCACCGCCTGAAGCGAATTACGGGTGTAAAGACGCAGTGAGGTAAGGGGTGATTGATAAATCGGATAAACAACAATATTGCCTTACCTGACCAGTTGCTCAATCCAGGCGCCGAAAGCACAGGGACGTGTACCAAACCACCCGTGGAGAAAAATAACGAGCGGTGCCGCGGCAGGCTTCGGTGAGTCAGGCTCAAAGAGAAAGTACCCCGTAGCTCCGGAACCATACTCATCACTGATGATTTCGGCATGGAGATAATCTGCCCCTCCCGGTCCCTCCGGTGGTTGGGCAGGCCCTGAAGCAGATAAGGCAATTGACGCCGTGAAAAAAGACAAGAAAGAAAGAAAGAGAAAAATCTTACTCACTCTGATGGAGAAATCCGGCAAGATGCTGGTTACCTTTCGGACGATTATTGAGGACATGTTGTCTCCCTTTGTTAGAATTAGATGAGGTTACACCATTCTGGCCCGTTTTAACTAATCCAGGCTCTCTACTCCTTGTTCCACGAACTCTGTCCTCTCTGTAACCTGATGCTTTCCTTCCACATGAATCTTTTATTTCCCAACGCAGGATACGTTCTCTATCATCCCCTCCTTTTTTAGTTCATTCCTCCAAGGATCTTGTACACAGCATTATACAGCAAAAAAACCTTTCTGTCACTTACTTTAAGCAAATATATAACTAAATATATGCTTAATCTATTCTTATATAGCTCTTTTAAAGCTAATTATTAACATAAATTATTATCTAAATTGGCGTAGACATCCACTTCCTGCCGATTTGATAATGCCGTCGGAAGATGGGTAAGGTAATGAACAAAGAAAGATGATGACGGTAATAGCCACCAAGGCAGTAATGAGAAAAGAGAAGGGTTGATCAATCTGTAACCAAATACAATCCAAATGAAGGATATAACGATATGAGAAGAATTCTGCTGGTTTCCCCAGCTTTTGAATATCATGCTCCAAGAGATATACCTGCGGAGAATAGCCCCTCTTCGCTTTCCGGTATCAGGGCCTTTATGGCCCCCTTGGCTTTAGCCATTTTAGCTTCCTTGACACCTGAGGATATTAAGGTGGGTATATGGGACGAGGCAATGCAGGGATGCATTGATGATTCGACCGATTTTCAGGAGGAATATCATCTCATCGGAATAACAGGTTATTCATCTCAGATTGAGAGGGTAAAGACGATAGCCGGTATATTCCGGAGCCGTGGGCTCCCTGTGGTGATAGGCGGGCCAGGAGTCTCATCGAACCCGGAGCGTTACAGCCATACTGCTGACACGCTCTTTATCGGAGATGCGGAGTTGACCTGGCCACGGTTCATCGAGGACTGGAAAGCGGGCACCTGCCGCCGTATTTACCGGCAAGTCACCAAACCGGATATGGCGACTTCGCCAATCCCCAGATGGGATAGCCTGAAGGATCACATCAGCAAATATTTTTTCGGACCGGTACAGACAACCCGAGGCTGTCCTTTTGATTGTGAATTCTGTGATGTCCCCTATATCTTCGGACATCGACTCAGGTTAAAGCCAAGGGAACGTGTCCTGGAAGAGGTGCAGTTACTGCATAGCCTTGGCTCTGAAACCATCTTCTTTTGTGACGATAATTTTATCGGCAATCAGCGGTATGCCAGAGGCTTGCTTGAAGGGCTGATCGCTTTGAACAATTCCCTGCCCAGCCCCATGAACTTTTACACCCAAATGACTCTTAATGTGGCCAAACACGACGACCTTCTGGCTTTACTGGCTGATGCCAATTTCGCCGGACTCTT
This sequence comes from bacterium, assembly GCA_049472445.1. Taxonomy (GTDB): domain Bacteria; phylum SZUA-182; class SZUA-182; order DTGQ01; family DTGQ01; genus JBLIRT01. The sequence goes on from JBLIRT010000200.1 coordinate 2,110, forward strand.
TATCGGCATTGAAACGATTAACAAGGAGAGCCTGAAGGAAACGAACAAAATCCAAAACTATCAAACCGATATCTTAGCCGATATCCAGAAGATCCAATCATATGGATTGCCTATTACGGCTGGTATCATTGTCGGTTTTGACCATGATACTCCCGAAATTTTCGACCGGCAATTTGAGTTTCTGCAGGAAGCGGGTATCCCGAAACCAAGAATCCACCTGTTATGTGCTCCGGAGGGGACAAGGCTCTGGTATCGGCTTCAAGGCGAGGGCCGGCTCCTTCTGGGAGATGATGACCCCGTTATGCCGCGAACGACAACAAACATCATTCCCCATGGAATGTCGCGGCTGGAGCTCTTCCAGGGTTATTTGGATTTACATGAGAGGATCAGCAACTGGAGCAACTTTGCCAGCCGCATCAAAAAATTCATCTCCGGAATCAACCGTCAGCCGAAGGTAAAGCCTCGTCAACTGAAGGTACAGAACCAGGAACTATATCAAAATCTCTTCTTTTCTCTGGATGGTGAAATACAAAGGGCCATCTTTGATATTCTTCAGCATACCCGCCGGCAGGCGCCCTTCATGTTTCAAAGGGTCATAGCCATGATCCTCATGGAATTGAATCAGAGCTATCTGTTGGAGCGATTACGCTCCGGCATCAGAAGGCAAATAGAGCTTGAAAGCTCCGAGGGCTATGAACCCGAGTTTATCAGAATAGTTCCAGGTATCCCTGAGGGTTTCGAGGAATCCTATCATCACATGTTTCCCGATATTTACGAAAGAGTTTATCAGGAACTGGCTGACCAGGAAGCTGTTAAAGAAGCAGTCATTGAAATCTTTACCCGCCTCTTACTTCAGGGCGAAGAGGGAGGTATAACAGGTAATGACCTCCGTCAAGACGAGCTCAATACCTTATGTGCCCAAAGCATCACCTGGGTAAAGAGCCTGCCTGGGACAGCCTGCCGGACAGAGATTCATAAAGAGATTCATAAAACGGTACCGGCCGCTGAAAAGAAAGAATTGGCCAAAGATATTCTCCATTTCGTCGAACAGGAATTGAAGCTCAGGCGGCAGGGATTTTCTCATGGCCAGACTGTGAATGAAAAGTAAGATCCCATAAAAAGTCCGGATTGAGGGCTAAAAATTATGATATCCGAGTTTAGCTCATGTTTATAGACTCTTAGCTTATAAATCCGCTCCCTTCAGCTATACCTCTTTCTTGTTTTTCATCACTTCAAAAGGTACGTTATACCTGAAAGCTTTACCAAAAATTATTTAAAAACAAAATCTTATTTACCTTACCCGATCAATTTCCCACCTGGTATAAAATTTGCCCCCTATAAAGGAAACAACTTTTTAAAGGTTATGGTAAGAAAAAGCGATTATATCCCATCTCCCCGGCAAAGTGAAAAGGAGGTGCCGTGGTTATCCACACTATGAGCCTGTAGGTCGCGAAGTAGACTAGCTATGTGAATCAATTTCAGATGCGCTGCCCTTCTCCGTACGAAATTATCATTTGGCACAGCTCGTTTTTCATAGTCCGGGTCCTCATTCATACATGCTGACTGAATCATATCAGGGAACTATTTCCAACAGGTCTGGCTTATCCAGAGGCGATGACCCTTAATCTTATAACCACCATAAGCTCACGGTGGCAGAATGTGCGTAAAGTCTAAAGAAGGGCAGGAAGACTATCAAAAGGAGGTGAAAGCTTAAGAAAGGTAAGAGGAACAACACGTAAGTCAGGATTTTTGTGAACCGTCCCTATCATCCGGATGAAATCAGTTTACTATGGAGGAAGCTTTGAAAATGTCTGACAAGAGAAAATTCAACTATGCTTTTTTAATCATGATCAGCTTGATTGCCGTATTTCTTACTTATTCACCGGTTGCCCAGGCACAGAATTGGTTAGCCATGCCTCCTTACAACACCTTGTGGCCACTCTGGTCTCCTGCCCTGTCACCAATTGACTCTGCTACCGGCCTGCCAGTTCCGATAGTCAATGAATTACTTCCATCTACTGTCCTGCCGGTCCAACCAGGACTAACCTGGGATCCTGCAGCAGCAAATCCCTGGTTGCTCTACAACACGCCGCTGGGTATGGCTTATTATGATCCCGTGGACGGGGTAAACCTCTGGCCACCCTCATACTTACGTGATAGCCTTGGTGCCCCCTTACCGCTGGGCCTGCCGGTGGATTACGGCCTCTTACCGCCAACTCCCTCAAGCTGGATAACCGCAACGGTTCCCCAGGCTAATGTAGCCGCTTATTTCTATCTCATGGGCATTCCGGCACCTATCTTTGCCCCGACACTATCACCGACCTTCGGACCAGTGGCTACGCCGGTCTTCGGACCAACAGCTACGCCGGTCTTCGGACCAACGGCTACTCCTATCTTCGGCGGACCGACCTTCTTCACACCAGTAATTGGCGGAGTGCCTCTATTCTTACAGGCCAGTGCACTTCTTCCGGTTGCTCCGATTCCGGCCCCGGTTCCTGTTGTGCCACCGGTTACCACACTGGTTGCTCCTCCCATTCCAAGTCCCATTTTAACATCAGCCATTGCTCCATCTGCAGTTGTATCCACCGTACTTGCTCCTACGGCGTCTGCGGTTGTACCGGCAGCCATATCCGGTATCTTTTTTCCCTTTATCTAGGAGTGAGCTCGGCCTGACCTTATACATGGCTTAGAAACATGGAGTCCCGTCCCGCCTGGGTGGGACTCCATGTTTTTCTGAAGATGCCTCTTTGCTTATGTACCCCTTGACCTATGGCCGATTCAACAGGTCCAGGGTCAGAAGGCTGCCGACTCCCTGAAGAGGCGGGTCTCGATTTCCGTGATTATGTGCTCATTGCCGACCGACCAATCTCCATTCATCAAAAGAATAACCCCTGCGCCGTCTTCGGGCCGGAAAAACATTTCGGTAGCCACCCCTAAATCTTCGCCGCTATGGCCAAGGAGTGTCCAGCCTGAAAGCCTTTTATAATACCAGATCAACCCCTGCTGCGGATCAAGGCCGGGATTCTGGACCCGCTTCATTTCCTCAACCGTTTCCGGCTCAAGAATTCTTGCTCCCTCAAGCGTACCGCCCTGAATGAACATGGTCAGGAAGCGGGCCAACTGGGGCGCACTGGTTTTCAGCAGGCCGTCAGGATAATCCGGGTAAGCATAAAAGCCATAAGCATGGTAGGGAGATCCTTGCCTTGAGACGGTAAAAGGAAAGGATGCCTGCGGGTAATGAGCCTGAACCAGAAAACATCCGATCCGGTCTTCCAGCCATGAGGAGGAATGAGAAGAATCAGAGAAATAACCATATCTCCCGTATTGATAGGGCATGGCCAGGTGGGAGATGTCCACATCAGCCAGTCGCCAGGAAGTTTCTTTCATACCGAGGGGTTCAAAAATTTCGAGGCTGCAGTAGATATCAAAGGGTATCCCGGTTACGGCCTCAACCAGATAAGCAGCGAGTGCAGCACCCACATTCGAGTAATGGAAGGCTGTGCCGGGCTCACTTCCGGAAAAGTTATAAGCTGCGTGGTAATGAACTCCACCCGGCCTGAGGTAACTTTCCAGGAATTGGCCCAGGCTTATTGACGAATCGTCATCCCACACGTAAAGAGATTCCAGGACCTTCCAATGGTCCCGGATGGATGAGGTATGGGTGAGAAGCATCCGGCAGGTGATCGGATGGTGAGAAAATTTCGGATTGACTATCCGAAAGGGAAGATAGGTATTGATATCCTCA
>JBLIRT010000201.1:0-5811 GCA_049472445.1 bacterium
TGGTCCCCTGCCACAAAAACATTGGGGTACGCGTCAATGCTAAGATCCGGCAGTACGATAATCCGGCCCATTTTATCACGGCTGACATCAAGCGTATTGCTCAGGTCTTCGCCTTTTGCCCCGGCCGCCCATATGGTACTGGCAAAATCTCCAACCGTATAAAAATTGGGGACTTGAGTAAAATTGAGAAAATTCAACCCCCTGCGCAGGGTAAAACTCGTTGGAGTGGGTGTATTACATATATAAAAATTCCCAGGGACAGTAATCAACTTCACCAGATATCCTTCCGCAGGCAAGATCGCCTTATCGGATTGGAAGTTTATTTTAAAATAAGGAGGATTAATAATGGATTGAACATTCGCACCTGTCCACTGGGTGCCATCATACCACCTAACTTCATCCACCTCCCCTCCAGCCGCATATATTGCCCAGACCAGATTGTATACGGTAAGCCCTGCCGGTACTTCATAGGGATAAGTGAAGGTGTTGAGGCCAGACCGAAAAACAATCTTGCCGCCGGCCTTCGCTGAACTTATTTTTTGGCTGCCGACCTTCGTGATTTCAGGAACCGGCATATTATAACTGAGACTTCCCTCCAGGTCGTTTCCAAACCCGGGGACCACCGTCACTTTCATATACTCACCCTCTATCACCTCCGGCGTACTGGCATTATCCCCCTCCAATTGCAAAGGAAAGTGTGCCCGCTCTTCCGGCAAATGATCCGAGCCAAACAGGTTATTCAGATTTAAGGCGGCATACTCCTTATAGCATACATTCTCAGTTTTAAATTTTTTATCTGTAAAACCTGCTGAGGCCGGATCACCCGGCATTCCATCCCCCACCCAGGCGGTGATGGGATAATCGCTCAACTTATTTTCTGTACAGGTCGGATCGTCATAGATTTCAGCTATCACCAAGACGCCCAGGGCAGGAATATCAGGATCGATACCAGGATTATCATTATGCAAGTATACCGGCAGGTGCACAATATCATTGGTTACGATATCGTTGTCATTCGGATCAGCCGAGATGAGGCCCTTGAATTTTTCGGTGACTGCTTCTCCTGAATATGTCCCGCTTCCCTTGGTCCCGTTGAAGGTGTAGGTTTTATTGTGGGCAAGCCCTATGACTTCAAACTTGACAATGCCCCGGTCCAAGGCATACTGATCGGAAGCCAGAATGACTTCAACCTGACTGTCACCAACCGGCAGGCCATCCTGGAATACCGCTGGGCCATTCTTTACGGATACATCGGGCATGTAATTGTTCGGGCTGGTGACAGGACCACTCTCCGTCCAGACCACGCTGAAGGACCTGGTGGTGACATCGGTAACGGTTAGGTCTAAAGCCCAGCCATGTGTTGAGCACAGAACAATACCCATGATCATAAAAAGGAACAAAATGACCTGACTGCGATTGAAATTACGATCCATATTGGAACCCCCTTTCGCCGAAGACGCGTAAGCATAATTCTTCATTTTTTTAAAGCCTTTCATAATTATATGAAAAATATACCACATTATAGAAAAGATGAATCGCTCTTTTTTGACTTCCTACCCAATTGAAAAATTTTGATAATTTTAGGAAGGAAAATAAGCAAATTAGATGCCATTCGGCTCTGATATGAAAAATATATCTGATTTCTCTATCGTTCCACTGGGAATTCAAACCTCTCTGGTCTCTTATTCTCCCTGCTCCTGTTCACCCTCCCCTATCTTATTCATAGAGATATGGACCCCTGGATATGTATATCTGTTCATATTATGCAATTTATTACACAGGGGCCGCCAAGCTCTCTCTATTCAAGGGAATATATAGCTATAAGGAAATATATTCTGAAATTAAATGAACGTATCCACTTGTATTATTATATCACCAATACATTAGTATAGTCAAACTGAAGAAATAAAACGGTAATAAAGTAAAACCAGGAAGAGATACCGGGTTGGAATAAAGGGCTATTTTCCGGATAGTCTCCGGCGGACCGCGGCCGCATGGGCGGTTAATCCCTCGATTTCGGCCAGGGCTATGGCACACGGCCCCAGCTTTTCCAGACCTCTGCGGGAAAAGAAGGTAAATCCGGAACGTTTACAGAAATCATCAACACCGAGAGAAGAAAAGAACCGTGCGGTTCCTGAGGTAGGCAGGATGTGGTTTGGGCCGGCCAGGTAATCACCCAGGGGTTCCGGTGTAAAATGTCCTAAAAAGATGGAGCCGGCATTTCGAAGATGTGGCAGGAGGCTGAAGGGATTCTCCACGGCCAGGATCAGATGCTCAGCAGCCAGTTCATTAACTAAACAGACAGCTTCCTCCATATCTTTGGTCTGAATCAAATAGCCATAATCCTGAAGTGACCGACTGGCTATCTCGTGCCTGGTCAATTCTTTAACTTGGAGCGAAATCTTTTGCTCAACCTGTTTGACCAGACCTGCTTCAGGAGTGACCATCATGGTTACGGCCCGCTCGTCATGTTCTGCCTGAGACAGGAGATCGGCGGCAATGTATTCAGGATTGGCAGAGCCATCGGCCAGGATCAGTACCTCACTGGGGCCGGCCACCATATCGATATCAACCAGCCCGAAAACCTGCTTCTTGGCCATGGTCACAAATATATTACCCGGCCCGACAATTTTTTGAACACGAGGAACGCTCTCCGTGCCAAAAGCCAGGGCAGCAATAGCCTGGGCGCCTCCGACCCTGTATATCTTATCGATCCCGAGGAGGTCGGCTGCAGCCAGGGTGTGGGGGGGCAAGACTTTATCCTTCGCCGGCGGGGAAACCAGGACAATATCCTTCACTCCGGCCATCTGGGCCGGCACGGCGCCCATGACCACAGAAGAGGGATAGGAGGCTTTTCCTCCAGGTACATAAAGGCCAATGCTTTCCAGGGGAGTAATCAATTGTCCCAGCATGATGCCGTCTTCTCCGGAAAAGAACCATGATTCTTTCTTCTGGCGGCTATGAAAATCGCGAACCCTGCCTATACTCAGCTCGATGGCGGCCAAATCCTCAGACCGAACCTGCTGACGTGCCCTCTCCCTTTCATCCCGGCTGACCAGAAGCTCCTCCCCCTTCAAAGAGACGCCATCAAATTCCTGACTATACGCTAAAAGGGCCAGATCGCCTTCCTGCCGGACTCTCCGGAGAATCCCGGCCACCTTTTCTTCAAGATCCGCGTCGAAAAAAGAGAAACGGTTGATTAATCGATTTACCTCTTTGGAAAAATTTTTTTGGTCTTTGAAAGATAAGATCTTCATGGTTCCTATTCATCCCTTTCTCTTCGAATTTTGGCACCCAAAGCAAGGAGCCTCTCCTCAATGCGCTCATAACCCCGATCAAGATGATAAATCCGGGAGACCAGTGTCTCTCCCCTGGCCGCCAGTCCGGCTAAAACAAGTGAAGCGCTGGCCCTCAGATCGGTGGCCATAACCCGGGCTCCATCAAGCCGATCAACTCCCCTGACCATAGCTGTGTGACCATTAATCAGGATATCCGCCCCCATCCGCCTCAACTCTGACACATGCATGAACCTGTTTTCAAAAACCTTCTCACGGATCAGACTTGTTCCCGGTGTAATACACATCAGAGCCATGATTTGAGCCTGCATATCGGTAGGAAAGCCCGGGAAGGGGGCGGTGGTTACATCGACGGGCCTGAGCCCGTCAGGCACGGACAGGGTAACGCTCTGGGCAGTCACATCCTCTTCAAAGGTAAGGCCGGCCTCCTGAAGCTTATTGATAAGCGCCTGATGATGTTCAGGCAGATATGGGGAGAGGGTAACACGCCCATGAGTAATGGCGGCGGCAATCATAAAGGTGCCGGCCTCAATCCGGTCAGGAATAATGGTATGCGCAGCCGCTCTCAGGGAAGAGGACGTGCCCTCAATGACTATGGTGCCTGAGCCTGCTCCGGAAATCTTTGCCCCCATTTTATCAAGCAGGTAGGCTAAATCTGCCACTTCCGGCTCACAGGCGGCATTTTCTATGATCGTTGTTCCCTCAGCCAGGGTAGCGGCCATCATTAAATTTTCAGTGCCGGTTACGGTGGGAATATCAAGATGGATCCTGGCCCCCTTCAGTTTGTCAGCCCAAGCCTCAACATAGCCCTTTTCCAGGTTGATTCTGGCCCCCAATTTTTCCAACCCTCGAATGTGCAAATCAATCGGCCGGGCGCCGATAGCGCACCCGCCGGGGAGCGAAACTTCAGCCCGCCCGCATCGAGCCAGCAATGGTCCCAATACGAGCACAGAGGCCCGCATGGTTCGCACTAATTCATAGGGAGCTCGAACATTGTCAATTGAAGAATTGTCCACACGTAGTGTCCCGTGTCCCTCCTCGGTAATCCGTGAACCCAATTGCCGCAGCAGGATCTTGATCGTCTGTATGTCCCGAAGGGCAGGGACATTCCTTATGGCGCAGATGCCTTCGGACAGCAGGGTGGCAGCCAAAACAGGCAGAGCAGCGTTCTTGGCTCCTCCAATCCATATTTTCCCCTGAAGGGGAACTCCCCCTTCAATGACAATTCTTTCCATGGATGGTCCTCAAAACTCCTCTCTCCCTTCTCCTGGAGATTCTATCATTTAAGATATTTTTCTGGCTACCATGACCCGGTCAAGGCCTGCGTAATCGGGAACCACCTCTTGAACCTGATAGCCTTCTCCCTGAATTTCTGCAGTCAAGGACTCTTTTTGCCCGAACCCCATCTCGAAAATGAGCCAGCCATGCCTTTTTAAGATATATTTCGCCTCTTTCATCAAGCTTCGGGAGCACTTCAGTCCGTCAGTTCCACCGTCCAGGGCTGTACGGGGCTCATAGTCACGAACCCCGATCGGAAGATTGCTGATTTCAGGGGTAGGGATATAGGGTGGATTGGAAACGATACCATCTACAGCACATGGACCAAAAGGAGAAAGCAGATCCGTCCTGATAAAGGTAATCCGGTCAACCACCTTATGGCGGATGGCATTAGCCCGAGCCACATGAAGGGCTGATTCGGAAATATCGACGGCGTAAACATGAACCTCCGGCCTTTCCCTGGCCAGGCAGACAGCAATAACACCGCATCCTGTGCCCACATCGATAACTCTGGCCCGACCGGAGATATGATCCAGGGCAGACTCGACGACAAATTCTGTTTCAGGGCGGGGAATCAGAACTTCAGGGGTAACCAGAAAATCCAGGGACCAGAATTCCCTGTAGCCAATGATATAGGCGACCGGCTCCTGGCGGAGCCGGCGGAAAATCAGAGATTGACAGGCTCGAACCTGGGATTCAGGGAGTTCTTCATTCCATCGGGTGTACAGTTTGATACGTTCAATCTTGAGGCAATGGGCCAGGAGTATTTCCGCCTCAAGCCGCGGGCTCTCTATACCTGCATCTTTCAACTGCCGGGTAGCTGCCTGCAAGACCGTATGAAGCGGAAAGAAAAGGCTTCCTGATTTCGAGTTGCCCGGGCAAAAACTCATCATCATCATAGGCATTCAATTATTTTTTTATCGTATTCTCAGTAAGGTTTTGAAGGAGTGAGCACGATTATGGGGCCGGTTCAGGCAACCCGCTGTAATTCTTCAGATTGGAAAGAGGCGATAAGGGGATCTATAATCTCCTGAAGATTACCGGCCAAAATTGAATCCAGTTTATACAAGGTTAAGCCAATGCGATGATCCGTAATCCGATTCTGCGGATAATTATACGTGCGGATCTTTTCACTCCGGTCACCGGATCTCACCTGCAGCCGCCGGGCCTGCGTTATCTCACTCTGCTGCTCACGCTCCATCTTGTCCAGCAGCCGGGAACGAAGCACCCGCATAGC
>JBLIRT010000202.1:0-5794 GCA_049472445.1 bacterium
GGCTTCCCTATGCCTGGTGGTGGCCGACCAGGTGCGGGGCAGATCGTAGAGGCTGTACCAGTGGATCCTCCGGGTACGACCGATCAGCAGCTCCGCCGTTCGCCGAAGTCCGAATTCCTGGACCTCTTCAGCTCCGAAGCTTGAGATACCCACCTCGGATACCCAGACCGGAAGATCGGTTACCGCCTGGATCTCCTTGAGCTTTCCGGGCCATTCGTGAATAGTCCAGTGATTCCAGTCCAGGGGAAATCCATGCACGGCTATGACATCCATATGGTCAAGAGCGCCCTTGCCCTGCATATTGGTGATGAAATTCGGGTCGATAGGGGATATTCCGCCGAGCACACGCAGGAGGTGGGGAGCCTCGGTCACCATAGCCACACCAGCCAGTTTGGCCATTCTGGCAAAGATCCGCCAATCCGGATCAAGCTCAAAATCCCAATGAGAGGCATTATTGGGCTCATTCCAAAACATCACTGCCTCGACCATGTTTTCATACCTCCTGCCGGCCATCTAGCCGAGCCGAAAGGGGTGACCCCCCTCATTCCGGCGGCAAATATAGACTTCGGCTTCAGGATGATCAATGAGGGTGAAGCCGGCGCTGCGCAGCATGGCTTCCACACAGGCGCGATTAGGAATCCACCAGTTGGTCTGATCACCCGAGTATTTGTTCTCGATAAAATACATCTGGGGAAAGCCGGGCAGGTGAAAGATGTCTTTCTCCCAAAAGTGATAATCCTCCGCCGTCGGCTGAGTTTCATCACTGCCGCGGAGCATTGATTGAAAAACCAGATAATCCCTGACCACATACTCGTGGAGAAGATCCAGGGCCAGCAGGGGATACCGGAGGTGATAGAGCACACCGAGGAAAAGCACGAGGTCAAACTGCTCTTTCAGTTTATCCACCTCATAGACGGACAGGAGCCTCAGTTCGATATCAACACCACAGACTTGGGCCGCAAACCGGGCCTGGTCCAGGTAGCTTTCATCAGAGTCTATCCCCAGCACGCGATCAGCTCCCCTCCTTTTCATTTCGATAGCGTAGAAGCCGGCGTTGCAGCCAATATCAAGTACGGATTTGCCTTTGAGATCGGAAGGGAGGGCCTCCGAAAAACGCCGCCATTTTACGGCCGGATAGTCACCGAGGAAATGGTTGGGAGCGGTCTTTACGCCGCCCAGGTTCATGTTGTGAAACCATTCCCCAAGCTCGCTTATTCGCTGCCGGATCTGATCTCTGGTAAGATCGAGGTAAGGATTACGAGGCTTGTGATTGGTCATGAGGCTGAATCCTGATTACTTCCGCTCCAGGCGCTGTTCTCCTGCTGAGGAGCCTGATCGCTTCCCGGTAGCCATGAATCGTTCCGACGTCAACATATCCCTGCCCTGCGAAGACACCTCTGGCTTTACCTCCCTGTTCCAGATAGGCATTGACCAGGGTCCCGATGTATTCATCCCGGGGGTTCCGCTGGCACCATAACTGAAAGAGCCCATGCATAACCGAGCCGGAAAATTTAAAGGCTCCCCACACCCATGGAGTTTTAACCTCTCGATGTTTCACCAGGATCTCAAGAACCCGTCCCTCTTCGTCAGTCACGACAGCATCAAAGAGCTCCGGATGATCGACCGGAAAGAGCAGAAAAGAAAAGAGATCATCCTTCAGTGAGCAAAATCCGTCCTCAGGGAACCAGATGGTATCAGGGAGGCCGATTACCACCTGATCCTCAGGGCGAATCAGCGGCAGGGCACGGAAAACCGCATCACACAGGCCGGCCGGCCTGGGCTGCACCGTATAACAAAGGTGTGTTGAACAGATGTTTCCACCATAGTATTCCATGATATCCGATTTGCCGGGCGAAATGACAAAGCAGATCCGGTTGACCCCACCAAGGATCATCCGTTCGATGAGATATTCGCTGACGGCTCGTGGTCTTTCAACATGGCCGTCAAGACGACTGCCGACCGGAAGGAGTTCCTTTGAAAAAGCCAGGGGTTGGATCCTGCTTCCCGTGCCTGCGGCCGGAATGATGCCCCACATGGTCAATGCTCCCTTCTTCCTGGATCACCACCGGTCATCACCGCTGGCATCCTGATCTCCTCGTCCGAAGGACGGAAGGCGGATTCCAGAATCGTTTCCAGCTCAAGAGCCCTATGATCAGAGGTATGCTCATCAAGCGTACGTTCCCGTGCCGCTTTGGCTATGACGGCCAGTTGTTCGGATGGCCTGGTTATGGCTTCAATGGCTTCATCCGTCTCTCCGGCCACAATAATCTCAGAACCCGGTTCGAAAAACTGATCGAGTCCTTCCCACCAGTCACTTAAGATTGGAACACCGCAGGCTGCCGCTTCGAACAGGCGGCCTGAAGGGCAATAGCCCATGTCAGCCATGGCCTGGCGAGTTACATTCAGCGTGAGTTTTGAGGAGCAGTAAAAGGCCGGATGCTGGGCTGGAGGAACATGCCACAGGTAAAATATATTCCGCGTCCAGGGGAAGGCTGCCGGATACAATGATCCGCCAATGGCAAAGCGCAGGTGAGGCAGGCGACGGGCCGGTTCAATGAGCAGGGCATTCAGAGCTGCCTGCCGGTCTTCAGCGTATGTTCCCAGATAAGAAAGATCAGCCCAATCATTGGCCCTTGACACCGGCCGGTGTAACTCGGGATCCACACTTCCATAAAGCGCGGCCACCCGCCTGGCAAAAAGCCTGTATTGCAGTTCCTTCAGGGCCAGACCTCCTGTATAGCTCAATACCAGGTCAAAATCACTCAGTCCGCCGGAGCCGATATAATCGACCTGCTGTCCCCTTTTCAAACGTTCCAGGGTCACCGGTGTATCCAGGTCGTAAAAGGTGCGCAGCAAAACGGGTGAAGATAAAACCAGATCAGTGGCGGCCAGAGCATCAGGGCAATACGAGGTGATCATGCCCACCTCAGCCTCAGCGAGCTGCTCCCTGGCAGAGGGGAGAATATCCGTCCAGTTTGAATAGAGGAAAAGATCCACACCGGGGAGTTCAACGAGATCGCGATGAGTGGCATAATAAGGCACATCACGTTCAAAAAAGGCGATCCTATGGCCCCGCCTGGCTAAGGAGCGGCAGAGAGCCCGCCACAGGGTCGCATGTCCGTTGCCCCAGGATGAGCTGATAGTGAGCCCGAAGATGACCAGTTTCATGAATTTTTCTACTGCCGGTTTACCATTTTTCAGGTTTCAGGTTTCAGTGTTCAGGTTTCAGGTATTATCCTTCTCAATGCTGACACCTGACACCTTTTCAGGTTTCAGGTTTCTGATTTTATTGAAATCTTATCGTCACTTTAGAAAGAGCGCAGCTAACACCCCTCCGATTCATGAGAAAGGGAATACATAATCTTTTCTCTGTTTTTATTGAGCAAAAAGAGGGTGACAAAATAATATTTATATTATATACTATAAATCTCGGGAAGTAATTTATTATATAATTAATATTCTATATATAGATATCAGATATAACAGGATACAAAATAACTTCCACATGGGATGAATTTTCTCAGGTGATAAACGTATGAATGAGAAGGAAATCAATAAGCAACACAGGCATGGAAACCCGGACACGCTTCATCTGAAGATGGAGGAACTGGAAAATATTGAATTCGGGTGTCAGGAATTACCAGGGGAAGTGCAGAAGCATGAGGATCTTCATCGTTCCCTGGCTGAACATATTCCGGGGATTGTCTTCAGGGTATTACTCAGGGAAGAGAGGCGTATGCAGTTTTTTAACGGCATGCTGCAGGAGATAACCGGCTTCCGGCCCGAAGAACTTACCGTAGCAGGCGAGGTGTGCTGCCTTGAACCCTTCATTTTACCGGAGGATCATCCTAAGGTTCTGGCTGCCGTTAAGTCTGCCATACAAAACGATGAGCCTTACGAGGTTGAGTATCACTTGAGGCATAAATCAGGGAGCATCCGGTATGTTCTCGAGCGGGGTAGGCCTATCCGGGGATCGGACGGCCAGCCGTTATACATTGAGGGAGTCATTCTGGACAATACCAGGAGAAAACTGGCCGAGGAGGAGTTGGAGAAGTACCGTGTGCATCTTGAAGAGATGGTGAAAGAGCGGACCAGGGAGTTGTCTGCTGCCAATGAGCAACTGCAGAAGGAAATTGAAGAGCGGAAGAAGGCTGTTGAGTCGACCAGACTGGCTTATGCAGAGCTTGAGCATATCTTTGATGCCACGGCTGAGGGGATGGTTGTGATCAGCCGGGATTTAAAGATCCTGCGGGCCAATAAAGCCTTTTACCATCTTTTTGGTCTACGGGAGGATGAAGTAATCGGGAAAAAATGCTTTGAAATATTTCATCATTTCTGTTTTAGAAGTTATAATTGTCCGATATCCTGGATCTTGAGCGGTGAGGATCACAGTCCCTATGAACTGGAGATTGAACGAAGTGATGGTACCAAAGTTCCCTGCATCTCAATAGCTGTTCCTTTCAGGGGAATCGATGGGAAATTGTTCGGTGTTATTGAAAGCTTTATGGATATAACCGAGCGCAAGCGGGCCGAGAAGGCGCTGCAGGAGTCGGAAGCCAAATATTCGGCCCTGATCGAACAAGCCAGGGACGGCGTGTGCATCGTGCAGGACGGGATCTTAAAGTTTGTCAATCAGGCCCTGTCAGAGAGTTCAGGTTATCAGATTGAGGAATTGGAAGGGAAGCCCTTCCTTGACTTCATCGCCCCTGAATCCCGTGACCTGGTAGCTCAAAGGTCTGCCCGGCACTTGGCTGGTGAGGATGTTCCAGCCACCTATGAAGTAAAGATCCAATGCAAAAGCGGCGCCACAACTGATATTGAAATTTCATGTGGTCTATTCCAATACGGCGGAAGACCGGCTATTTTGGCTATTGCCCGTGATATCACCGAGCGGAAAAGACGTGAGGAGGAACTCCAGAAGGCGCAGAAGCTTGAATCAATCGGTATTCTGGCTGGAGGTATTGCTCATGACTACAACAACTTATTGGCCACAGTCATGGGGAATTTATCCCTTGCCAGGATGCATGCCAAGCCAGGCAACGCTCTGCTTGAAGCTCTCAGCGAAGCAGAAAAAGCCTCCCAGCAGGCTAAAAAGTTAACCCGGCAGTTGATTACCTTTGCCAAAGGGGGAGCGCCAATAAGGAAGATTATCTCAATTTCCGGATTGCTCCAGGATACCGCAGCCCTTGCCTTGAGCGGCTCACAGACCAGGGCTGAATTCTCTCTTCCGGATGACCTCTGGAAGGCTCATGTAGATAAAGAGCAAATCAGCCAGGCCATCAGTAATATCCTGATAAACGCTGCTCAGGCAATGCCTGAGGGTGGGGTGGTCGAAGTGCAGGCTGAAAACGCCACGATCAGTGCAGAGGATACCTTGCCTCTTCAGGATGGCCGGTATGTAAAGATATCCATCAGGGATCATGGAACCGGTATACCGGAGGAACATCTTCAAAAGATATTTGATCCTTATTTTTCGACCAAAGAAAAGGGAGCGAGGAAAGGGATGGGACTTGGCCTTTCAATTGCCCATTCCATCGTGAAACAGCACAGAGGATTCATTACCGTAGGATCTGAACCCAAAATGGGGACAAGCTTCCACATCTATCTGCCCCCCGCTGAAAGAGGAGCTCTGCAAGAAAAGGAGGGAAAAGAAAAGACGTTTACCGGTAAGGGAAAGGTCCTTGTGATGGATGATGAAAAAATGTTTGAGAACCTTTCACAGCAAATGCTCCGTGGTCTCGGATTTGAGGTTGAGTTTGTCAAAGATGGTGCTGAAGCAATCGAAGTGTACAAG
>JBLIRT010000203.1:0-5746 GCA_049472445.1 bacterium
GGCAAAATTGCCATTTAAGACCTGTTGAAAAGCCTCCTCCGCCTCGACCGCGAAGGCCTGATTTTTTCACCTCCTCGATAACTTCCTCAGGCGTCATGTCACATAAGGCTTTTATGAAACCATCATATCCCCCAACCCTGAAATAAGCGTCTATATCAGTTGGATCAATATGGCCATTATTACGGAATACTATTCTCTTCTGGTGGGCGTAAAAGGGTACATCATAGGTATGTATACATGGTTTTCCTGTCTGGGGATCCTTATAGAGAAGTCTATCGATAATCTCTCCCTTTTCCAGAGTAAGAGAGATGATTTCCGGTACATCCCCGGCGGTAACCTTGGTATAAAAAATTTCTTCGGGCAATATGGAAACAATGGGCCCTTTCTCACAGAACCCATGGCAACCGGTCTTTCTTACCCTGAATTTGTCTTTCAGGTTTCTTTTTTCAATCTCTACCTCAAAGGCCTTAATTACGTCGGCACTTCCGAAGGCACTGCATCCGGTGCTGCCGCAGATAGTGATAACTTTTTCCTTTTGCTCGCTGTTCTTTTTCAGCTCCTCTTTATGATGGATGAATTCTTCTCTTGAGTTGAATTTGATCATTTTCTTTAACAGCCTCCTCTGGTGGAGTCCTTTGAGCTTACATTTCCAAGGCACAACCTACTTGCTTTTCTCATACTGTTCTAAAATATGTAAGACCTTTTGCGGATTCATATTTCCATAATAGGTTTTGTTGACAACAACAACCGGAGCCAGGGCACAGGCACCCAGGCAGGCTACGGTTTCAAGGGTAAATGTAAGATCCGGAGTCGTCTCGCCATCGGCAATCCCAAGCTTATCCTGAATAGCCTTGAGAACAGCCTTCCCCCCTTTGACATGGCAGGCGGTTCCCCTGCAGGTGCGGATAATATATTTCCCTCTGGGTTCTAAGTAGAATTGAGCATAAAAGGTTACCACGCCATATATGGCACTGGGGGTGACTCCCAATTCCTGAGCAATGTAATCCATAGCTATTTCAGGAACATACCCTAAAATGGCCTGGACCTCCTGGAGCACTGGAATAATCGCACCCTTTTTCCCCCGATATTCCTGGACTACCCTTTCTATGATCGGCCATTGAGATTTTACAGGATCAAGGTCCGGGGAAGAGGAATCAGCCTGGCTCCCTTCACCTCTGGCCATGGTGTCTTCCTTCACTGTTTCATCATTTCTTGACATTAGGAGATCCTCGCTTCATATGCCTGTTCAAGAGTGAAAAATGTATAACCACATCCTCACCGAATTTTTTAAATCCATACCATAAAGCATCTCTGATTGTCAATGCATTGCTTTTAAGGTACCGAGTTGTTAGAGGTTAAAGATAAAAGGTTATCTTACCAAAATATCATCAATTGTAAAGAAAAAAGCTATTGTTTTTTCTTTTGGATACATAATATCCAGAGAAATGCCGATACAATCAAAGTGCAAACGCTCGACTATTTTCTATGGGATGGCAGCATCCCACGTGCGATAGTCGAGACACTGTGGTCACGCTCACCTGGAAAAGGAAAGCTATGATCCTCCAATTGAGGAAGTTACAACTTTGCCTGAATGGTTCTGAACTTGCCTCCTACCGATTGGAGTATTACAAAACCTTTCATCAGCTTTTTGAATACCCTCCCCGAAGACTGCATCAACTCTATGACCTTCAAGAAGATATTGAAAGTCTGGAAGAGGAATATCAGGACTTATTTATCCGCCCGAATGAAAGGTATGTCTATCCTTTTGGATCGATTCACAAGAAAGGAAAAGTACCGGCCAGGCAGCTGAAGCAGGTCCTCATCGAGAAGACAGCCGGGCACAGACCAACTGACGATCACCTTCTTCATGGCCTGGGTTATATGTGCTCGCTCATAAAAGGGGAAAAGAGGCAGTGGCAAAGGAAGAATTGTTTACTGGCCATGGGATTCCTGAGCGAGGAACAGCATTATCTCCTCAACTACCTGGACTGGCTTCCGGACCTTTGTTCACTCATCGGGAAAAATGCCACCTCATGTCTGTATCGTGAGGTAGCTTTAAATCTTACCAACTTTTTCCATTTTGAAGAGATCCTCCTGGAAAAAATTCTTCTGGAAAGTTCGAGTTTATTGAATTAACTTGAAAATATGGGCCACCCCTGATATATTTGATATCTTTCATGGATCTGAAATCATTTGAGGAGGTGGACTTTTGGGGAAAAAACTTACACACCTGGATGAGCAGGGACAGGCCCGGATGGTGGATATCAGCCGGAAAGGGCAGACGGTTCGTGAAGCCACAGCCCGCGGGATCATCTTCATGAAGGCTTCTACCCTGGAGGCTATTACCGGCAATGAAATTAAGAAAGGAAATGTCCTGCAGGTGGCCAAAATTGCAGGTATCATGGCCGCAAAACAGACAGCCTCTTTGATTCCATTATGCCATCCGATTTCCCTGACCGCCATTGACCTGATTTTTTCCATTGATGAAAGTCAAAGTGCTGTCGTCATTGAATCCCGGGTTAAAACTATCGGTCAGACGGGGGTTGAAATGGAGGCTCTGACTGCGGTGTCGGTGGGTGCGCTCACCATTTACGATATGTGTAAGGCTATCGACCGAGCCATGAGAATTTCCGATATTGTTCTGGTAAAAAAGAGCGGGGGCCAAAGTGGAACCTTCATTCGTCAAGAGGGAAAGTGACTCACCCTCCCTGATCGACTCCCATGCCCATATGGACATGAAGCAGTTTCAACAGGATCTTGAAGCGGTTATACAATCTGCTCTTCAGGCTGGTGTTAAAAGAATACTGACTGTTTAAAATTCTACTAATATTCCTATCGAAACGAATACTCCCTTTGGATCCAAATATCCTGTTCCCTGGCCGGTAAACTCCAGATCCGTATAATCGGTAAAGAGCTGCAGGTATCTGGCTTCAAAGACAAGATAGCTGTTATTGACTCCGAATTTCTCGTCAAAAGACAGAGCTTCATCAGGACCCATGTTATCAAGCAGCATACGGGCTCCGGCGATTAGGTGAAAACCTGGCTCTTTTAAAAAATGGGGCTTGATATTACTCAGTTCCATCATGCTGGTCCGGCCATAGACAAAATCTACGCCTCCTCCCAGAAAGGGTACCAGGAACTGATCCTGGGAAGATCGCATAGCATAGGTAAAGTTAAGAGCTATAGGCACCAGGCAGAAAGACCAATCACTTTGACTGGCGCGCATGTAATCAGCACTCAGTCCAAGCTCAATGTTTTTCATGATCTCCTGATTCAGTTTTAATCCTCCAAACCCTGAAAAGCCCTTGCCGAAAGCCTCATCCCATTTATCATAATCACGGGGTCGATAAAATCCCCCCTTCAGTTCAAAAGAAAATCCCTTCCTGATAGATGCAGCCTCAGCCAACCATGGTATGGCTATCAGAAAGCAAAGAATACTGCCCATGGCTACTTTCTTACCCATAGATATCTCCTTAAGAAATAAGAAATAACAAGTCCGGTACCCATAACGCTGATAATCAAAAAGATCCACCAGAGTCTCAAGGTGACATAATTCAGGATTGATTTATAATGTATCGCCCGGCCAAAACTACTGGTGAAGCAGCCCCTTTGACTCGGCAAGAAGAAGGCATTATTGGGATCAAAGGGTTTCTCATAATCATCCGGCTCATCGTCTCCCCCACCGCCTGGTCCGAATCCATAACGACTTAATCCCTTTAGGGTACCGAACCAGACCTCTTCACCCTGAACAGCTATAGCCGTAATATTATTATTGACCAATCCGCCATCTGTGTTCGCTGTATTATAGAATAATACCCATGAGCTGCCGTTGTAGAGGCTGGCTCCCCCGTCGCTCTGATCACCCAGGGTCACATAGGTTCCAACCCAAAGATTTGAACCGCTTACGCAGAAGGTGCTGACCATATTACTGCCGAGCTTTACTCCCGACATACCCTTATAAAAATGGCTAGACCACTCTTCGCTCTCGAGATCAAACCGGTAGAGGCCGCCATCCGTCCCCTCTCCACTCTCAGAATAGCCTGCTACCCACAGAGTTCCGGAGGTATCTCCATTGATACAACCGATAAGGTCTGTCTTTAACGTATTATCAGAGTTGTTTGTGCTCGTCGTGTAATGTGTCCACCTTTTTTCATCAACCTCAAACCGGGACAATCCCTTACCTTCAGCCGGCTCCTCTTCGGTTTCGGGGGGATCAAAGGTTGACACCCAGACATCACCGTAACTGTCTACAGTCAGACCCCAGATGGTATCACTCGGCAGGCCGCCTCCCGTGTGAGATGAGGTATTATCCTTGGTGTATTTGATCCAGGTATTATCATTAATATTGTATTGAATAAGCGCAGTACCTGAGGCATTGGGATCTTGAGTTGTCTGGTCCTGATCGTAGGCTGCCTGCCCCACGGCGCGCGTAAGCCATAGCCTTTTGTTCACCTTATCAAAAGCTAAGGCAAGGATGTAGTTATTCCCCAGCACGTTATTGGTATTAGCCTCGGTAAATTTTTTCCAGGTAGAACCGTTGTAGCTACTTAAGCCATTGTTTGTTCCTACGTAAAGCGTACCGGAAGCAGAATCAAGGACCATGGCTCGTATGTACTGCCCCGCCAGATTGCTCTCACTTTCAGGGGTTATGGTTGTCCAGGCTTCAGTATCACCATTAAATACACTCAGACCTTCGGGTGTTCCTGCCCAGAGTTTTTTCCCCCAGGCCGTAAGGCAGGTGATCAAATTGTTAGCCACATCAGGGGTTGTATACGTTGTCCAGGTGGGTTCGTCAGGGGTAGGAGTGCCTTTGATGGTAAACCAGTAATCAGTGGCTGGTTCTCCGACCGCACGGCCGCCATATCGATGTTCAAAATAGAAGCGGTACTTGTAGCTGCCTGGGTTACTTCCCGTAAAACTATATGAGTATAACTTGCCGTCAGTATAATCCTGATCGCTTGAATAAACCTGGTTTAAGGTAAACTTCTCATTCTCCTGATATTCCTCGTCGAGGTTGCGGTCAATCCAGACCTGACCCAGGTCAGGTCCGAGATCCTCTGCTTCCGCATCTGAGGAATTTCTGTAACAGTACATGACCCGGAACCGGAAATTGGTCGTACCCGACTCGCCTGATTGGGGATAAACGCCTCCATCCGTATAATTGGTCTCCCCCGTCCAGAATAACCAGGGAGGATTGATGGTAAGGAAGTTTTTTAAATTGGCGCTTCCCGTAGCCGGGATGTCTTCCTCACTTTCAAAATAAAATCGATAGCTGATACGCACCCCCTGAATGTCGGCCGGGATAAGGCTTATGTCCGACAGGTCAAGGGATATATCTTTCGTGTACCTTTGGCCATCTTCAGGATTCAGGTCGTTAGGATCGGTTAATAAGCCATATTTTTCACCAGGGTCATACTTCCCGTTTCGATTAAGATCAATCCATACCTGGCAGGTGGTCGGGCTTTCACCGCTATTGGGATCTTTCAGGGTGTCAAGGCTCAGGTAATCAACCTGAAAGGTGTAATCCGTCCCGTTTCCTCCCTGAGTCGGATAAACGCCGGTTGAAAAATCCTCATCTCCTGTCCAGTTGATGAGTGATCTTACCGGAAGGCTGAAGATATCGTAGGTGTAGGGTTGAGAAAACCAGTAGTTACGATTGTCCATCCAGACGACACAATTTACGTTCTGATTCCCTGAGGCGGCCGGAAGAGCATGGGTCATGCCCCTGATAGCACAGATTTCCCAT
>JBLIRT010000204.1:0-5738 GCA_049472445.1 bacterium
GGAAGTCGAAGAAGCTTGCCCGGAATCAGATATCACCCTGGTAAATGACCAGAGAAATAAATCTTATCTTATCCTCCTGGTGACGCATGAGAACCGGGATCGTCTCCTGGACATCTTGAAAAGATATGAATACCAGGAAGTCAGGCTTTCAGGTTGGGAAGGCAAGCCGAGGGAAATTCTGGCCAACCTCGAAGAGAGATTACGTAATCTGCAAAGGGATGCTGAAAATCTCACGCAAAAAGGAAAAGACCTCTTTAAAGGAAAGGGCCATTGCTTAGCCCTTTATGATTACTATTATAACCTTCATCATAAGCAGAAGGTTAATAGCTACATAGCTCATACTCAAAAGGTTTTCTCTCTCATCGGCTGGCTGCGCGCCAAAGATGAAAGGAAAGTTCTTGACAGGCTGAGACAAAAGTTCGATGAACTGGATGTAACTGTCAAGGAGCCGGATGCTGATGATGTCCCCCCTATCAAACTTCTCAACCCAAAGGTGGTATCTCCTTTTGAGTCAGTCACAAATCTCTATGGCCTTCCAAACTACCGGGAACTCGACCCTACTCCGCTCCTGGCGCCATTCTTTTTTCTCTTCTTCGGGGTATGCATGACTGATGCGGGTTATGGCCTCATTCTGGCGCTCGCCTGCTTCTTTGCCTTACGATATTTTTACTTAAAGGGCGGAATCCGGAAGGTGGTGCAGCTCTTTTTCCTCTGCGGCCTTTCCACTATCCTTTGTGGGATTTTTACGGGAAGCTGGCTCGGAGATTTTATCAACTACCTTCCCGCTTCTTTTGGGCCGCTCCGGCATCTAAAAGATAGTCTGATTATTCTTGATCCCATAAGTGATCCCTTGAAATTCCTGATATTCGCTCTAGCCCTTGGTTTTATCCAGGTATGGTTCGGTGTGTCTGTCCAAATGTATAAGGATATGAAAGCAGGGAATTTTTCAAATGCCCTCCTTTCTCGACTCCCGTGGCTTATTCTGTTACCAGGAGTAATAATGCTCATGATGGTGAAGGGAAATATGCTGCAAGGGGTGGTTTGGGCCTCTCTGGCTAAATGGTCATCCCTGCTCTCAGCCGGAACCCTTCTGCTTTTCGAGGGAAGAGCCCATAAGAATATCTTTGGCCGCCTGGGAACCGGCCTTCTGGCGCTCTATGGTATCATAGGTTATTACGCTGATATGCTCTCCTACTCCCGGCTTCTGGCCCTGGGGCTGGCTACAGGCGTCATTGCCAACGTAGTCAATCAGATGGCCTTTTTAACCGCTAAGGTCCCTTACGTGGGCATTGTTATGGCGGCTACTATTCTCCTGGGCGGGCATATCTTTAACATAGTCATAAATCTCCTGGGAGCTTTTGTCCATACCAGCAGGCTGCAGTTCATTGAGTTCTTTACCAAATTCTTCGAGGGAGGAGGAAAGCCCTTTATACCATTTGCCATGCAAACACGATATATTAATCTCAAGGAAAAATAGCCAGGCATGCAGGCAAACAGGTCTGTAGGTAAATGAGTATTATTGGCTCAAAGCAGACACAGGTTAAAAATCTCGGAAGCAGAGAAACCTTAAAGCAGATACAAAAAGAAATTCTAAAGGAGGTAAAAGTATGGGATGGGGTTTAGTTTTAGCGATCGCTGGAGCCGCAGCAGCCGTAGTTTTAGCGGGTATTGGTTCGAGTATTGGTATAGGTCTTGCCGGGCAGGCCAGTGATGGATTATTGAGTGAGGATCCTGAGGCTTTCGGTAATATCCTTATTCTCACCGCTCTACCAGGTACACAGGGAATTTACGGCTTTGTAGCTGCTTTCTTCGTTATTATCCGGCTGGGTCTCCTCGCTGGGACGGTGCCCCAGATAACCTTAGCCCAGGGGACACAAATCTTCCTGGCCAGCCTCCCTGTCGCTTTGGGCGGACTGGTATCAGGCATTTTTCAAGGAAAGGTTTCGGCAGCTGGTGTTGCCGTGGCGGCCAAGCAACCAAATGATTCCATGAAAGCGGTCATTTTGTCTGCTCTTGTAGAAACGTATGCCGTCTTGGGATTGCTGATGACTATTCTCCTCCTCATCGGCATTAAAATTTAAGGTATTGCATGGTGTCCCTATGTCACTAGAAAAGATCATTGAGAAAATTCGCACAGATGCAGAAGAGCGAGCTTATTTGATTTTGCACCAGGCAGAAGACCAGGCCAGACAAATTATGGCTCAATCGGAAAACGAGGCGCGAGAAAAGGCCGGTCAGATTATTGATGAGGCCACCAGGTCAGCCCGGCAGAAGGATAAAAGAATGGTCCTGGCCGCTCAATTGGCCAGCCGTAAGGAAATCCTTTCTGAAAAACAGAAGGCTATCCAAAATTGCTTTGAGAGTGCCCTGAAAAAGCTGAATAGCATGCCGGAACGAGACTACCTCCAGTTGATAAAAAAAATGCTCGTATCCAGCTACACTGCGGATTTTAAAGAGGTGATCTTCTCCCGTCAGGACAGCCACAGAATTCATCAACAATTTATTCAGGATGTCAATAAAGACCTGGAAAAGGCGGGAAAGAAAGGGAGTCTTACCATCTCCCAGGAGAAAAGAGAGATTTCGGGAGGATTTATCCTGAAAGGTGACCGAGTAGAAGTCGATAATTCCTTTGCTTCTCTTTTAAAATATCTGGAAAGCGATTTGGAATCAGAGGTTGCCAAGACGCTCTTCAGGAATCTTTGATCGGAACATTATCGGGGAAAGATGACCAAGGCTATCTATCAGGAAAGGAAAGATGATCTGCGGTATGCCTTTGCTGTCGGCAAGATAAGGGCCATGGAAGCAAGGCTCCTCGAAGGGATTGTCTTTAAACGGCTTATTGAGGCTAAAGATTCATCAGAGATGACCCGGATTTTAGCTGAAACCCTTTACGGGGAGTTGCTGAAAGAGGGAGCATCTGGTGCTGACTTTGAAGCTCTCTTGAACATGGAGTTAATCCGAACCTATCAGTTAATCAAAAATATCGATCCTGATCCCGAGTCACCCAGTAATCTCCTGGCCATGCGTTATGACTTTCATAACCTGAAGGTGTGTTTAAAGCTTCGAACATCTCTTAAGGAGGCCAATCCTTTCCTTATCTCCTTGGGAGTATATGGGCCGGAAGCAATCCGGCACATGGTAGCTTCCGGTGATTATTCATCATTTCCACCCGGAATTGCCCAAGCACTCGTTCACCTGGTATCAGAATTGGACAAATTGTCTCCTCCCTCCCAATGGATTGATATCCAGATCGACCATATTGCCTTTCACCACCTTCTCCAGGAGGCCCGACTCCGAAGTGTCATGTTCCTGGCCGTCCTTTTTCGTCTCCAGATTGACCTCATCAATCTAAAAACCTTCCTTCGAGTCAAACAGATGGGGAAAGATCGCTCATTTTTACATTCTGTCTTGATCGAGGGTGGAGAGATTTCACCAGAAACCCTTCTTTCTCTTCTTGACGAGCCGCTGAACAAGGTCATTTCCAGTTTAGGATCTTCTCCCTATGCCGGTATAATCAGGGAGGGGATCGAGTCTTATCAGAAAGAAGGCTCTTTAGCCTTATTGGAGAAACTTATTGATGATTTCATGATCACCTTTATTCACCAGACAAGATATATCACCTTTGGTGCTGAACCATTAATAGCTTATCTTCTGGCCAAAGAGAATGAGATAAAAAATTTAAGAATCGTGATTGTCGGCAAGCAAAATAAGCTTCCTCAAAGCCTCATCGAGGAGAGATTAAGGAAAATGTATGGCTAAAATGGCGGTAGTCGGTGGAAGGGATAGCATTCTTGGCTTCAAGGCTATGGGAATTGACATTGTCCCCGTGCAGGATGAACATGAAGCCCTGACGGAAATGACCAGACTGGTTAAGGACCAGGTGAATCAATACGCTGCCATATTTATTACCGACGATCTGGCCGTGAAAATCGATCAGCAACTGGAGAAATTAAAGAAAAGTATCTCCTTGCTTCCCGTAATAATCATTATACCTTCACATAAAGGAAGCTTGGGATTAGCGGGCCTGAAAATAAGGAAAACAGTTGAAAAGGCTTTGGGCGCCGATATCCTGTCTTCTCAATAAAATAGAAAATAAATTGGAGGAGTAAGCACTATGGCAGGAGCAATTGTCAAGGTCTCTGGCCCTCTTGTGGTTGCGGAGCATATGCAGGATGCGAATATGTATGATGTGGTCAAGGTCGGCCATGAAGGTCTCATCGGTGAGATCGTTGAGATAAAAGGAGACTTGGCTTCTATTCAAGTCTATGAGGAAACTGGAGGGCTTGGGCCCGGCGACCCGGTCGTCTCAACGACGCATCCCTTGAGCGTTGAGCTTGGCCCGGGTCTCATAGAATCAATTTTTGACGGCATCCAGAGGCCGTTGGATATGATCTATTCCAAATCCGGGAGTATGATCCGCCGGGGAATCGATATACCCAGCCTGGATCGTGATAAAAAATGGCTCTTCAAAGCATCGGCCAGGAAGGGTGATCGAGTACTGGGTGGGGATATTTTAGGTACCGTACAGGAAACCGTCCTGGTGAAGCATTACATCCTGGTACCTGTTGGCCTAGAAGGGGAAATCTTAGAAATTGCTGATGGAAACTATACCATAACCGATAACGTTGCTCTTATTCAGACGAACCAGGGTGACCGGGTTCATATCGGACTCATGCAAAAATGGCCGGTCCGGAAACCGAGGCCTTATAAGGAAAAACTGCCGCCCTCTATACCCCTTAACACAGGCCAGAGAATTATAGATATGTTCTTCCCGGTGGCTAAAGGGGGAACAGCCTGTATCCCCGGTCCTTTTGGTTCAGGTAAAACAGTGGTTCAACACCAGTTGGCCAAGTGGTCCGACGCTGATATTATCGTGTATATCGGGTGCGGGGAACGGGGCAATGAGATGGCTGACGTATTACTGGAATTTCCGGAACTGCTTGATCCTCGCTCCGGTGAACCCCTGATGAAGCGAACCATCCTCATTGCCAATACCTCAAATATGCCTGTGGCTGCCCGCGAGGCTTCTATCTACACAGGAATTACCATAGCTGAGTATTTCCGTGATATGGGCTACCATGTTGCACTCATGGCCGATTCCACCTCTCGTTGGGCCGAGGCTCTTCGTGAGATGTCCGGCCGGCTGGAAGAGATGCCCGGTGAAGAGGGCTACCCCGCTTATTTGCCTACGAAGCTGGCTGACTTTTACGAAAGATCCGGTCTGGTCAAAAACATTGGCAGCGAGGAGCGTTCGGGCTCCTTGAGTGCTATTGGAGCGGTATCCCCCCCAGGAGGAGATATGTCGGATCCGGTAGTACAGGCTACCCTGAAAATCGTCAAGGTGTATTGGGGGCTGGATGCCAATTTAGCCTATCGCCGTCATTTCCCGGCTATAAACTGGCTGCTGAGCTACTCACTGTATCATGATAACCTCAATGAATACTTTACCAAAGATACGGCCGATGACTGGGAAAATATTCGAATCGAGGCTATGACCATACTCCAAAAAGAATCGGAACTGGAAGAGATCGTTCGTCTGGTTGGTAAAGAAACTCTCTCACCGCAAGATCAATTGTTCCTTGAGATCGCTAAATCCATCCGGGAGGATTTCCTGTATCAAAACGCCTTCCATGAACTGGATGCTTACTCCTCCTTCGGAAAGCAGTACCGCATGTTAAAACTTATCATCGAAACATATCATCAGTTTCAGAAAGCCCTTGCGGCCGGAGTTGCTCTGA
>JBLIRT010000205.1:0-5654 GCA_049472445.1 bacterium
CTAAATAGATTTCAATACTTCTTTGGAAAATACTATAATTAAAATGTTGAGATATTAAATTACTGATCCTGATCCTGGATTTTTTTAGAATTTCCCCTGGAATAAAACCTACACCATACAGAGATAAGAGCGGGCTCTCGGCAGCTCAGGTTCTTCTCAGAATTTTCCCTCCGGGTGCCCAGCCTTAGATAAGCAAATTTTTCCTTGATATGAAGGATAAAAATGGAAAGGATCCTCTTCTCTTGAAAGGAAATTTTCCCTTGAGATAAGGATCCCTTGAGATAAGGATAAAAAAGAAAAGCCGACAAGGAGGAAAGAATCATGGGTAACCGTTTACCTATCCTGCTTCCTTCCTCCCATGGTGAGCCCTCCAAAAGGATTCCCTGCGGCACTCACCTGGTTTCTCCCTCTCCTGGGAGGATACCGGAATTATGATTTTACCTTCCCCGACGGCCAGACAGGCAGCGTCGAGGAACAGGCGGCTGACTTTATGACCCGCTACTTTGCCATTCTTGATGAGGCAGAGGATTTGACCTATGAAGAGCTGAGGCAGAAGTATCCTGAGGGTGAATACCTCAGTGCCCTCGGCTATGATGTTTCACAGGCGTACTATTATGAGCTGGTCAAAAGTCAGATCGGCTTGACGGCTGAGGAAGAGACCAGGATCAATGCGGATGGCTTTGTGGTAAGCACCAGGAACAGTTATGACTCATTCGGAGATGCTTATCTGGATATCTTCCGCAAGGATCTTCCGGTCTTTATTTCAACGGATTCAATCCTTCAGGCCTGGCATCGAAGTTATGATAACATGCTCGCCGAACTTGAGGAAAACGCATTGATTGATAAGCTTGATTTTATTCTCACCGAGGCTCAGAATGCTCTGCCCCAACTTGTGGCCAATCCCACGGGGTTGCTGGCCGAAGCCTTCCATGATGTAAATATTTTCTACGCCGTGGCCAGGAAAGTATTAAGGGGAGGGGCAGGTAGTACCGCCTCTATTCCTTACTCCGGAGATGAAAAAGTGATGTTCTTTTCCGTTCCTATCATCATGGACGGCGGCTGTGAACCGGTCACAGTCGATATCTTTGGGGAAAGAAGAATGATCGATTTCAGCCAGTTTTATCCGAGAGGACATTATACAAAATCAGAGGGTCTCGAGAACTACTTTAAGGCTATGATGTGGCTTGGTCAGATCGACTTTCGGGTAGCAGATCGACCTGAAAGCTCAGATGACCTTGTTTTAAACGTGCGGCAACTTCTGGATGCCTATCTTATCATGAGAAGCATTGAAGCAGGTGGCGTCCGCACTGCCTGGGATGACCTGGATAAAATACTTGAATTCATGGTCGGCGAGCCCGATGCCATGAATGTACGAACCTTATCCATGCTTATGGAGGAGGCAGGAGTTCTGAGTCCGGGAGACTTGCTGGATGAGGAGATCCAGGCCAGGGTTTTTTCGATCATGCAGGAGAAGGGGTACGGTGAACAAAGGATCTGCTCTCAGGTTATCATGGGTGATCCCAGCGATCCGCAGATCACCCCTCTTCCTAAATCTTTCGCCTTCATGGGACAGAGGTTTACGGTGGACAGCCACGTCTTCTCCAATGTGGTGTTTGACCGGATCGTGGTCAATGGCACGAAGATCTTGCGTGGGATGCCAAGCCCTCTCGATGCCATGTTTGTTCTCGGCAATAACAGGGCTCTTGGCCATCTGGAAGGTGAAATGACATCCTGGCCGTACCAGGGTAACCTATACTCCCTTCGATATCTGGTTGATCAATATGAGCAGGAATTCTGGGAATCAAGTATCTATAACAGCTGGCTTGATGTGCTGCGAAAGCTCTCGGGTTCTTTCACGGGAGATGAATATCCCGGGGCCATGCGCACAGCCGCCTATCGGGATAAATTGCTCAATACCCAGCTTGCCTCATGGGCCCAGCTCCGGCATGACAATATTCTGTATGTCAAGCAATCATATACACTTGCATGGTGCGAATACCCTGATGGCTTCGTGGAGGCCATTCCTGAATTCTACCAGGGGCTTAAGGATTGTGTAGATACGGCCAGTGACATTTTTGAGGGTGTGAATATCCCCGATACCCTAAAAAGTTACTTTTTCCATGATAAGAATAGACGATACAGGATGGACCCAGTTAATAGAGTATAACAGCCTCCCCGTTCCTGAGTGGACGGAATCTTTCCTGATACCGACCTTCTGGAACCTGTAATCATCTCTCACCTTCAGTGTAAGGGGTCAGGTCTTGCATCTTGAATTTAATGGAAATCCAAGATTCAAGACCTGACCCCAAGTGTGACCCCAATTGTTGCAGTTGGCAATCATGCTACTACTGTGGTATATTTATAGTATGGTTGCTTTAGGCCCGCCCATAGATTCTATCGAACTCACCAAGAGCGAGTTGGACGCTTTATATAAAGCGTGCTCATTATGGTTCCCTCTTTTTCCTCAGGTAGCCTCAGGGAATCAGGATCCGGAGCACATACATTACATAGCCGAAAGGATCCAGAAGGCTATTGAAGCTCCGCCAGCCGATAAGTACCGTCTTCTCCTCATTTCCTGCCCTTGCCGTCATGGCAAGACAGAACTCATTTCAAAGCATCTCCCCGCCTGGATCGGAGGCAGATACCCGGAGAAAAAAATCATCCTCACCTCCTATGGGTCGGAACTGGCCCAGGATAATTCAGCCGTGGCCAAGGAAATATTTGCGCAATGGGGACCTCGCCTCTTCGGAGTGGGTCCGAACAAAAGAAGGTTTAAGAAATATGCCTGGTATACCGAGCGCGGAGGCGGCATAAGGGCTTCGGGAGTAGGTGGCCCCATCACGGGATTCGGCGCGGACATATTTTTAATAGACGATTATGTCAAGGGATACGAAGAGGCGGAATCGGCCGGCCAGAGGGAGAAGATCTGGAGCTGGTGGCAGTCGGTGGCCGGAACCAGGCTCCATCCCGGAGCTGTGGTGATTATCCTGGCCACCCGCTGGCATACTGATGATCTGATCGGCAGGCTACTCAGGCAGCGGCAGGAAGAGGGCGATGACTTCCCCTTCGAGGTCGAGGAGATCAACCTCCCGGCCATTGCTCATGAGGGGGATCTTCTCGGGAGAAATCCGGGTGATGCCCTCTGGCCGGCCAGGTACAACCTGGCCAGATTACTGAATATAAAGAGGCTGGTCGGCCCTTACTGGTGGAGCGCCCTTTACGATTGCTCTCCCACCAGCCGGGGCGGCACCCTCTTTAAGTCGGACTATTTCCGGTATTACACCTTTGATGCTTTAAGGGCCGTATATCTTTGCTTTCGCGTGAACGAAGATAAACCCATCGAGGTCCGCAAGACCGAGCTTACCAGGCACGTCTATGTAGATCCGGCCATAGAGATAAAAAAGGTGAATGATCCCACAGGGTTACAGGCCTGGGGATATTCAAGGAGGCATCGGGTATGGCTCCTGCTCGACCGCCTCAACGACCGCATAGAGCATACGAGGGTCTTACCCACGATCAGGAATTTTGCCTTTAAGAATATGTGCACCCTGGTCGGGGTGGAGGATGAAAAACTCGGCAAGGTGATCGTCAAGCAAAGCGAGGGCAGGGACGAGATAGGCGGGATGAAAATCCCCTTCAGGGAAATACCTACCAGAGGGCTTGATAAATATACCAGGGCCGTGCCCATGGCCACCTACATGGAAAATGAGCGGGTCTTCTTCCCCAGGGGGGCTCCATGGCTGGCCGAGTTTGAATCCTCCCTGGTTAATTTTCCCAACACCGGGCATGACGAGGATGTAGACCTTATCTCCATGGCTCAGCACATGGAAAGCAGGAAATCAGTGGCTGATATTCTGGCCGGGAGGTGAAGGATACCATGAAACCAATCGAGGAAACAGCACCATGAAACCAATCGAGGAAGCCAAGCAGACCGCCAGAAGGAGAGATCAGGCCCGGCTTGATCTCTTTATGAATGCCTATAACGGATTCGGCGGGGCCACAGACCCCATGGCCAGGATGTATTTCGGCCAAGGTACGGTCTTAACCAGAACCGATGCAGAACACCTCTATCGTTTCGATTGGGTATCCCGCCGGATCGTCGAGGTTGTGGCCGAGGATGCCATCAGGCCGTGGATCACCATCACCATTGACAGGGACAAAGACAAGAGCAGGGTCACCGGCTTGACCGGCCGGATGGAGGAATTAAGGCTCCAGAAGAAAATCCTTCAGGCCGCCATCCTGAGCCGTCTTTATGGCGGATCAGTGATTATCATCGGTGCTCTTGACGGAGGATCACCTGAAAAACCCCTGAATGAGGATACTATTTCCAGAATAGCTTTTTTTAATGTCCTTGACCGCTGGCAGCTGACCGTTGAGTCAAGGTACAGCGATCCTATGAAGGCGAATTTCGGTGAGCCGGAAATATACCGGCTTTCTCCTGTCTCGGCCTCCGTCTATGCCCCCAGACGGCTGATACACGAATCAAGGCTGGTGCGCTTTGATGGGGCCTTTCTTCCGGACGTAACCAGGCTGGAAAATGACGGATGGTATGATTCGGAACTTCAGCCCATCAACGAAGAGGTGAAAAGGTTCGGCACCTCTCTTCAGGGCGGCGCCGTGCTTTTCCAGGATTTCATCACCAAGGTCTTAAAGTTGCCCAACCTGGCCGATCTCCTCCAGACCACCGAAGGCCAGACAGCCCTCCAGGCCAGGATTCAATACGCCATAGCCAACGCCAGCTCCATCGGCATTACCCTCCTTGGCGAGGATGAGGAGTTTACCAAGATCCAGACGCCCATTACCGGCCTGGTTGATTTGATGAACCTGTATATCGAAATAGTCTGCGCTGCGGCCAGGGTGCCGAGGGCCAGGCTTTTTTCTCAGCAGCTCGGCGTATTGGCCGGGGCCACGGAGACCACCAGAGCTTATTACGATATGGTGGCCTCCTGGCAGAAGGACAAATTACAGGATCAGATCGAGAAGATAATCCGGATCATGCTGAGGGACAGGTCCTCCAAAACCGGGAGCAGGGAGCCTGAGGAGTGGGGCTTTACCTTTAATCCCCTGTGGCAGCCTACCAGTAAAGAGCAGGCGGAAGAAAGAAAACTGGTGGCCGAGACGGACGCCATCTATATTGACCGGCAGGTCGTGCTTCCTGAGGAGGTGGCGGCTTCACGGTTCGGGCCGGATGGGTACAGCATGGAGACCACGCTTGACGGTAAGCTCAGGGCAGAGTTTGAAAGGAAGGTGAAAGAAAATGGCCTTTAACAGAAACCAGTTTGAAGGGCTGATCAAAAGAGTATTAGACGACCTTGGCTTATGTTCTCAGTCGGCGGTCAATCTTCTCCTCGGCACGGCAGCCCAGGAGTCGGGCTTCGGAACCTACCTCCGGCAGATTTCAGGGCCTGCTCTTGGCGTGTTCCAGATGGAGCCGGCCACGGAAGAGGACATCTGGCGAAACTATCTCCGTTATCAGGAAAGGCTGAGGAATTCGGTTGTTCAATGTACCTTTATATCCTTTCCCACTCCCGGAGCCCTTGTCTGGAACCTGGCCTATAGTATCTCCATGGCCAGGATCAAGTATTACCGGTCTCCCGACCCTCTCCCTTCACCTGACGATATTGAGGGTCTGGCCGCCTACTGGAAGTATGTTT
>JBLIRT010000206.1:0-5639 GCA_049472445.1 bacterium
CAGGGCCAATGGCGAGGGGCCGCCCGAGTTTCTGCGTACGCACCCGGTATCCGTTAACCGGATCGCCGAAGCCGAAAGCCGAATCCAGACAATGCCGCCCGTCGAAGCAGACGAGGGCCGGCAGTTTTACATCGTTCAGGCCAGGCCGCAGATATGCCGGAATGGGAGTCAATGATCATGAGACATGGCTCTTTGGAATCAATCTCAACTGTCCGGCCAGGAGGAGTATAAGGAAAGAGATGTCTGAGAAGGTTGCTCATATCGAAAAGATTCTCCCTCCCCTAGGGTCTTCTCTCAGGTTGTACATGCTCGAGCCTTTCGGTGTGGTCGTGTGGATATCTACCCATCACCCTCCTCACCATGTCATGGCTGAGATCTGGACGAATGCCATCGACAAAATGAATCCCGGCGGCTCCTGGCATGCCGTGTCCATGCATTTGAGTTCTCAGCCGCCCAACGGTTTCTGTGAATTCCAAGGCTCCCTTCTGCCCACAGGTCAGGGAACCTTTGAATATACGGTCCGGCTTGGACTCAGGGAAAACGGGCACCGATCTCCTCTCTTCTGGCAATGGGGGAGTGATTACGGCCACAATGGCATGATGACCATCCTGCCGCCCTCACCTGATATGTCATGGACCCAGGGCCCGCAAGCTATTGAGCTTGCCCCCAAAGTCTACGTGGGGAATTATATTGCCGCCTCCCAGGCTCCAGATCTCGGTTTTCAAGCTGTGTTGAACATGGCTGAAGAATTGAACCTGACCTATCCCGAGACCACCCCTGTAGACTATAAAAAGATCGGCCTTCCTGACGGAGCCCATAATCCCATCCCTCCGGAAAAAATTCTGGAAGCCGTCCTCTGGGTCCAGCAGAAGCTGAAAGAGGATAAGAGGGTTATCGTTAACTGCCGGGCCGGAATCGGGCGGTCAGGATCGGTCGGCTTAGCGTATCTCTACCTTACCCACCCGGATTGGTCATACGATCGCACCCTTGAATTTGCCTGGTCCAGAAAGTCAAATATCTATCCTCATGAACATCTGAAGGAAACACTGGAATCTCTCTTTCCAAGATAGATGACCCTCCGGCACCACCATCTAATACCTGTATTCACGTGATGGTCTGGTTGGGGAATACGGCCTTGGTGATATAAAATTGTGAACATACGGCTGGGCCTGACCTCATTTCAGCCCGCCCTGCCCTGCCAAAACCATTTCAAAATTTCACCTCCCCTATCGTAAGTTCCTGGAAAGAAAACCGAAAAAATAAGATACGTGTCATTTTTCTTACCTATGTTATTTTTTTGAGGGGGAAGAGTATTTTGAAGTCCGATAGCGAAGAGAAGGCCTTGAGAAACTTAAAAAGAAGGATCAATCTCTGCTCAAGAGGCATTACCCTGCCCGATATTCCGGCACCCGGCCTTAACCTGCCATCAGCACGGGGAGGAGCAGGCCCCAGGCAGGCAGCCTGTCATATGGGTGATGCTCCAGGCGATCATAGCAGCCAGATCAGCCTCGTTGTATATCCTGAGGGTCATTATTTAGCCCGGTATGCCCTGCCCGCCAAATGGCTGGAAAGGAAACAGGACGGTCAGAAGCAGACAGAAAAGATTATCTGTACAGCGGACGACATGTTCCTTGAAAAAATATCTCCCGGATGGCAGGGAACTTACCCTGATGGCCGAAAGGCCACGCTTTTGTCTCAAGCCGGATTTCACCCTTACGGGACAATTTCCATGTGCCTTTATGGGAGCAAAAGGCACATGGAGCAATATGCAGGCTGCAGGCACTGTACAGCCAACCTGTCAATACATAAGCTTAACGCTCCTCAGAGACTGGCGGATAAAGCAAACCTTGAGTATCTTACCTTGGCTGTGGCCAATAATCCTGTTCGTTCGGTAACCTTGATGGGCGGCCTTTCCGAATCTCCGGAGGAAACCGGGAGGGAACTTCTGAGGCTGGCTCAATTGATCCGCAGGAAGACGAGCCTGTCCGTTCATGTACAAACCGAGCCGATTT
This sequence comes from bacterium, assembly GCA_049472445.1. GTDB lineage: Bacteria > SZUA-182 > SZUA-182 > DTGQ01 > DTGQ01 > JBLIRT01. The sequence continues at coordinate 2,013 of JBLIRT010000206.1, forward strand.
TCAATCGACCCCTCCTGAAAGAATTGGGCGAGGTGGCGGATACGATCGGCATATCCCTGGAATTCTTCGATGATAAGGTCCGGCGGGAGATTTGCCCTGACCTGTCCGGGGCCTTTTCTCAGGAAGATTATATGAGGAGTTGGGAGATGGCGGTCTCCTGTTTTGGCTGGGGAAAAGTCCTGAATACCAATATCATCGGTTTTGATGAGGATTATGAAACAATTCTCCAGGGTATTGAAAGGGCAGCCGGAATTGGAGTGATGACATCTATCCTCTGGCTCCGCACACAAAACTCGAAATTGAAAGACTACATTCCCTCGTATATCGGTAAGGAAGACAGAGCCTTACAGCTACACATGGATGTAGGGAAAATTCTCGTGGATAACACGGTTGATACGATCTCTCCGCAAAATGCCGGATGCCCTGGCTGCCACGGCTGCAATGCCACCAGAGAGGCCGTCCTGTGGGCCAGGACAGCCTCCCGAAAACAGCATTATGCCTATGAATATATGGAACAATACTAAGAAGCTATCCGAAAACCCCTGGCACCGGGCAGAACCACTGCTCCAAAGCAAGGTTTTCGGAAAGGTACTAAGATAAATAGCGATCAATCGCCTCAACGGCTCTGGTGAGACCGTCTTCATTCCGTATGCGGCTTCCCACCATGGCCGCCCTCTTTCTCATCTCTTCATTTCGCAAGACATGAGTAATGACGGCGGCAAGATGCTCAGCCGATAATTTCCTGCCCTGAACAGGTTCCGGTCCTACGCCTAAATCGGCCACCCTTCGCCCCCAGAAGGGCATATCAAGGTAAAAGGGAACGATTATGGTCGGAATACCGGCTCGTAAACTGGCCGCTGTTGTACCTGCACCACCATGGTGGACAGCAGCAGCCAGGTGAGGGAAAAGCCAGTCATGCGGGATGAATTCGACCTTGTATACATGCGCCGGAAGATCGGATTGACTCAGGCCACCCCAGCCTGTGGCCAGAATAGCACGGCATCTGGTAATCGATATGGCTTCAAGAACCTTGCTCATGACCCTTTCCACCTTGAACCCGCTGACACTCCCGAAACCGAAATAAACAGGCGGGGGTCCATCAGACAAAAAATCCACCAGATCGCAAGGAGGCTGCCAGTCAGCCGGACGATTCAGGAACCAATAGCCCGTAATTTCTATATTATCACCCCAATCTGCAGGTTTCGGCAGAATCGTGGGACTTATACCATAGATCACCAGCCCCTTTTGCTTGAGCAGTTTCCGGCTGTAGTTCTTCCGGATGGAAATTGGAGGAAGGCTCAAATACTCAACTCGCCATTGATTCACAATAGAGCGATAAGGGAGCCAGGTAATCTGGTAGGTCAGGAAGTAGGTAAACCGGTTGAAGGCTCCTCCCAGGTTCCATTGAACCGGCGAAAACCAGCTTGGAAAGGCGCGGGTCGGATGAAGCGGCTGTAAGGGAGCAGCTATAATGGGTATGGAAAACTTTTCACCGATATGAGGGGCAAAGTAGCTGGCCATGGTGGAAAAAAGAACGGCCTCAGTTGATTGGCAGGCACGCAGGCAGTCAGCACCTGCCTGCATCATCACCTGTTTGACCATATTGGTAAAATGCAGGTATGAGCGCAGCGGGTTCAGGCCATAGGCCAAAGCCGCCTGACCGGCCTGGCTGTCAAGTGCCTCTCTGGGATTAACCTGAACGAAAAAAAACTCAAGCCCCAGGCTGCGGACCAATCCTTCGAAAAGCCCATGGGTAGCTACACAGACCTGGTAACCATGTGCTTTCAGCCTCAGTCCAAGGGCAAGGAGCGGCTGCACATCTCCGCGGGAACCAAGGGCCAAAATCGTAATCTTCCTGGTCACATGCTCTTTCCATGCTTCGGTACCTATTCTCCGGTACCTTTTTGATTATTCGAATACATCGGCTGTTTCCCCAGAAAGCATGCAGAGGAAGCATGAAACCGTGCTTCCGCACCCTTACTATTAAAATGAAGCATTTATGTGTAGTAGTCTTGATAGCCTAACTGATTGATCATTTGCCAGCGCCTATCCTCAAGGTTGAGAACCCCCAGACATTCGTTACCCCGATAGAGCAAATGAATACCCATCCTCATTTGGGGCAATGCCCGATCAATCACCTGGGCAATATTTAATTTTTTACACATCCCGGCCACCAATCCTAAGTGCCCTAAGTCCCTTGTGGTATGCGTTGGCATCTATTGCGCTCCTCTTGTTTATGACTAATTGGCAATAATGTAGAATTTTAACGACATACCACTGCATAAAAGCAGTAATTTATGATCAAGATAAATGTCTAAAGTTACACAATACAGTGCGGAAGAGCGGCTATAACAACCGATATTTTTTACGCAGCCGTAGGTTGAAAAGAATACAGGTTGTCAAGAATTATTTTATTATATGCAATTTAAGGAATATAATTTTCTAAGAGGAGAATAAAAATGCGGCTAGACAAAAAAAATCCTATACGAGTTGCACGCATAAGCTGTATTGGTGAAATCCACGATCACGATCTATTTTCCGCTGATGAGCATGACAGTTATAATTGGAGTGATAGTGTTATACTCGAACAGGGGGGATTCAGCAGGGAATGGGTGCAATCCAAGACAGTGGATGGTGAAGTCACATTAAAAATTAAGCTGCTGCTATTATCCACTCAAGCTGGAATGATCTATGTCAGTGGTAAAATGGAACTTAGGGAGGGAGGAGTTTATGAGACTCTCGATGCCAGCACAGCTGTAGGTCTTACGCCGATCGAGCCAGGTCAAGTAGTTGAATTCTTAAATACAAGATTGAAAAATGATGGCGGAGATTGGGTGTCTACAAAGCTGGAAATAAAAAACGATAGCCCTTAATACTCTCCAACGAGATTTCCAGAAGGTCTTTTCCTGAGTGGCCCTGATTGGAGGATATCTCTTGCAGATTCGTGACTTTTCCCCTGCCTCGGGGAGCTCTTAAATCGTGGTCTTGGAGCGAAGTCTCGTTGTCGGATCAAAATCTATCTGAAAAATCTCAAGGAGGTGATATAGGAGACAGCCACGAGCGTTAGCCCGTGGCACCTTACATTATAAAAAATTTCTTATATTGTAATAAATTTATTTTTCTTAAACCTTCGAAGCTTTGGGTCAATCTTAATTAAAAAAGGAGTAGACTTATGAAAAAACTTTGGATTTTTCTCTTAACCTTATTTCTGGTTGTCTTAGCAAATCAGGCACAAGCTTGGAACCTAAAAGCAATGCATATCAATGCCCTAAGATTTGAAAAAGACGGTGAGATTCACTTTACTCTTTTCGAGACAGGTACTGGCGGCAATGAGTTTTTATGCCAAGGTACGAGCCCATGGTTTGTTATCAAGGGATGTTCTTCGAATAATAATGACTGCATCTCCAGCTTAAACCGCATGGGGAGCATGCTTCTTGGCGCCAAACTATCCGGCAAACCTGTTCACATTCAAAGATCTGGTTGTGAAGTAACTGAGGTGGCATTGAAGCCATGAAACATGCGATCGCGATCCTGTTGCTCGCGGCGGCGAGCTGCGGCGAGGACAACCAACAGTCCACGTGCGAGGCCGGGCCGGACCGCACCGGGTATCCGGCGGCGTCCTACGGC
>JBLIRT010000207.1:0-5609 GCA_049472445.1 bacterium
TCCTTTAAAAAAGGAGAGTTCTTTTCAGTTCTCATGCTCTTTTGTTTCCTTGTCCTTTTTACTCCACCGGTTACGTCCAAGATACAGCCTTTCTTCAATCGGCACATCTTTCGGAAATTACTCAATGAAAATAAGGCGATCAGCTCCTCCGGCCATGATTCATAACCTGATGTATCCCTCAAGCTCATACCGGAGAGGGAACTGACCTTCGTTAATAAGCACAAGGATTTCATATCACAATGAGTGCAGCATAACCTTCTGGCCAGTCTGTAAAGAAGGAGACCTGAGAAGAGAAACAGGATTAAAAGAAATAATTCGACAGGATTCCACCTGAAAATCAAAGATATGACCATGGAAAGGAATGGGAAGACAGCAAAGGACAGGAAATAGAGAATCGCCCATTTCTGCTTGGAAAATCCGCTCATTTCTCCCCTGGAGATAAAGGAGGAAATAAGCCTACCCCACCCCATCGGACACTTCCGGCCATAATACGAACAATAGCGGCAGACTTTGATTCTAATGAGAAACAGGTAATTGGCCAGTATCCACGCCGCCCAGCTGACAGAGAGCCATGCCGAACCGGGAAGATCCGAGAAGTATAATCCCAGCATACCTATCCCCGTGATTCCCAGGAATAATCCATTAAAAAAGAGAAAAGAGAAAATGGCCCTAAGATGTTTCATGTTTCCAAAAAAGCGCTTCATTCGATCCTTTCGATTCTCCTTATACTCATGAAAAAAAGCCATAGGCTGTAACCGGACCATGGTACCGGATATATTGTATCACAAGGAGCGTCTTTTCCAATAATCGCTGTGAGAAATTTCTGTCAAATCTGAAGCAGCAGTCTAGATGTTCCCCATCTTTCAGGGTTAGGGTGGTCGCTTTCGCTCAACGGTCGTCTTTTGGAAGCTTCTAAGTTCGCTTCGCTCAATGGCCGAACTCGCTGCGCTTAGACAGCAGCCATTTTTAACGCTCAGCACAGCTTCGAAGCTTCATCAAAAGACTCCCTATGCCGCTCCAGCGACCACCCCCACCCTTCCCATCCTGGTTGGATAGAAGATGGGGAACATCTGCAGCAGCTGATCCGGCCATAAAGTGAGGAGAGACTGATCATTCTACCGAGAAGTTATGAGACAATCCGCTGTAATGTCCTCCAGGTATGGTGAGGCTTAAAGGGAGGAGATCCGGCTTATGGAAAAGCACTATCAGGCACAGATCTCTCAGGCTATGGGAAGGCCCGATTTTTACCCTCATCCTGTGGCCGCTGTCATTGAGCAGCGGGAAACGCATATCTCAAGGGTCTTTCTGACAGGTCCCTATGCTTATAAAATGAAAAAACCGGTGAATCTTGGTTTCCTCGATTTTTCTACGCTGGCCAGTCGCCATTATTTCTGCTGCCAGGAAGTGAATCTGAATCGGCGTCTTTCCCATAACGTCTACCTGAAGGTGGTAGCTATTACCCGGGAGGGAGAGCGGTTCTCTCTGAATGGCCCGGGCGAGCCTGTTGAATATGCCGTGAAGATGCGCCAACTCCCATGGGAACGTTCTCTGTTCCACCTTATGACCAAGGGATTGATAACGGGAGCGGACCTCGAGGAACTGGCCCTCACCCTGGCCGGATTCTACAGCCAATCTCCCACCGGCAGATATATCAAGAGCTTCGGCTCCTGGGAACGGATCTGGGGCAATTGTGAAGAAAACTTCAGACAAACTGAAGCATTTGCAGGGGAAATACTGGATGAGAGCATGTTTCACCTTATCCGCCAGGCTACCCGGTCCTTCATGGAGAGAAGACGGGAACTCTTCGAATATCGGCAGGAGACAGGCAAAATCCGTGATTGTCACGGAGACCTGAGGAGCGGCCATATCTATTTTCTTGATGGCCTGCAAATCATCGACTGCCTTGAATTCAATGATCGCTTCAGATACAGTGATATTTGCTCCGATCTTGCTTTCCTGGCCATGGATCTTGATTATGAAGGCCAATCTCAGGCTGCACACGCCTTTCTCGAATCTTACGCCAGGTATTCAAAAGACTCTGAACTGTTTGTGTTACTTGACTTTTACAAATGCTATCGAGCCTATGTGCGGGTCAAGGTGAACTGTATTCGCCTTCAGGAAGGAGGCTTCAGGGGAGATGAGGAAAGAAGGATTCGTGAAAAGATCAGCCGGTACGTATTCCTTGCCTTCCAATATGCCATCCAGTGTATTCGCCCTGCCCTCCTGGTTGTCTGCGGCCTGCCCGGATCGGGCAAAACCACGATAGCCGGCCGGTTAAGCAGGGCTTTCAGGATAAAGGTCTACCACTCGGATGTCATTCGCAAGGCCTTATTTGGCCTTCGGCCGAATCAGCCGATGGATACCGCTTACGGAAAGGGTATGTACTCAGAAGAAGCAAGCAGGCTCACCTACGGCCGGCTCCTCCTCCTGGCTCAGGAGGAGATAAAGAAAAACTCATCCGTTATTCTTGATGCCACCTATGGAAGCCGTCATAATCGTCAGGAGGTTCTTCGCCTGGCCGGGGATATGGACGTCAACCTTTTGTTCATCGAGTGTCAGGGGCCTGATCAGGTACTGAAAAAAAGGCTGGAAAAAAGAGAGGCAGAATATTCAATATCCGATGCCCGTATCCGCCATTTCGAGCAGATTAAGGCACACTTTGAGCCCTTACATGAAGTAGATGATGAGCTATACATCAGTATTGAGACTGATCTGCCCCTTCAGGAAACCATGTGTCACCTTCACAGCCTCGTTTATAGGCTGTCAGCCAGACAGACGGGCAGCCTGCTACAAAGGTTAAATTTTTCTATACCTTAGCTCATGACAGCTCTTGACACACGCTCACAATCAAGGTAGTATGGAACGGCAATGACTAACACTTTGAATGTTCGGTTTGAATGTTGACATGGCTACGCTAACCCCAACCAGGTGATTTCTTCCATGGACGGTAAAAGATTTACCATCATGACTTACAATGTCCACAGTTGTATCGGGGGCGACAGTAAATCCTTTCCGCATCGAATTGCCGATGTAATTATGCAGTCTGATCCTGATATTGTGGCTCTGCAGGAGCTTGATGTAAGGCTCACGCGCACCGGATCGATTGATCAGGCTCACCTGATTGCCAAGTATCTGGAGATGGATTACCACTTCCATCCAGCCCTCCGGATTGAGGAGGGACATTACGGGAACGCGATCCTGAGCCGATTTCCCATGCGTTTGATCCGGGCCGGGGAGCTTCCGCATCACCCGAGCGGACACCGCCGGTATGAAAAGAGAGGTGCTTTATTGGCAGAAATTGAAATACATGGCCGGAAAGTTCACATCATGAATACCCATTTAGGGCTCACTCGCAGGGAACGCCTTCTCCAGGCAGGTGCCCTCCTCGGTTCAGAATGGCGGCTGCCTTCAAATGGCCGGATACCCCTGGTCATGTGCGGCGATTTTAACACCATGCCCGGCTCTTCAGTTTACCGGCTCTTTCGCAGCAAGCTTCTTGATGCCCAGTGCTGTAACGGCCATAGCCCGAAGAAAACCTTTTCGAGCAGATACCCGCTTTTCCGGATAGACCACGTCTTTACCACCTCACATATTTCCGTCCGGGGCATAGAGGTGCCCCGTACGAAGCTCACCCGCCTGGCCTCGGATCATCTTCCTCTCATCGCCAGACTTATTGTTCAGTAAGGCTTAATCCATGGGGGGAGGATCAAGCTTTGAAACACATACTCAAGCCTGGAAAAAATTGCTGGGGTATCTTCAGGGTCTGGCAGACAGGTCTCCTGGTTGACGGTCGCCATTACTATCGAGCTTTCTACCAGGCTGCCAGGAAGGCGCGGCGCTACATAGCCATGGCAGGATGGCAGTTTGACAGCGATGTCCACCTGCTCAGGGGCGGGGATCTCCGGAAAGCTGATGGTGATATCCGCCTCCTCCCCTTTCTCAACAGCCTGTGCGAGAGGAATCCGGAGCTTGAGATATATATTCTGGCCTGGGATTTCAGTCTCCTCCTTTCCCTGAAAAGAGAATGGTTTCAAGACTGGATATTTAACTGGACGGCTACTGATCGCATTCATTTTCGCTTCGACAGCAGGCATGCCATCGGCGCCAGCCATCACCAGAAATTTGTGATTATTGACGGCCTCCTTACCTTTATCGGCGGCATGGATATTTGCTCGAATCGCTGGGATGATCGTGACCATCGACCGAACAATCCGGACCGGATAAACCCGGCCGGGAAGCCTTATGAGGCCTACCACGACATACAATCCTACCACCTTGGACCGGTAGCCGAACGATTGGCGGAATTATTCAGGCTTCGATGGCAGCATGCCGGAGGAGGTGAACTCCGTCTGCCATCTCCGGAAAAAGATGAGTATCTCAAAATGGAATCGGACCTTCCCATTGCCGCCGATCAGGTAGCTGTCAGCCGTACCGAAGCCAAATTGGTTTTTCCCATGCAGGATTCGATCATGGAGATTCGAAGCCTTTACCGTGAGGCCATCGATGCGGCTGAAGACCTTATCTACATAGAAAATCAATATTTCAGTTCACAAGCTGTCTATAAGGCCCTCATTGACCGCCTGAGGGCATCTCATCGCTCCCGCCTCCAGGTTGTTATCATCTTACCCCAGAAGCCCCATGCCCTTATAGAAGAAATTGCTCTCGGCCTGGCCCAGGTAAAGATAATCCATTCCCTGGCTGAGGTAGCCTCCAAGACCGGTCATTCCCTGGGGATCTACTATCCGGCTCCTCTGTCTGAAGATGGGCGGATAAAGCCGGTCTATATCCATGCAAAGCTGCTGTTAGTCGATGATCGCTTTTTGAGTGTAGGCTCGGCCAATATCTCCAATCGGAGCATGGGCCTTGACACGGAATTGAACGTTTCGTGGGAAGCCGCCTCTGAAAACCAAACCGATCTTATTCGCTCGATCCGGGAGTCAAGGATAAGCCTTCTCCTGGAACATACCGGTGTCAGCCGATTGAATAAGCGCCTTAAGCTGTCGCATACCAGGGACGTCGTAAAGTACCTTGACCGCTTGGCCAGACAGCCCCGATATCGGCTCAAGCGTCATACGACGAGAACTCTCTTTGAAGGCAGCAAGTGGCTGAAGGATTTAAATCCCGAGGATTTGTCCATAGATCCTGAAAAGCCGATCATTGAGGAGACCATCTTTGAGCTGATTTCCCACGACAAATCCAGCCTCCTCTCTGAAGGGATTACCTGGCTGAAGCAATTATTGTCAGCAGGTGAATCAAAAGAGGCGGCTGAATCGAAGATAACCGGGGAAAAAGGAGAAATGAGGCCGCCTTTGGAGAAAGGCCCGGCTCAACGCCCTCAACCTGACCTGATCACTCACCTTCAGTATAAGCTGTGGCTCTGGCTCCTTATGATTTCGATCATCATTGCTCTCCTTGGGCTGATTTATCTGAGCGATAAATGATCAACCATTCCGAGGTAATGGTATAAGGTATCAAATAACCAAAGCAGTTGCTCTATCATAGCTGAACATAAAGGGAAAAAGCTGCCTCCAGGTCTAACGGACGAAGGACTGGCCGCATACATTGGAAAAGCAGAGCGTACGTTTGAACACATAAGGCACGGTGAAGGT